>NZ_JACSKM010000002.1:0-363283 GCF_018617615.1 Exiguobacterium sp. s189 | reverse complement strand
CGTCATGACGAACGACGCGATGGTATCGGAGAAAATCGAAAACCCACGTTTCCTTCGTAAGTCCGAGGCGAAGGTCAAGAAGGCGCAACAGGCGCTGTCGCGAAAGAAGATCGGAAGCAAGAACCGTGAAAAGGCCAAATTACTTTTGGCTAAGAAACACGAAAAGATTGCCAACCAACGCAAGGACTTCCTTCACAAGCTGTCGAGACGGATCGTTGACGAGAACCAAGTCATCGTCGTGGAGACATTGAAGTCGAAGGACATGATGCGGAACCATAAGGTAGCCAAATCGATTGCAGATGTCAGTTGGTACGAGTTCGTCCGGCAACTCGAGTACAAATCAAACTTCTACGGACGGACGCTCATCAAGGCGGATCAATGGTTCGCATCGACGCAGATCTGTTCCACTTGCGGCGTAAAAGGCGAGAAGAAGGCGATGGATGTCCGTGAATGGACGTGTGCCTGTGGCGCGCATCATGACCGTGACATCAACGCGAGCATCAACCTATTGATGTTGGTCGACTGACAATCCTTCAGGGCAGGGACTGCCCGACGAGCTTGGTAAACAATCGTGGCTAATAAGAGCACGGTCTTCCCAAGAAGCTCCCACTTCAATTTGCGAAGCAAATAAGTGGCGAGTAGTTCACAGAATTGTAAACAAAAAAGCGCCGCGGCGCTTTTTTTACTTACCCATTCATGTCTTTCAATTGTGAATCACTTTGTCGGTCCGTCGAACGGTACGCGTGGTAAGCGAGATAGGACAGGATGCCGAAGTAACAAGTGATCAAGAATGCATGGAGGAGCGGCACATATGTGGCATGCCCGCCGAGTACGATCCATGCGCCAGTCCCGACTTGAAGAAGAATGAAGAAAAGGGACGCCATCATGCCGCGTTCGATTAATCGATTCATCTCTTTTCGAGCAAGATAGAGGACATACAATGTGTACAAGACAAGTAGTCCAGCCATCACACGGTGACCCATTTGAACATAAGACTCAAACGTCCATACTTCTTGTTCACAAATCGGCCAACCGACACAAGCGTATGTAGCACCGAGGTGACGGACATAGGCTCCTGTGTACACGACGATCATCGTGTAAATCGAAAGACCGTAAAGATGAGATCTCAACCGTTTGGATACGACTTTATGCTCCCGGTCACCTTCGAATAATAGAATCGTCAAAATGAGTAGCGATGCAAACGAGACGAGAGAAATCCCGAAGTGAAGGGCCAAGATGGCATCTGATTGTTGCCAAATAACCGCCCCTGCTCCGATGATCGATTGGATGAGCATAAAGATAAATGCAAGAAACGCAAAGATTTTTACATCGACACGATGTTTGACCGCGATGAACGTCCAAATGGCGAGCGCGATGATCAAGAGACCTTCGATTCCCGAGACGACGCGGTGACTGTACTCGATCATCGTCTCAACACTTGGATTGGTCGGAATCAACTTACCGTGACAGAGTGGCCAGTCTGTTCCACAACCATCCCCTGAGTCTGTCTTCGTCACGGTTCCACCCATGATGAGGACAAGCATCATTCCGAGGGTGACAAACCCTGAGAAAAACGCGAGTTTTTTATGCATGCAATACCACCTGCTTCTAATCAAAATCCGTTAAAAATGTACCTTGTTTATTTATATTTTTTTCGCCATACTTATTATACGGCTTTCCGTTCAAAAAACGAAATGGAAAAGCTTGCAATCGTTATCAAAAACGTTATTCTAATATTAGTAAGGCACATAAGGTGTGACAAATATCACACTATTGACACAAAAAACTCGCTATTTTACAAGCATAAAGGGCGTATTTTATAAAAAAATGTGGTATCTTTGTAGAGAGTTAAGTGTATTTTGTTCATATTGTGTTTTTTCTGTGAAGAGAATGCGAGGATTTCGTGATTATGTGGGGGGGTCAGTATGACAAAAGTCAACCCAGGAATGACTGTAGATGTAGAATATACAGAGTCAACGTCATTCCGAGATTACGTCGCCTTAGCGAAAATGGGAATCGTTCGCGCTAACTTGATGTTGGTGTTTGCAGGTTTCTTCGTGGCAGCGACGTATCAGAGCGATACGCCAGTCCTTTATTTGTTTGAAGTTTGGCCACAGCTCTTATTAACGATGTTAGGAAGCGCACTCGTGATTTCGGGGAGTTGTTACCTAAACAACTTTGTGGACCGAGATATCGATTACTTAATGGATCGTACGGACAATCGACCGAGTGTAACCGGCAAGATTTCAGGGGAGAAGATTTTACTCCTCGGATTGACACAACTTGCGTTAGGAACTCTGTTATTGCTCCTTGTATCGTACGTCGCCGCTGTATTCGGTTTAATCGGGGCATTTTTTTATGTCGTGATTTATACGATGTGGCTGAAGCGTACGAGTACGCTCAATACGGTCGTCGGTAGTATTTCAGGAGCCGTTCCTCCGCTCATCGGTTGGGCAGCGCTCGACCCGGCACTTCATATCGATGCATGGCTCATGTTTCTTGTCATGTTCTTATGGCAACCACCTCACTTCCTAGCGCTCGCTATGCGACGCACGGAAGAATATCGAGCGGCAGGCATTCCGATGCTTCCGGTCGTGAACGGATTTGCCATCACAAAACGGCAAATCATCTGGTGGATTGCGACGCTGATTCCGGCATCGCTCTTATTTATGCACTATGGTCTTGTTTACTTGACAGTCGCAGCCGGTTTAGGGGGCTACTGGTTGTATCTCGGATTGAAAGGATTCAATGCCGAGGACGAAATTAAGTGGGCAAACAAAATGTTCTTCTATTCATTAATTTATTTAGTCGTGTGGATTATCGCGCTGATTTTGACAGCACTCTGGTGATCGCACTCACTATATAGAAAACCATTACACATCATTTTGGGAGAAAGTGGGGATTGTTGTGAAATCATTTAAGAAGCTTCTGTTTGGCATCGTCCCGATGATGATGTTCGCAGTCCTGTTGTCAGGTTGCGGTCAAGAGGGATTGTCTGCATTGAAGCCGATGGGAGAAGGCGCTGAGCTTCAGCTCCGCATCATTCTCATCAGTTTGGCGATCATGCTCTTCGTACTCATCATCGTATCGGTCATTTACGTGTACGTGCTCATGAAGTTCCGTCGGAAAGATGAATCGATTCCGAAGCAAGTTGAAGGTAGCAGTACACTTGAGATGATTTGGACAGTCGTTCCGATTATCCTTCTCATCATTCTCGCTGTTCCGACAATCACAACGACTGTCGAACTCGCGAAAGCGAAAGAAGCGAAAAAAGAAGAAGAAATCAACGTTACAGCAAACTTGTACTGGTGGGAATTTGAATATCCAGAAGCAGGTGTTGTGACAGGTCAAGAACTCGTCATCCCAGTTGGAAAACGAGTCGGCATCAACTTGACATCAAAAGATGTCATTCACTCATTCTGGGTACCAGCTTTATCTGGTAAAACAGATACGAACCCAGGACTTGATAACGAAATGTGGTTACATGCAAATGAACCAGGTACTTACTACGGGAAATGTGCAGAGCTTTGCGGTCCGTCACATGCCCTTATGGACTTTAAAGTCATCGCGCTCGAGCAAGAAGAATATGATCAATGGCTCGCTGACATGAAAGCCAAGCAAGACGAGAACGGTGAGAAACTCGTCGCAGACAACACGAACTTGACGACAGGTGAAGAAGTGTATGTTCAAAGCTGCTTGAGCTGTCACGGCGGCGGTAAAGTTGCACCAAGTTTAACGAACTTCGGCGATCGCGAATGGCTCGCAGGTTACCTCGAAAACAACGAGGACAACTTGAAAGAGTGGATTCGTAACCCGCAAAAGAAGAAACAAGGGGCTCTCATGCCAGGTTTCAATGAAGGTCAAATCAGCAACGAAGAATTAGACGCACTCGTTGACTTCTTGTATGAGCAGAAGATTGACTAACGGGAAAAGGGGGATTTCACGTGGCACAGACCACTGCAATGCAGCAATCGCGTAAATACAATGGCATCATGGATTGGATTACGACGGTTGACCACAAAAAAATCGGTATTTTGTATTTGTTCTCAGGAATCTTCTTCCTCCTTCTCGGTGGAATTGAAGCATTACTGATTCGTTGGCAACTTGTTAAACCAATGAACGATTTCGTCAGCGGTGAAACGTTTAACCAATTAATTACGATGCACGGGACGACGATGATCTTCCTAGCGGCGATGCCGATGCTATTCGGTTTCATGAACGCCGTCGTACCACTTCAAATCGGGGCACGCGACGTCGCGTTCCCATTCATTAACTCATTAGGGTTTTGGTTGTTCTTCTTCGGTGGAGTCATGCTTAACTTGAGCTGGTTCTTCGGAGCAGCACCGAACGCAGGGTGGACAGCTTACGCCCCACTTTCGACACAACCGGAAGCAACAGGGGTAGACTTCTACACCCTTGGTCTTCAGATTTCAGGTTTCGGTTCATTGATGGCCGGGATTAACTTCCTCGTCACCATCTTGAACATGCGTGCGCCAGGTATGAAGCTCATGCGCATGCCGCTCTTCACATGGACGACTTTCGTTGCATCGGCATTGATCGTCTTCGCATTCCCGCCACTTACGGTCGGATTGTTCATGTTGATGTTCGAGCGACTCTTTGGAGCCGCATACTTCGACCCAGCACTTGGTGGGAACGTTGTCATCTGGGAACACCTTTTCTGGATCTTCGGTCACCCGGAAGTATACATTTTGATCTTACCGGCATTCGGTATTTTCTCGGAAATCATTCCAACATTTGCGCGTAAACGCCTCTTCGGTTACACGACGATGGTCTTCGCGACAATGCTCATCGGTTTCCTTGGATTCATGGTTTGGGTTCACCACATGTTCACAGTCGGTCTTGGTCCAGTTGCGAACTCGATCTTCGCTGTTGCGACGATGGCGATCGCCGTACCGACCGGTGTTAAAATCTTTAACTGGCTCTTCACTCTGTGGGGCGGTCAAATTAAATTCAACGTGGCGATGCTTTACTCAGTCGCGTTCATTCCTTCATTCCTCGTTGGTGGGATGACAGGGGTTATGCTTTCAGTCGCACCGGCTGACTACCAGTACCACGACAGCTACTTCGTTGTCGCTCACTTCCACTACGTTATCGTAGGTGGGGTTGTATACGGTCTCTTCGCAGGTCTTTACTACTGGTTCCCACTCATGTTCGGAAAAGCCCTTTCTGAAAAGCTTGGATACTGGCAGTTCTGGTTGTTCTTTATCGGTTTCCACTTGACGTTCTTCCCGCAACACTTCCTCGGATTGTTCGGTATGCCACGTCGAGTCTTCACGTACCTCGGTGGTCAAGGTTGGGATACACTTAACTTGCTCTCGACAGCCGGAGCATTCTTCATGGGTGTATCAACGATCGTCTTGCTTGTCGCTGTCGTGAAAGCCTTCTTGTCAAAAGAACGCGTCAAACCAGATCACTGGGGAGACGGACGTACGCTTGAGTGGACACTTCCTGTTCCGACTCCAGAGTACAACTTTGCACAAACGCCACTCGTTAAAGGACTTGATACGTTCTGGCTCGAGAAAATGGCAGGAAACAAACGCGTGTCAGTCGCTGAAGAAGTTTCGGACATCCACATGCCGAACAACTCGCTCATTCCGTTCTTCATGTCACTCGGCCTCTTTATCGCAGGACTTGGAGCAATCTTCCACTTGGATAACGCAGTCATCGGTTGGTCATTGATTGGATTTGGATTAGCGATGACGTTCGTCTCGATGTTCCTACGTTCTTGGATTGACGATCACGGCTACTACATTCCGAAGTCACAAGTCGAAGCTGACTTGAAAGCGATTCGTGAGAAAGGAGAACAATAAATGGCACATGCAGTTGAAAAACACCCAGTGACCGGTATCCCGGCCAATCCAGAGAAAGCAACGCTGGAAGGGAAAAATAAATATGTGGCCTTCTGGTTCTTCCTTGGTGGAGAGACAGTCCTCTTCGCCTCGCTCTTTGGAACATACGTTGGTCTCTTGAACTCTGGTGCGCCAGAGGAGTTACGCTCGTATAACATTTTCGAAATGGAGCTCGTCTTCATCATGACGATGCTCCTCCTCACAAGTTCACTGACAAGTGTCCTTGCGATGATGAACATGAAAGCAAACAATCCAGGGCGTATGAAGCTTTGGTTGATTGTGACGCTCCTTCTTGGTGCAGGATTCCTTGGTGCTGAGATTTACGAGTTCATTCACTACTACCACATCGGTCACACGTTCACGTCGAGCGCATTCGGTTCAGCCTTCTACACGTTGGTCGGCTTCCACGGCGCGCACGTTACGTTCGGTCTCCTTTGGATCACGACACTCTTGATTCGTAACTGGAACCGTCCAATCGATGTGTACAACGCACCGAAGTTTTATGTATCAAGTCTTTACTGGCACTTCATCGATGTTGTTTGGGTCTTCATCTTCTCAATCGTCTACCTCTTAGGGATGGTGAACTAATATGGAAAAACGAGCAATGAACGAATCACACAAACAATTAGAACTTGAAGTAAAAGCAGAATCGAAGCGCGAGTATCAACTTCAGTTGATCAGCTTTGCCATGATGATTTTACTCACGTTCGTGGCATTCGGTGCCGTTTATGCGGAACTGATGCCAGTCTGGGCAGCTGGTGGTTTCTTAATCATTTTGGCGGTCATCCAAGTCTTCCTACAGTTATATATCTTCATGCATATGAATAACCGTGGGAACACATGGATCGTCGGCATGATGTGGTTAGGCATCTTCGTCGCCATCATCACGGTTGCGGCACTACGCATACTCATTTGGTAATTGTGACAAAGGATTGAACATCTGTGGAAACACGGATGATTCGGTCCTTTTTCCTTTACTTCAAAAATGAATGAATAGTAATCTTGAAGTGAACGGTTTCAAAGGTTAGGGAGAGAAAGAAAAGGGGTGAACGGATGCTCTGGAATACGTCGGAGCTGCTCAATCAATTTGATTGGCTCACGTTATGGAGTCCGCTGTTCGGATTGCTCATGGTCGGGATTTATGTGTTATACGCCGTCGTGACAGAGAGAATGGCGAAGCGAGGATATGCCTCGACCACGTTATTACAAAAGTTTAGTATGTTGTTTGCGATTGTCTTGTATTATATCGGTTTCGGAAGTCCGATCGATGTGTTGGCACATATCATTTTATCGGTGCATATGTTCCAAATGGTGCTCGTCTATATTTTGGCGCCGGCACTCGTCGTTTACGGTCTACCGTACTGGGTGTTTGAAAAAGTACTTAGCTTCAAATTCATTGGGCCAACGTTTAAATTTTTAACAAAGCCACTCATCGCGCTCATTTTATTCAACGCATTGTTCTCGATTTATCACATGCCGGTCGTATTTGACTATGTCTTGACGAACTATGGCGTACACCGCATTTTCCATGGTGCATTAGTCGTCTTTAGTTTGACGATGTGGTACCCGGTCATCGTTCCGCTAGTGACGGACGAAGAGGAAGGCATGTCTGACTTAAAACGAATGGTGTATATCATCGCCAACGGAGTGTTGTTAACACCAGCGTGTGCGCTCATCATCTTCAGTCAAACGACGCTATATAACGCGTATACGGACCCGGAGACGTTCGCTAGGGTACTTGGATACTGTCTACCGAATGGGGACGTGTCGGGAATTAACTTAGAGGCGCTCATGGGAGCGACGAACAGTGCGCTCGAAGATCAGCGATTCGGTGGCGTCTTGATGAAACTCGGTCAAGAAATTGTCTACGGCTTCTTCTTCGGCTGGACGTTCTTCGGTTGGGTACGTCGTACAAAATCTCTTGCGCTGGATGAAGGCATGTCATTCACTCCGCAGGAAACGAACGAGAAAAATTAAACAGAACAAAAGGGGAAACATTGATGAACTATCTTGCCTTAATTAGTGTGTCATTCATTGTCATCAGTGCGATTCTTGTCGCCATCGGATGGGTGATCATCGCAAAAGACCGTAGCAACATCGAAAAACATAAGAAAGTGATGACGGCGGCCGCGATTGCAGCGACGACGTTCTTCATCCTTTACGTCTCACGTACCATCTTTGTCGGGAACACGGCATTTGGGGGACCGGATTCTGTCAAACCGTTCTATCTCGGCTTTATGATCTTCCATATCCTACTCGCGACTACAGGTGGCGTCCTCGGTTTGATCACCTTGTATCTCGGTTATAAAAACAAGATTGAGAAACACCGTAAAATCGGACCGAAAGCATCAGTGATTTGGTTCTTCACAGCGATCACAGGTGTGACGGTTTATATTCTTCTCTATGTGGCATATGACCCGGGTGAAACGACGAACGTATTCCGCGCGATAATCGGAGGATGATCCATAGAGAGGGAGAGTTGTATGAAACGGAATAGCTATATGACGGTCGGTTTGACTGTCCTGACGCTCGTTGTCATCGGAGTAGCCGTGTATTTTGTATTCTTCAACCAAGACGACTTGCCGGTCATCCAAGAGCCAACCCCGTTCACATTGACGAACGCATTGAATGAAGAAACATACAATTCCGATAATGGAAAAGTAAAAATTGTCACATTCTTTTATACGAACTGCCCTGATATTTGTCCGCTCACGCTACGTGATTTTATGAAGCTGGAGAAAGAGTTGAAGGCAGAGAATCTATACGGTTCAGACGTAGAGCTCGTCGCCATCACGGTCGACCCGAAAGTGGACACGGTCCCCGTACTCAAAAACTACGGGGAAGCGTTCCAGGCGGAGCCTGAAGGATGGAAGATGTTAACGGGAGATCAAGTCGATATCGACCGAATCACTCGACAGCTGCAATTTTATTATTCGAAGGCGAACAGCGGGCTTGTGACGCATGCGACGACGATGTACGTCATCGACCGTCATCATGATGTTCGTGCCGTCGCTCAGATGGCGACAGCAGGGGATGAACCCGTTGATATCGAATCTATCATGGAGGACGTTAAAGTACTCGCGAATGAAAAGGAGTGATCACCATGAACGATACGATGGCTGTGATTGGGAATGACTATTCATACGGAGACGTGACGATTGCAGAACGGGCGATTGAAGATTTAATCGCATGTAGCGCCATTGAGTTCGGCTTAAAAGAAGTGAAAGTCGTATCTCAATCGAAAGACCATTATGATTATCGAATCATTGCATCTTTACCACTCGTCGAGGCGGAGCGATTGTATCGCTACGTTCGTGACCAATTTGATTTATTGCTCGGTCAGGTCGATGTGACGTTGACCATCATTGCGACCGATTAATATAAGCCCACAGAAGCGAATTTGCTTCTGTGGGCTTTGTTTTATAATCGTATTTTTTAGTGAGCTTGATAAAGGATTAATATCCTATTTTTTTGTGGGTCATGAAAAAGTTCTGCGAAGAAGCAATATCCATTTTCAAAGTCATCTAAATCTGCTTCATTGGAAAGTACGATGTGTGTCCTGAATGACTCGTTCCATTGAGTTCGGATATCACTCATTGCTTGAGGCTCTAATAGATCTCTATCTTTCATTTGATAAGTTGAGATATAAAGAGTTTGGATTGATTCAAAAAAAATCATTTGTTCCAATTCATGAATTGAATCAGGAAGATGAATCATTTTTAACTGGATGCGTGATGCTCCGTTGCATAACCGGTTACTCTCTTTTTCAAGATAGATTGAATTCTTCAAGGGCTGTGAACCTCCGATATAGCCAAAAAAACCCCTTTGCTTATGCAAGGGGTTTGACTTCTAGTGTCTCTGCGAGCGCTTTTAGGCGACGTTCGCAGTCGCGGACGATTTCTTCTGGGAAGACTTCATCGTATTCAACACCGTGTGGATAATAATGCTTCCCTAAAATCGGTGTAAGCATTTTAACAACAGCGTGACGATCTTCGATTTGACCTTCAATAGCGTATACAGGTAAGCGAAGATAGAATGTTTCGCCAGTCGATTGTTTCTCATATTTCATATCATACGTGGCACGCTCATAATCCCAAGCACCTTCACGGATGAAATGATGATGATCCATGATCGTCTCGAGCAAACCAAAACGGATTTCTTTTCCCTCGATGTGGAACTGCTCAAATTTCATCATAATCCCCCTTTTCGAATAAACCTCATATGTCATCATACCATATTCAAAAACGTTCTTGGAATAACGTGTGTTCAAATTGTGAAAAAAAGATGAACGATTGATCAGCTTAATGTAGATAAATATTCTTCGATTTTTTGAGGGAGTTTTACCCCGAGTGGGAGCAGTCCTTCCGAACCGAAAAAGACGTTGAATTCCAAGATATAGAATCCTTCTTCCGTCACGATAACGTCAAACGCCGCGTGATTGATGTGCAACGTATTCGCAATCGTTTGAACTTCTTTGACGACGTCTTCAGGAATGTCTTCGTACGAGAAGTTAGCTCCTTGGGCGACGTTATTCAAAAACGCTTCACTGACGCGCCAATACGCACCGACGACTTCTTCACCAATGATGATGACTCGTAAGTCGCGATCATTTGGGATGAACTCTTGGACATAGAACGTATCATGGTTCTCGACATACTCTAACCAGTCTTGGTCGTTCTTAATCAACCATACCCCTTGTCCCATCGAGGATTTGGCCTTTTTGGCAACGAACGGATAGTGGAACTCTTCCAACACGCGTTCAATCGTGTATGGATTTTTTCCGTAAATGAGCGTCTTCGGAATACGGTGAGGATACGTCGCTTTAAAGGCACGTGTCATCTCGATTTTGTCGTGCCCGAGATGATATGTCGCAGGAGACGGGAAAATGGCTTTGTTCATTCCGTAAATGATGGAGTTGACCATCCAGTACTCGGGGAACAAAACGAGGTCAGCTTCGCGTACTTTATCGAGTTGATCATAATAATATTCAGGCTTCGCATAATCCGTCTTGATTCCGGCTGATCGAATCATATTAAAAGAAACTTTTTTCATATACAGACGCACTGGGTACGTCTATTCACTTCCTTTCTACATTGAACGCCTTGCGGTCAACTTCAATTATAGTGTGGATTGCTTACATAGGGAAACAATTGTGGTAAAATCATGGCAGAAAGGGTGAGGGGTATGATAATCACTGAACAGACGATTGCCCTGCTCGATCAAACTGAAGAATTGACCGATTTGATTGAAGCAAGCGAATCGTTTCAAACATATATTCAAACGAAAGCGGCACGTCTCGCATCACAAGAAGCGAAGGAAATCGAGCGCGAGTTCCTAAAGATGAAAGAGGACTATGAGTACGTCCAGCGGTTCGGGAAGCACCATCCGGACCACGACCGCATCAAAAAAGAGATGCATCTCATCAAACGTCGTCTTGACGTTCAGCCGGAAATCGCTGCGTTCAAAAAAGCGGAACGAAGCTTGGATAAGTTGTTAGGGGAAGTGAGTGAACTGTTGGCTCATTCAGTCTCTCCTAAAATCAAGGTCCCGACTGGTAATCCATTCTTTGACGAAGGTGGATGTTCCGGTGGTGGCAGTTGCGGAGGAGGCGGAAGTTGTGGATGCGCCGTCTAAGTTGAATGAACGGATTGGCTTCGTCGTATACGTGAATTCCTTGAAACAAGTGAAAGCGTTAAGACGTTATGCGAATCTGTACTTTGTCTCAAAACGAGAGAAGTATGCGTTTCTTTATACAGACCTCGAAGGTCATGAAGCTGTACTCGAACAAGTAAAGGCATTGCCGTTCGTGGAAGCGGTCGTTCGGAGCGAGCGTCCATTCATTTCCGAAACGTACGAGACAAAATCGAAATAAACAAAAAGATGAAGGTGGCATCACCTTCATCTTTTCTGCTGGAGGGAAAGACATGCGTGTCATATCTGGAGAACGAAAAGGGACCCGTTTAAAGGCGGTCCCAGGAACGGCTACGCGGCCGACAACAGATAAAGTAAAGGAATCGTTATTCAACATCATTGGACCCTATTTTTCTGGTGGGAAAGCGTTAGACCTCTATGCGGGCAGTGGTGGACTTGGCATCGAGGCGTTGTCGAGAGGGTGTGACGAAGCGGTGTTTGTCGACCGTCAACCGAAAGCCGTGCAAACGATTCAAGAAAACTTGCGGGCGACCCATTATGAAAAGAAGGCGAACGTGTATCGTCAAGACGCCAAGGCGGTGCTCGAACAGCTTCGCGCACAGAAAGAACAGTTTAAGCTGATCTTTATGGATCCCCCGTATCATGCGGAAGAGCACGAGAATTTCTTACGATTGATTGATGAAGCTGACATGTTGATCGATGTTGGCGTCATCGTCTGCGAACACGGGAGTGACGTGACATTGCCGGAACGTATCGGACGACTTGAACGAATTAAAGAACAGCGATACTCAGAAGTGATCACCATCAGTTTTTATGAGTATGCATCGATTGAGGAGTGAAACAAATGAAGCGGATTGCGATTTGCCCGGGGAGCTTTGACCCGATCACAAATGGACATTTAGACATTATCGAACGAGCAGCTGCGATTTTTGACGAAGTCATTGTCGCCGTCCTTGAAAATTCCAGCAAGGCCCCACTATTTGATGTGGAAGAACGATTAGCACTCATCCGAGAGGTGACGACACATCTTCCGAACGTGTCGGCTGACGCGTTCGGTGGACTTCTCGTCGAATATGCCGCGGAGCGAGAAGCGGCAACGATTGTACGTGGACTGCGGGCCGTATCTGATTTTGAATACGAACTTCAAATCGCATCAATCAATAAGAAATTGAATGAGAACGTGGAAACATTGTTTATGATGACGAACAGTCAATACTCATTCCTTAGCTCATCTATCGTGAAAGAAGTAGCGAAATATGGTGCATCAGTTAATGAACTCGTCCCAGAGCAAGTCGAAGTCGCGTTACGTAAAAAGTATCAAGTGAGTTCGGGACAATGAAATCACTAAAAATCGGGCTTGGTCTGCTCGTCACTGTTCTTCTATTTCTCTTCGTTCCGCTCCCTTATTACATCTCTTCACCAGGTGCGGCAACGTCGATTGAAGAGTTCCTGACCGTCGAAGGTGGCGAAAAGGATGAAGGGGAACTGATGATGGTGACCATTTCACAACGGAGAGCGACACCGTTTTGGTTAGTGGAGAGTTGGGTCACACCGTTCACAGAAGCCAATTTATCTAGTCGTTATTTATACGATGGAGAAAGTGAGGCGGACTACGACAGACGTCAACAACTTTTGATGGACTCCTCTCAACAAGCGGCAATCCAATATGCATTTGAACTCGCTGGCGAAGAAGTGACGGTCGATTTCGAAGGGATTTATGTCTCTGCGCCGATTCCGGGCTCTCTCGCCGCCAATCTCTTAAAGCCGGGCGATGTCATTACGGCAATCAACGGCATGTCATTTGCGACACGTATGGACTTTTTAAATCGGGTGATGGAATCGGATGCTGGTGATGAAGTCGAGTTGACGATTGAGCGAGATGGGGAGGAACGTGTCGTGCAGACGCTCATTCAACCGATTGACCAAAGTGGTGACCGCGTCGGGATTGGTATTTATGAGCCACTTCCTGTCCAGGAGATCACAGCAGACCCTAAAGTCGATGTCGCTTTGACAAATGTCGGGGGACCGTCCGCAGGATTGATGTTCACGTTAGAAATTTATGACCAGTTGACGCCGGGCGATTTGGCGAATGGAAAGCGGATTGCCGGCACAGGAACCGTCGATGAGGAAGGAAATGTCGGACCAATCGGAGGCGCGTGGCAAAAGATTGTCGCAGCGGACGAGGAAGGGGCCGAAGTCTTCTTCGTCCCAGCCGGTTCGAATTATGAGGAAGCGCTTGAATCGCGTGACCGTCTCGACAGTGACATAGAAGTCGTCCCTGTCAAGACGGTCGAAGATGCAATCCGTTATTTAGAAGAGATGAACTGAGGTCGCTGGCGGTGTTCGATTAATGTGTCGTTATGAAGCGGCAGTCGATACGCCTCAGTGACACGCGCTTCAAAATCGAGCCGTTCATCGTACTTACCGATGAGCGGCAATTCTTGTTTCACATCCCGTAATGCCACACGACCGATGTCATTAAACGCGAGCGGTCTCACGTAGGGGACATCATCAAAACGTGTCGGTGCTTCTTCTTTTAACCAGTGCAGAAGAATGGACACGAACGCTCGTTGAATCGATGTGCGTGTATAGCGACGTGTCGAAACGGATGTGAGGGCATGTTCAAACGATGTTTCGAATCCGGCTCGTTTAAGGCGAGGTGCGAGGGACGTGTCGATGCCGACGAGCTCGCTCAACGTATGGAGCGGCAACGTGCGGAGTTTGTATTGTAAGACGGGCCAAAACAGTTCCCAATGCGTCATCGATTGCGACTGGAACATCGCTTCTGTCGATGCCGGAACGGCACGAACTTCACCCGTTTCTAGGTAATGGACCCGGATGCCGGTGGCCGACATGACGTCTGTGAGTGAGGTGTCGTGATAATCTGCCCCGAGACGCTTCACCGTATGTAACTGAATCGTCTTTGCTGCTTTGGCGTAATGATACGCCAAAATATTGTTAGGGCGTGTCAAATCAAACGACGGATAGACGGTGCGGAAAGCCCGACTTGAAGCTTGCGCCGACGAATGACCCTCTTGTAGTGCTTGGTGGAGTGCCTCTTTATACAGAGGTGTCTCTTCGACATTTGACTGTGCTGCATGAAGAATGGCGTCGACATCTCCGCTTTCGCTTCCGAATGATAGCGTTTGGCATCGGAGTTGTTCGGCGATTGAGACGGCAGACATGGCGAAGCGATCCGCCCGTTGTACCCCATACTTGGTCGGTAGTTCGACAACGAGATCGATTGCCCCGCTCTCGACGGCCGCTCTTGCCCGTTTCCACTTATCGAATGAGGCTGGTTCTCCTCGTTGAGTGAACTGGGCACTCATGATGGCAATCATGGCATCAGCCCCGGTTTCTTGACGTGCGGTTTGCGCTTGATAATAGTGTCCGTTGTGAAACGGATTGTACTCTGCGATAATGGCCGTCTTTTGCATGATTTACTCCTTTGCATTGTCGTATGGATTGGTGTAAGATGAGTAAGTACGCTTTGGCAAAGCGCCGTCGTCAACTGATTTTAGTGTAAAGAAAAAACATTGACAAAACAAGTTGGCCTATCTATAATTCATATTGTTGCAATTGAGGTGATTCGGATGAAATGGTCTATTGCACAGCTACTTAAGCTCCGAAACCAGGGTGACGGTTTTACGATCGATGAGATGGTAGAACTACCAGAGCTGACTCAGCTCCATCCGGATATCCGTTCGATTCGCCCGGTGCATGTGCACGGGGATGCATCGTTCACATCTAATCAAGTTACATTCAATCTGAAGATTCAAGGTGATCTGACGTTGCCAGATGCGCGAACGTTAGAAGACGTCACTTATGAATTTGATATTGAATCGCTCGAGCCTTTCTTTTTGGAGAATGGGCGTTATACGGAGCAATTCGATGACGTGAATTTGCCAGAAGGAAATACAATCAGTCTTGTACCGATTGTAAAAGAGCTCATCATGTTAGACGTCCCGATGCAAGTTTATGGGAACGAAACAGACAAAACTCAGGTTGAAGGAGAAGGCTGGACGCTCACTGACGAACAGCCTGATGCCCAACCAAAAATTGACCCGCGATTCGCGGGACTGGCCGACCTGTTCTCGAAAAAAGAGAACGAGGAAGGTTAACTTTTCAAGGAGGTGGACAACGATGGCAGTACCATTCCGTAGAACGTCGAAAACTCGCAAACGTCTTCGTCGTACTCACTTCAAACTCAACGTACCTGGTATGAACGAGTGCCCGAACTGTGGCGAAATGAAACTTTCACACCGTGTTTGCAAATCTTGCGGACATTACAACGGTAAAGAAGTAACAAGCAAATAATGCGAGAAGAAGTGATCTGATATCAGGTCACTTCTTTTTTTGTTTGTCATTTTTGGGTCATGGCGAAAAGATGTGGTAAACTTTTTGTGCGAAAATAGTTCTATTCAGGAGGGAAGCATGTATGAACTCCATCAAACGGATTGGCATCATCGGGAACGGGGCGGTCGGACTATTGATGGCATCCTTGCTCGCTGATGATTATGAGGTGACGGTATATGGACGAAGCGGATCACCTGAAAAGATTTTAATCACACGAACGGGTATGACGAATGGGTCAGCATATGTATCGCTACAATCTAGTGCCACATTAGAAGAAACTGACCAAGATCTCTTTTTTGTCACGACGAAAGCCCATCAAGTCGAACAGGCTACGGCACGACTCTCTGGAGCGGTTCCTGTCTTCATTTGCTCGAACGGAATTGCCCATCTAGATTATGCGAAACAACGTGGATTTCATTTAGGTGTCGTCGAACACGGGGTGACGAAACAAGGAAACACCATCGAGCATCGTGGACTCGGGCGTATTCGAATCGGGAGCATGACAGGTCTCCTTCCAATCACACTTCAAGATAGTCCCCTTCAGGTCATCTGGGAAGAAGACATAGAACAAGTCGTGATTGAAAAACTATTTGCGAATGCGATCATCAACCCCATCACAGCACTATGCCGTGTTACGAATGGTGCGCTCGCAAACGCGCCATATCGTGAGATTGCGCATTCCATCTACGAGGAACTAACGCCGCTATTTTCAAAGCGTGTCTCGTATGCTTATATCGAGTCGATCATCGAACGCACTGCCGAGAATCGTTCTTCCATGTTACGTGATCTTGAAGAGGGACGACCGACAGAAGTGGATGCGATTCTAAAACCAGTGATTGAGAAAGCCGAACAAATGAAGATTTCACTTACAGTTATCCCCCTGCTACATAAACTGATTATAGGAGCGAGCGCATCGTGCTAGTGTATATCGTTTCATTTCCACTCATCTTATGGTTTATGGTGTATATGATACTTAGAAAAATTATGCCGAAATCAATCAACTCATTCAAACTCGCCTGCGATGCCGGGGTCGTACTCTGGTTCTATGCATGCGGCGTTTTACTTGAGGCCATCTTCGGGACGGAAGTGTTTCTTCTATTGCTTGCGGCATGTTGCGCCATCTTTCCGATCAATGCGATCTGGCAGCGGATTCGTTATGAGGAAGTGTTGTTCACGAAGATGTTCGTCCACGGCTGGCGCTTGCTCTTTTTACTCCTAGTCCCGACGCATGCGATTTTGTTTGCGATCGGCGTGGCCCAAGAAATGATTCGTTGATTGATTGAAAGGAAGTTGTTATACGTGAAGGTAGAAGCATTTGATGCCCTATATGCACCCACATCCCCGATGATACAGATTGAAGAAGGGTACGGGCGCTGGCTCGATTATCGAGGCATGGATGAAGTCGAGAAGCGCGCAACGGAGATTGCAGGACGCTCATACGACCATCTCCATGAACTCGTCCACATTTTAAAACAGCAGCAACGGCAGTTCGGGGAACTATCGGAACGTCTATCAGCGAATCTTGATTTGCTCGAACAGCGTGAAGCATATGCTATGGTGACCGGTCAACAAGTCGGCGTGTACGGAGGCCCTCTGTTCGCTGTATATAAATTGCTAGCGGTCATCAAACGAGCGAAAGAGGCGGAAGCGAAGCTCGGCAAACCGGTCCTTCCGATTTTCTGGATGGCGACGGAAGATCATGACTTCGCGGAAATCAATCATGTCTTCACGACCCAGACGTTTTCGAGAACGTTAAAAAAAGATGCACTATCCACGCTTCCGCTAGCAGGGAAAGCATCTGTAGGAGAGCTTGAATTCGACCGAGTGAAACTTGAATTGGTACAAATGGCGCAACGGGTGTTGTTGAACGAGACGGAGACACCTCATACATTACGTTTGTATCAGGAGTTGATTGAACTCATTCAAGGAAGTCATTCGTTTGCGCAGTTCTTTGGAGGAATGATGCGCCGTTTCGTAGGGAACGACTTTTTGTTGTTTGACCCGCACGCGAGAGACGTACGCGCACTTGAACGTCCAATGTTCCGTCGACTGATTGAGCAACATGACGCATTGCAACAAGCGCTCGAACATGCCTTTGAAGACGGCATGCCATCCGTCGAGTTAAATAAAGAGGCGGCGCATCTTTTTTACCATGACGGGACGCGTGAGCTGCTCACAAAAATCGACTCGGTATACACGACAAAACGTGGACATCGATTCACGGAGACCGAATTGCTCAATGAAATTGAAGCACACCCAGAACGCTTTTCAAACAACGTCGTCTCTCGACCGCTTATGCAAGACTATTTGTTTCCGACGCTTGGTTACGTCGCTGGTCCTGGAGAAATCGCCTACTGGCTGCAACTCCGTCCGTTATTCCACGAGATTGGATGGAAAATGCCGCTACTTTTACCACGCCTCGGTGGTTTAATCGTCTCGAGTAACGATGAAAAGAAATTACGACAAGAAGGCGTCACACTTGAGGAATATATGAAGCAACCACTACCTGATCATCCGTTTGATGATGAGGCGTTCGAAGCGAAACTATATGCGTATCGGACACTCACGGAGGCGGTCAGCCAGGAAGCCCGCAGTCACGGCAGACGATTTGAGTCGAAGTCGAGACACGTTCTTGAACGGTTGGCAGATGAGATGCGTGCCGAGGCAAAACGTGATCAATATCGATTGAACGCACGGCGCATTCATCTTTCGACTCGACTGTTCCCAATGAATGCGCCTCAGGAGCGTATTTTATCGATGGTCCCAATGTTGAATCGACATGGTTTGGATATTTTTGAGCGGATGAAGCACGCTTACGAGCAATCGGAAGCGGAGCGATGTTTGTTCAAGGTATAACCTTTTTTTGAACAGCTCTTGACATTTGTCAGGAGCTTTTTTTTGTTGTTACCTTTTTGTTTCCTCTTTTCGCTAAAAACCTGTACGGACCTTGACATTTTTATGATAAAGTAAGTGTAATAAAACAGTTGAAATATGTAGGTTGAGAGGGTTTTTTGAATGTTTGAGCATGAAACGGTTTTAAAAATGGAGTCCATTGAAGGATTGAACATCAAACCAGATGGTATATATGTGGACTGTACGTTAGGTGGAGCGGGTCATAGTGAAGAAATCGCCAAGCGTCTAACGACGGGACAACTATATGCGTTCGACCAAGATGACGTCGCGCTCGCGCATGCGAAAGAGCGATTGGCTCCTTATGAAGGCCGTGTGACGTTTATAAAGAGCAACTTCGTTCACTTGAAAGAAGAACTCGCCCAACATGGCGTGACAAAAGTGGACGGCGTACTATTCGACCTAGGCGTTTCATCGCCACAGCTTGATGAGGCAGAACGTGGATTCAGTTACAATTACGACGCGCCGCTCGATATGAGAATGGATCGCTCGCGAGAGTTTTCAGCTTATCATGTTGTGAATGAATGGTCGTTTGGAGAACTTGCTCGTATTTTCTTTACATACGGGGAGGAAAAGTTTTCAAAACAAATCGCACGAAAGATTGAGCAAGCCCGTGCCGATAAACCGATTGAGACGACGTTTGAGCTTGTCGACTTAATTAAAGAAGCGATTCCTGCACCAGCAAGACGCAAAGGCGGTCATCCAGCGAAACGAACGTTCCAAGCGATTCGAATCGCCGTCAATGACGAGTTGAACGTATTCGACCGTGCCGTTCAAGATGCGATTGATTTACTCGCAGTGAACGGACGCATCTGTGTCATTACGTTCCATTCATTAGAAGATCGAATTTGTAAACAAGTGTTTAAAGAACGGAGCCAACACCCGCCGTTACCACCAGGATTGCCGGTCATTCCGAAAGAGTTCGAACCTGAACTCAAATTGATCACACGCAAACCAATCGTGGCGAGTGAAGGAGAACTCGAAGATAACCGTCGTTCACGCTCGGCAAAACTGAGAGTGGCCGAAAAACAAAAATAATCACTTTGTAGGAGGGATACCTGATGCCAGAAGCTGCCCGTAAGGCGTTGCAGCCTCAAGTTACACCGAATCGAAATCCGATTCCGCAAGAACGACCAATACCTGCTCCAAAACGACGCACGTTGACCTTGTTTGAATCGATCCTGTATCCAGTGATGATTGGTTCAGTGGTCATGTTCGGTGGCATCACGGTGTCAAAACACAACGAAGCGTATAACATTATGCGTGATACGGCAGCCGTCAACCAGCAGGTAAATGGGGTTGCAAAAGAAAACGAAGAACTAAAGTATGAAATCGCCCAACTAAGCTCGCCAGAACGAATTTACGCGATTGCCGAGAAACTCGGAATGAAATTCAATGAGAAGAACGTCAAGGTGATTGATTGATGAATTCTCTACAACAGAGTAAAAAAAGAGTGGCGTGGGTAGCGATTGTCTGCTTCACCCCACTCTTTTTATTTTTTGTCGGATGGTTTCTTTACTTGTCTGTCACCCATACATATAAAGGCGAGAATATGTTGGCGTTCGCTGAAGAGCAGCGGTGGAAGGCAGTCAGTACGTTAGAAGCCGAACGAGGCGAAGTGTACGACCGTTTTGGTCAACCGATTGCCATCAACATTCCATCGTATCGACTTGTCGCCGTGTTAAAACTTGGTGGCGAGCGGGTCGAAGGGAAGACGCTCATGCCAAACGAGTTCGAAGAAGCCGCGAAACAACTCGCGACCGTGCTCCCGATGACAGAGGCCGACATCTTAAAGCGACTTGAGCAAAATGTCGACCGCGGCCAAATCGAGTTCGGGGTTCCGGGGCGTGATTTGACCGTTGAACAAAAAGAAGAGATCGAAGCGCTCGAACTTCCGGGTATCACGTTCGTCGAAGAACCGAAACGTTACTACCCGAATAAAGTATTCGCATCTTCGGTCATCGGCTATGCGCAAAAGATTGACCAAAACGGTCGGATCGAGCTCGTCGGTGAACTTGGAATCGAAAAATCGCTCAACGACATTTTAAGTGAGTCGTACGGCTTGTACCGATTTGAGAAAGATTTGGCGGGGCGTGAACTCGTCTCGAGCGATGAACAATTAAAAATCGAGCCAGAAGACGGGGCTGATGTGCAACTGACGATTGATCATCGGATTCAACAGCTGCTCGAGACGAAGATGAATGAATTATATGAGGAGTATGAACCGAAAAATGCGACGGCCATCATCATGGATCCGAAAACAGGGGAAATCATCGCCTTATCGGACCGTCCATCTTTCGACCCGAATACGCGTGAGATTTCCTCATACAGTAACTTCTCGGTCTCGTCTCGCTTTGAGCCAGGGTCAACGATGAAAATTTTCACGTTGGCGGCTGCAATCAACGAGGGTGTGTATAACCCAAATGAATTGTACAAGTCTGGTTCATACAAGTACGGCAAGACGGTATTCAATGATTACAACATTACCGGATGGGGTACCATTCCTATGGTAGAAGGCGTCTGGCACTCGTCGAACGTCGCGTTCTCAATCTTAGCGAACGAACGACTCGGTCTCAGTCGCTATGAAGATTACTTTAAAGCGTTCAAGTTCGATCAACGGACCGGAATTGATTTACCTGGTGAGGTAAACAGTCAATTCGACTTCGAGAGTCCGATGAACGTCTTGATCACAGCTTGGGGACAATCGACCGCGGTGACACCGATGCAAATCTTGCAGGCGACATCTGCGATTGCAACGGACGGCACGATGAAACAACCGCACGTCATTAAGAAGATTGTCAACAGCGAGACGGGCGAAACGATTCGGACGACAAACCCGAAAGAGGTCGGTCAACCGATCACTGCAGAGACTGCGAAAAAGACGCGTGAAGCACTTGACGGTGTCGTCAATAGCGATGTGGGAACAGGCCAATTGTATGCGTTAGATAACTATCAAGTGGTCGGGAAGACGGGTACTGCCCAAATCGCTGAGAACGGAAAGTATTTGAGCGGACAGTACATTCACTCATTCGTCGGGATGGCACCGGAAGACGATCCGGAACTCGTCATGTATATCGCGGTCGATCGTCCGAACAGTGACTCGTCAACAACGGGTCCACGCATCATGGCACCACTTTTCAAAGATGTGATGGATGTCGCGTTACGTTACCGGAGTGTCGAGCCTGAAAAGCAAGAAAAAGCGGTTGAGGCCTCGACAAAGACGGTGACATCGTATATCGGTAAAAATCGTGAAGATGTCGTAAAAGAGGCGACTGACAGTTCGTTCAATCCGATCGTTTTAGGTGACGGGGATGAAGTGACGGCTCAAAGTCCTGTAAAGGGACAATCTTATGTCGTCGGTGAGCGACTGTTGCTAAAAACGAGTAATTCGTTTACGATGCCAACATTAAAAGGGTGGTCGTTACGAGATGTAAAACGTTTAGCGACGCTCTATCAATTAAATTTAGAAATCGATGGTACCGGATTTGTCACATCGCAATCGATTGGCAAAGGGAAACCTGTCAAGACGGGTGCCTCCTTGAAAGTGAAATTGGAGACACCATCGAATTAACGCACGAGATGAAGAGGGCTGCGGCTCTCTTTTCCTATGTATGAGGAGGAAGTTTGTATGGAACAATTGACAGTTCAAAAATTAGCGTCTTGGTTTGGGATCGACGTGGAAGACAATCGTCTCGTCGAACGCGTCGCCACAGATTCGAGAGATGAGAATGGGGCAGGGCTATTTGTCCCGATCGTCGGTGCACGTGTTGATGGTCATGACTACATCGAAGCAGCGATTGAGAAAGGGGCCATCGTCACGTTTTGGGAAGAAGGTCGCCCTCAACCGGACAATGTGTTCGTCATCCCCGTCAAATCGACGATTGACGCCTTGCAAACGGCAGCTGCACGCTATTTAGAGGAAATCAATCCACTCGTGGTCGCCATTACCGGTTCAAACGGAAAAACGTCTACGAAAGATATGATTGCCGTCGTACTTGAAGAAAAATTCAAGACGCACAAGACAGCTGGAAACTTCAACTCGGACGTTGGTTTACCGCTTACCGTCCTTCGCATGCCCCGCGACACGGAAGTGGCCGTGTTAGAGATGGGCATGAACGGATTCGGTCAAATCGAGCAATTGTCGAAACTTGCCAAACCGGACGTGGCATTTGTCACGAACATTGGGGAGTCACATGGTGAACAAGTCGGCGGACGCTCAGGGATCGCGAAAGCGAAGCTTGAAATCAAAGCTGGTCTGAAACCGGACGGACGATTGATCGTCGATGCGGACGAGCCGCTTCTTGCCGGTCAAGGTTATCGAGTCGGATACGATGAGACGGCGGACGGGAAAATCGAAGTGGTCGAGACGACGTTTGACGCATCCATCTTTAAATACAATGGTGACTTGTACGAGCTGAAGGTGCTCGGTGCCCATCAAATCCGAAACGCAGCTTATGCGATTGCATGCGGTCTCGAGTTCGGGCTTGATCATACGATGATTCAACGCGGTCTTGACCGCATCAAACTGACGACGATGCGAATGGAGAAGCAGATGTTCGGTGAAGCGCATCTCATCAACGATGCATATAATGCGAGCCCGACATCGATGATTGCGGCGATTGAAACGGTCAAGTCGCTCGAAGGCTTCTCGAAGCGCGTGCTCGTCCTTGGCGATATGTATGAGCTCGGAGCGGATGAACAAGCCCAGCACACACAAGTGGGCGGCGTCGTGACATCTCCTGTGACGGATTGTATTCTCGTTGGTGAAAAGGCGAAATGGATTGCGGATGGGATTGAAGACACGCGTGTGAACGTCACATCTGTCCCGACCGTGGAGGAAGCGAAGGCGCTCCTTCATCGTTATCAACGACCGGATACTGTGGTATTGTTAAAGGCATCTCGAGGACTGGCGCTTGAGCGTCTCGTTCAATAAATAGAGTAGTGAGGTAGCAACATGTTAATTAGTTTAATTGTCTTAATCAGTGCATTATTAAGTGTATTAATCGTCATGCCGCGAGCTATTCCGGCATTGCGTCAGTTAAAATTTGGACAAGAGATTCGTGATGAAGGTCCAGGCTGGCACCAGAAGAAATCGGGAACACCGACGATGGGCGGAATCGTCATCTTGCTCGCCATCTTAGTCGGCTTCATCGTATCTGTCATCTTCGGGGAAGCGGTCGCCGGATTCGGGACACTTCTATTCGTAACGATGGCGTTCGGGGTAATCGGATTTTTAGATGACTATATTAAAGTCGTCAATAAACGAAACCTCGGGTTGACGTCACTTCAGAAGTTGATTGGTCAAATTGTCGTATCCGTTCTGTTCGCCTGGTTCCTATCACTTGGTGGAGAGCTTGATACATCGATTTCGATTCCATTCACATCGATTTCATTTGAGACGGGTTGGTTCTATATCGCCATCGTCATCTTCTGGCTCGTCGGCTTCTCAAATGCCGTCAACTTGACGGACGGCCTTGACGGTCTCGTCTCGTTCTCGGCGATTCCAACGTTCACATTCTTTGGGATTTATGCGCTCGCACAAGATGAGCTTGGGATTGCCTGGTTCGCATTCGCCGTCGTCGGCGCATTAATCGGGTTCCTCGTTTTCAATAAATACCCGGCGAAAATATTCATGGGCGACACAGGCTCGCTCGCGTTAGGTGGGGCCGTCGCTGGACTAGCACTCATGTTAAAACTTGAGTTGCTCCTCGTATTCGTCGGAATCATCTTTGTCATCGAAACATTGAGCGTGATCTTGCAAGTTCTTTCATTCAAAACGACAGGGAAGCGCATCTTTAAAATGAGCCCGATTCATCACCACTTCGAAATGGTCGGTTGGTCGGAATGGCGAATCGTCCTTACGTTCGGTGGAATCAGTTTAATTACAGCAGGTTTATCATTACTACTCATGTAAAAGGGTGAGACAGATGGAAAAGCAATGGCACGGTAAAAAAGTTCTCGTCCTCGGCGCCGCTAAGAGCGGAATCGCAGCGGCGACGTATCTGCACCATGCGGGAGCGGATGTGACGATCAATACGGGGAATATCCCTCCCGAAGACGAGCAGGAAAAAATTCAGTCACTTGGGATTCGATCGGTGTTTAATGAACATCCTCTCGCTTTGTTGAATGAGACAGAGTTGATTGTCAAAAATCCAGGGATCCCGTATCACATCCCGTTGCTTCAAGAAGCGATGTCCCGTGAGATTCCAATCTACACGGAAGTGGAGCTCGCCTACATGGCAACCGAGGCAGAATTCGTCGCAATCACAGGCTCGAACGGAAAGACGACGACAACGACACTCGTCTATGAGTTACTCAAAGGCGGAGAGCGCCCGGTTCATCTCGCGGGAAACATCGGATTCCCGGCCATAGAGGTCGCGACAAACGCGAAAGCGGGCGAATTGATTGTCATTGAACTGTCGAGCTTTCAGTTGATGGGGGTTGAGTCCTTCCATCCGCGTTCGGCAGCGTTGCTCAATCTATCAGAAGCCCATCTCGATTATCACGGCGACTTCGACTCGTATGCAGATGCAAAAGGAAACTTGTTCCGTCAGATGACACGTGACGACCAAATCGTCGTCAAAGTGACAGACGCTGAAGTAATGAAACGTGTCCCGGCTCATCTTGAACCGAATACGTTCAGCTTTGAGCGAGGAGATGCTTCCGTCGTGGACGGTTGGGTCACAGTACGCGGAGAGCGAATCATTCGTGTGAATGAATTGGCATTAGGTGGTGCCCATAACGTCGAGAACGTACTATCGGCTCTTCTGTTGGTCGAACCGTTTGCACTTCCAAAAGCACACGTCGAGCGAGTATTACGAAACTTTGGCGGTGTCGCGCATCGGACTGAAAGTTTAGGTGACGTTCTCGGACGTGCCGTCTACAATGATTCGAAAGCGACGAACAACGTCGCGGCGGAAGCGGCACTACGAGGATTTGATGCTCCGATTGTGTGGCTATGTGGAGGACTCGAACGTGGAGCGGACTTATCTTCGCTCGCGACAGCTCTCTCAAACGTAAAAGCTGTCGTCGCGTATGGTGAGACAAAAGAGCGTTTTAAAGAGCTTGGGGAATCCCAACAGATTCCGTCTTTCACGGTCGAGACGTTAGCAGACGCTGTTCCACTCGCGTTTGAACAATCTGAGACGGGAGATGTCATTCTCTTATCTCCTGCTTGTGCGAGTTGGGACCAATTCAAGACGTTTGAAGAACGAGGCGAACAATTCGTCCATCTCGTTCGCGCATATGAGGAGGCGAACCGATGAAAGTCATGATTTCTGGTGGAGGTACTGGTGGTCATATTTATCCGGCCCTCGCATTGATTGAGACGTTACAAAAACGTCACCCGAATTTACAGGTACAATACGTCGGAACGGAGAATGGGTTAGAAGCCGATCTCGTTCCTCGAGCAGGTGTCCCGTTCAAATCGATTCAAATCGCTGGATTGAAACGGTCCCTCTCCCTCGAGAACTTAAAAACGGCGTACTGGTTCTTGAAAGCTGTCCGCTCTCTTAAAAAAGATATGGCAGCATTCAAACCGGACGTCGTCATCGGAACGGGCGGATTCGTGTCAGGACCGGTCGTCTATACGGCGCAACAACTCGGCATCCCGACCATTTTGCATGAACAAAACAGCATCCCAGGGTTAACGAATAAGTTTTTATCGAAAAAAGCGGATCGGGTCGCCCTTTCCTTTAAAGGGTCCGATGTTCACTTCCCTGGGGCAAATGTGCGCTTGATTGGAAACCCGCGTGGAAGTGAAGTGCTACAGACGAAAGTGGACGATGCAGCTGTACGAGAACAGTACAATCTGGATGAACGACCAATCGTACTGATTTACGGAGGGAGCCGTGGCGCCGAAGCAATCAACCGTGCCGTCATTGAGGCCATCCCGGCGCTTTCAGACTTACCAATCAACGTCCTCTACGTCACCGGGAAAGTTCATTACGAATCTGTATCGAAAGAAGCGCCAACGTCTGAAAACGTACATGTTCATTCTTACGTCTATGACATGCCGGCCTTACTCGCTTGTACGTCAATCGTCGTCTCGCGTGCGGGAGCTTCGACCATTTCTGAATTGACCGCCCTCGGCTTACCGAGCGTATTGATTCCGAGCCCATACGTGACAGCAGACCATCAGACGAAGAACGCCTCTGCCCTTGTTGAAAACGGTGCGGCGTTACTCGTGAAAGAGGAGTCGTTGACAGGGGAGACGCTCGTCGAAGCGATTCGCCAAGTGCTCGACAAACAAGAAGAGATGGCGAACGCATCCCGTGCCCTCGGATTCCCGGACGCGTCGGATGCATTAGCCGACTTAGTAGAAGAAGTCATTCGATAAAGGAGTAGAATCCGATGGAACCAAGCCAACAAACGGTACGCAGTCTAGAAGACCGTATTCCGTACATGAAAAAGCAGCGACGGAAAAAAGCGAACCGTCGGATGTTCTCCGTGCTTTCCTTGTTTGGGATTCTCATCCTACTCGTGGTCTATATGCAAACTTCGATGTCGAACGTGAAAGAAGTGAACGTATCTGGGCTATACTGGCTTGATGAATCCTACGTGTTTCAAGACATGGAACTCGACACATCGACAAAATTTGTCAGTCTATCACCGAGCAAGATGAGTGCCCAAATGGAAAAGTTGCCGGGTGTCAAACGGGTAGATGTGGACCGATCTTGGTATAACGTCATTCACGTAAACGTGACAGAAGAGAAGATGATTGCTTATGCTCGTGCGGAGACGGGAGATGTCGTCGTTTTAGCAGACGGATCACTTCATCCGACCGGCACCATCACCGACCCTCAGAAGTTAAAAGATGGTCCATTGCTAAGAGAGTTCAATTCGGAAAAAGAACTCGAAAAGATTGCCAGTGAGTTGGAACAAGTCGATGACGCGACGCGAGCCCGTATGTCGGAAGTCATCTTGTCTAAACAAGAGGGAGAGCCGACACGTTACGAGATTTTTATGAATGACGGAAATACGCTTCTTACCCCGACGCTGAAGTTAAGTGAGACCGTTTCGAAATATGGAGAAATCTATGAAAACATTCCGAAAGGTCAGCAAGGAACAGTCGTCATGGATGGTGGTTTTTACTTTGTTCCATACAAGAAAACGAATGAATAATCAGTTATATTACAGTCCTTAGACACATAAGGGCTGTTTTTTTGTCGTTTGTAAACGAATTGATAACGCGAAACCGCTTAAATTGTAGGATTCTACCTTTTCTCACTATCTTATTTGTTGTAAACTTAGACGTGAGATATCTTGTCGAAACCAACATTTTTTTTGGATATCTGTCATATTTGTCATGTAATTTGTACAGGAAAATTATAGAGCGGAGGTGTTTCCCTTTTGGAAGCGAATGGTTATGTGGCCGCATTAGATATTGGAACGTCAGAGATTAAGCTCGTCGTCGGTGAATTGCTCGGCGGAACGCTTAATATTTTGGCAGAAGGGTGTGCACCGTCTGCAGGAGTGAAACGTGGTGCTGTCGTAGACATCGATAAAACAGTCCAAGCGATCAAACAGGCCGTTGAACACGCGGAGACATCGTTAGGTGATCAAATTCGATCTGTATACGTTGCCATCGAAGGGGAACATATCCAAATTGCCCCATGTCATGGAATCGCATCCGTGAAGCGGGAAGATCAGGAAATTACAGATGCAGACGTGATGGAAGTCATCAATTCAGCACAAGTGATGCGATTACCGGATGAGATGAGTGTCATCGACGTAATCCCATCATCATTCACGGTGGATCAACAAACGGGTGTCGTCGATCCTCGTGGAATGCTTGGTTATCGACTTGAAATGCATGGGAAAATGGTTACTGGATCGAAGACAATTTTACATAGTATTCGTCGTTCGATTGAACGTGCCGGATTACACCTCGAAGGATTTATTTTAGGGAACCTCGCGCTCGGCATGAGTGCAGCTTCTGTAGATGAAATCGACCTCGGCATTGGTCTCGTCGATGTCGGACACGAAAAGACGACGGTCTCGGTATTTTATCGTGGAGATCTCGTTTACTCGTATATCCTTCCAGTCGGTGGAGATCATATGACAAGAGACTTGGTCTATAAGCTAAATTGCAAATATCAAGACGCCAAAGTGGCGAAAGAAGAATACGGTCTCGCACTCGAAGAAATGGCCGATGGAACAGAAGGTTTCTCCTACACGAACATCAATGGGGAAGTGGCGTTCGAACCACAGTCAGAAATTAGCTATGTTTTAGAAGCGAGAATAGAGGAAATGTTTACCCTTATGTTGAATAAGGTTCAAAAAGTAGGTGTTCCGATGCTGAATGGCGGATATTTACTTTGTGGTGGGGCTGCTGCTCTTCCAGGTATTCAAGAGTTAGCGACTCGTGTCATGGGTCAAAAGACGAGATTGTATCAACCGTCGTCGATTGGCGTCAGACATCCAAAATACGCGACAGCAGTCGGTGTTTTGAAATATGTCTTAATGAGTGATCATCACGTTTCAAAATCTCAACTCGAAAAACCGGAAGTTCGCTACGAAACGCTTCACAATAAGCAGGAACCGACCGATACTCATGTTGGAGAGAACGAATACGAGACCGATCAAGAGTCGAAAAAAGGTTTTAGTCGTTTGATGGAAAAATTATTTGGCGTTTAAGCTGACGTTGTAATACAACTTGGAAAATAAGTAGGGGGATACCTGAATGATGTACTTTGATGAGGCGATTGACGCCGTAGCAAAAATTAAAGTAATTGGAGTCGGAGGCGGCGGTTCAAACGCCGTTAACCGTATGATTGAACATGGGGTACAAGGAGTTGAGTTCATCGCTGTCAACACGGATGCTCAAGCCTTGAATATGTCGAAAGCCGATGTGAAGCTTCAACTTGGTGCCAAATTGACACGTGGTCTCGGTGCTGGTGCGAATCCTGATATCGGTAAAAAAGCGGCAGAAGAAAGCCGCGAACAATTGATTGAAGCACTCGACGGAGCGGATATGGTCTTCGTCACAGCTGGTATGGGCGGCGGAACAGGAACTGGTGCTGCACCGGTCATCGCTGAGATTTCAAAAGAAATCGGCGCGCTCACAGTCGGTGTCGTCACAAAACCATTCATGTTTGAAGGCCGGAAGCGCATGCAACACGCGCAACATGGGATTCAAGCGTTTAAAGAAAAAGTAGATACACTCATCGTCATTCCAAACGATAAGCTTCTTGAAATCGTGGAACGCAATACACCGATGATCGAAGCGTTCCGTGAAGCGGATAACGTCCTTCGTCAAGGTGTACAAGGGATTACAGACTTGATTGCCATCCCTGGTCTCATCAACCTTGACTTCGCTGACGTGAAGACAATCATGACGGAAAAAGGATCTGCACTTATGGGTGTAGGTGTTGCTACAGGTGAAAACCGTGCCGTTGAAGCAGCGAAGAAAGCAATCTCTTCACCACTTCTCGAATCTTCAATCGAAGGAGCGAAAGGTGTCTTGATGAACATTACAGGTGGGCTCAGCCTTAGCTTGTATGAAGTGACAGAAGCAGCTCAAATCGTTCAAAGTGCCGCAGATGAAGAAGTGAACTTGATCTTCGGTTCGGTCATCAACGAAAACTTGAACGATGAAATCATCGTCACCGTGATTGCAACTGAATTTGCTGAGGAAACGCAAGGGGCAAACCCATTCCTTCAGCAGCCGAAAAAACAGCCAGAGGTTGAGAACAAGGAACCCCAACCAAAAGCAAATGAAGCGGCTCAACAAGACGAAGGGAACTTCCATCGCCCAGTGTATGGAGGAGACGTCCCAGACGAGACGATCAACATCCCTGCGTTCGTGAGACAACGCCGTAACTAAACAACAAGGGGTGCCGTGACTCGGCATCCCTTTTTCTAAAAAAGGAGAAACCGATGCAACTGTTACATACATGGGAAACCGAAACGAATCGCTATCATGCTTACGTGACGACACGGACGAACGGACACAATGCCGGAAACGTCGGTCTTCATGTCGGCGATGATATTGAGGGAGTCATTCAAAATCGTCAATGGTTCTTTCAACAGGCGAATCTTTCGCTAGGAGACTCCGTTTGGGCCGACCAAGTGCACGGGATAACGGTCCAAAGCGTGGATTCAGCGGACAAGGGCAAAGGTGCATTTCGATATGACGAGGCGATTTCGCAAACAGACGGACTGATCACAAAAGAAGAAGCTTTGCCGCTCGCTCTCGTTTTTGCAGATTGCGTACCTCTCTTTTTCTGTGCGAAAGACCATGGAGTCATCGGTGTCGCTCATGCGGGTTGGAAAGGGACCGTCGGCAATATCGTCACGTCCATGATCCAAGCGTTTGAAGATCAAGGCATCGATGCGACAGAAGTGGAGATGCTCGTCGGTCCAGCGATTGCTGGGAATGAATATGAGGTCGATCGTCGAGTGCTAGATGCGGTTCAATCCGTTTCGCCGACTGCCTATCAAGAAGCCGTTCGACAGGAGTCGGGCGACCACGCCTTGTTGTCACTCCAAGCCGTCAATGAAGTGTTGGCAAACGAACATGACACGTCCGTCATGCAATCGAATTTATCGACTGGCGCAAATACTCCGTTTTTCTCGTATCGAGACGGAGAAACGAAACGTCGGTTTGCGGCAGTCATCGTCAAGGAGCGTAAATTGTGAGTATTTCAGATAACGTAAAACAAGTTCAATCCATCATGGCAGCTCACGTTCAAAATGTGGAGCCTACTTTGATTGCCGTCACGAAGTCGGTAGGCGTAGATGTGGCCAATACTCTCTACGCAGAAGGAATTCGTGACTTCGGTGAAAATCGTCCAGATTCCTTACTTGAGAAAGTAAACGGCATGCCAGAAGACGCAAAGTTTCACTTCATCGGCACGTTACAGACACGTAAGGTGAGACAAATCATCGATCACGTGGCAGCTATTCACTCATTGGACCGTTTATCACTCGCTGCAGAAATCGATAAACGAGCGAGCGAGACGATTGATTGTTTCGTTCAAGTGAATACGTCAGGAGAAGATTCAAAACATGGTCTTGAAATAGAGGAAGTTATGCCTTTCATCGAGAACTGTAAACAGTATCCTCATATTCGAATCATCGGGTTGATGACGATGGCACCGTTCACGGAAGAAGAGTCAGTCCTTCGTGAGACGTTCGGCCGTTTACGTCGATTACGTGATGAAGTGACCGCAAAAGGGTTTGAACACGCCCCTTGCACGGAGCTGTCGATGGGGATGTCAAACGATTATCCAATCGCGATTGAAGAAGGCGCATCGTTTGTTCGTATTGGTACCGTACTTGTGCAATAATATATCTTAAGGAGGAATCCGTTATGTCAATCAAAAACAAAATGAAAGATTTCTTTGGACTCGAGGAAGATCCGAACAGCACATACGAAGAAGAAGAGTTTGCCGTCGCAAACACATCAGCAACTTCTTCAACTGAAACTGCGGTCGTGAGACAAGAAGATCGCCCAAAATCAGCAAATAATCTCGTGGCATTGAATACGAAGAAGAAAGAACGCTCGAAAGTCGTATTGGCTGAACCACGTGTATTTGCTGAAGCGCAAGATATTAGCGATCAATTGAAAGAAAACCGTGCTGTCATCGTCAATCTTCAACGCATGTCAAAAGAGCAATCACGTCAAGTCGTCAACTTCCTTTCCGGTGTCGTGTATGCGCTAGAAGGATCGATGACTTCGATTGGACATAACACGATTCTGTGTACTCCGAACAATGTCGAATTGACTGGTTCAATCTCAAACTTGATTTCGGAGGATGAACTTCACAGTAAAGGGTGGTAACTGAATGGAAAACGTAATCCCTGCCTTAGGCAATACGTTGAGAGACTTACTTGGTATTTATAGTTGGATTCTCATCGGCTATATCTTATTATCATGGTTCCCGAACGCGCGCGAATCGAAGTTCGGACAAATTTTATCGTTTTTATGTGAACCGTTTTTAGCACCGTTTCGACGGATTATTCCACCAATTGGTGGCATGCTCGATATCTCTCCAATCGTCGCATTGTTCGTGCTTCGGATGGCACAAGCCGGTATCACTGCCATTTTCGGGTGATGTATGAGCGTTTATGACCACTACAGACCAAGTGAACGGGCGTTCGTCGAACAAGTGTTGGACTGGGTACAACAAGTCGAGAACAGCTATGTATTGAAGTTGACGGACTTTTTAGATCCTCGTGAACAACAAATCGTCAAACAGCTTGTCGGTAAGCAGCTCGTCATTCACGACGATGGCGGGTTTGAAGGAGCTGAACGACGTCGGCTGATTTTGGCGCCAGAGTATTATGAGCTGAATACAGATGATTTTGAAATTGAGATTCGCCGTATCGAATATCCGACAAAATTTGTTGACCTGACACATCGACAAGTGACTGGAACTTTACTGAACGCTGGATTAAAGCGTCAAAAGTTTGGGGACGTCGTCCTGGAAGAGGAAATCGTCCAGTTTGCTACGACCCGCGAAGCCGTCGGGTTCATCGAAATGAACTTGGAGCGTGTCGGAAAAGCGAAGGTTCGCATCTCCTCTGTTGCGAAGGATGACATACTCGTCGTTCCGAAAACAGAGTGGGTCGAAGGGTTCGGCATCGTGTCCTCGTTACGATTTGATACGATTGTGAGCGAGGTACTCAACATATCTCGTCAGAAAGCTCAGGCGCTTGTGAAACACGGTGACTGCAAAGTGAATCATAAAGTCATTGAAGATCCGAGCTTCATGCTTGAACCAGATGATCTTTTATCCGTCCGTGGATACGGTCGTATTAAGATGATGGAGATCCTTGGTTCGACTAAACGTGAAAAGATTAAAATCCAGTATGGGACCATACGTTAAATTTTAGGAGGAAAGTCGAATGGCGTTGACACCGATTGATATTCATAATAAAGAATTCTCTTCCCGTTTTCGTGGGTACGACATCGATGAGGTCAATGAATTTTTAGATCAAATCATTAAAGAGTTTGAACTATTGATTCGTGAGAATCGACGGTATGAAGAACTTGTCAACGATATGCAAGCTCGCATTGACTACTTCTCCTCGATGGAAGATACATTGAACAAGTCGATCATCGTCGCGCAGGAAGCAGCGGAAGAAGTGAAGAACAACGCGCAAAAAGAAGCGAGCCTCATCTTGAAACAAGCGGAACGTGAAGCGTACGCTCGTGAAGAAGAAGCGGCCCGTAAAGAGCAACTTGCAGAACGTGAAGTCGTTCAAATGCTCAAAAAAGTCGAGTTGTATCGAACACGTTTCCGTGTCCTCGTTGACGCCCAAATGGAGCTCTTAAACAGCACAGAGTGGGAGACGATTGTCGGGGAGCCGCCTGTGCAGACGGTTCTTGACGATAGATCAGAACTTGCGTATAATGACCACGAAGTCACACAGAATGAAGAACAACATGGATAAATGATCAACACGTTGAGTAGGACGCGTCGATCGAGTCATACCTACGAAGCGACTTAGGGACGGTGAGAGCCTAAGAGAAAGACTCGAATCGGTATCCCCTATGAGTTGTCACGCTGAACCAGAGTAAGCGTGACCGCCTGACCTCGTTATCGGTTACCGAGAGCGGTCTCATGAGAGTGAGACTAGTAGGGTGGTACCGCGAGTCAACCAACTCGTCCCTATCAGGGATGGGTTGGTTTTTTTTGTTTTCTAAAAAATGTTGATGGAGGAGTTTCGATGAACTACAAAGACACGCTATTAATGCCAAACACAGAATTCGCAATGCGTGGGAATTTACCAAAACGCGAACCGGCGATGCAAACAGAATGGGAAGACATGGACCTTTACAACAAGGTGCAAGAAAAAAATGCAGGGAAACCACAATATATCTTACATGATGGTCCTCCATATGCGAACGGCGACATCCACATGGGACATGCGATGAACAAAGTACTAAAAGACATCATCGTCCGTTTCAAAGGGATGAACGGATACCAGTCTCCAATGATTCCAGGTTGGGATACGCACGGTCTTCCAATCGAGAACGCCCTTCAAAAAGCTGGCGTCAACCGTAAAGAAATGACGGTCGCTGAATTCCGCGAAAAGTGTGCAGAATATGCGATGGAACAAGTGAACTCACAACGTGAACAGTTCAAACGTCTCGGTCTTCTTGCAGACTTTGAAAATCCATATATCACGCTCCTTCCGGAATATGAGGCGGCACAAATCCGCTTGTTCGGGACGATGGCTGAAAAAGGATACATCTACAAAGGGAAGAAACCAGTCTACTGGTCGCCGTCTTCGGAGTCTGCACTCGCAGAAGCTGAAATCGAATATTACGATAAAAAATCACCAGCCATCTACGTGGCATTCCGCGTCGTAGACGGAAAAGACACATTGACGTCTGACGATCATTTCGTCATCTGGACGACGACGCCTTGGACAATCCCGGCGAACCTCGGGATCGCAGTGAGTGATGAATTGACGTACACGCGTATCGAACACGAAGGAAAAGGCTATATCGTCGCAGAGACGCTCGTTGAAGAAGTGACGACTGCGCTCGGCTGGACTGATTACACTGTGAGCGGTTCATGGAACGGTCGCGACTTTGAATATATGACGGCTCAACATCCGTTGTATGACCGCACGTCACTCGTCATGCTCGGCGACCACGTCACAGCGGATGCGACTGGACTCGTCCATACAGCACCAGGGCACGGGGAAGATGACTATCGTGTCGGACAGGCTTACGGCTTGGATGTCCTTTGCCCGGTCGATGACCGTGGTTACATGACGGCAGAAGCGCCTGGTTTCGAAGGGTTGTTCTATGAAGATGCGAACAAACAAATCGGGATGAAACTTGAAGAGAATGGCTACTTGCTCAACTTGAAGTTCATCAAACACTCGTACCCGCATGACTGGCGTACGAAAAAACCGGTCATCTTCCGTGCGACACCGCAATGGTTCGCTTCCATCAAAGATTTCCGTGAAGACATGCTCCGTGAAATCGAAGAAGTGAACTGGGTTCCGGAATGGGGAATGACACGTCTTTACAACATGGTCCGTGACCGTGGGGACTGGGTCATCAGTCGTCAACGTGCATGGGGCGTGCCGATCCCAATCTTCTATGCAGAGGATGGAACGGAAATCATCACGAACGAGACGATCGACCACGTCGCAAACTTATTCCGTGAGCACGGCTCGAACGTCTGGTATGAGCGTGAAGCAAAAGACCTTCTTCCTAAAGGATTCACGCATCCGAACAGCCCGAACGGCGAATTCCGTAAAGAACTCGACATCATGGACGTCTGGTTCGATTCAGGTTCTTCACACGCTGGTGTATTAGAGGAACGTGAAAACCTACGTCGCCCGGCTGACCTTTATCTTGAAGGATCTGACCAATACCGCGGTTGGTTCAACTCGTCACTCTCAACAGCTGTTGCGACGACGGGCAAAGCGCCATACCGAAACGTCTTGAGCCACGGTTTCGTTCTTGACGGGGATGGACGTAAGATGTCGAAATCACTCGGTAACACGATTGCGCCAAACGACCTCGTGAAGCAATATGGTGCTGAAATCGTTCGTCTTTGGGTCGCGTCGGTCGACTATCAGTCTGATGTTCGCGCTTCACACGACAACTTTAAACAAGTGTCAGAAGTATACCGTAAGATGCGTAACACGATTCGTTTCCTTCTTGGAAACTTGAACGGATTTAATCCGTCGATGCGTGTCGCATTCAACGACATGCCAGAGGCAGATCGCTTCATGGCAACGAAACTGAAACAACTCCAAGCAAAAGTGGTCAAAGCGTATGACACGTTTGACTTCATGGCGGTATATCATCTCGTTCATAACTTCTGCGTTAACGAGTTGTCATCGTTCTATCTCGACTTCACAAAAGATATCCTTTATATCGAGCGTGAAGACGATCTCCGCCGTCGTGCCGTTCAGACGGTCATGTACGATGCGGTCGTCCTTTTGACGAAGCTCTTGGCTCCGGTCCTTCCACACACTGCCGATGAGGCGTGGAAAGAGGTCCCTGGGAAGTCGGAAGCAAGCATCTTCTTGACGGATCTAGAAGAAGTGGATGCATTGACTGCTGACGAACAAGCGTTGCTTGAGAAATGGTCGAAATTCCTCGTCTTCCGTGACGATGTCCTCAAAGCGATTGAAATCGCACGTGGCGAGAAATTGATCGGGAAACCGCTCGAGGCGAAATTGGTTCTCGCACCGAAAGCAGAGACTGCCGCTTTATTAGAAACAATCGATAACGTCAGTCAGTTGCTTCAAGTATCACAAGTAGAATGGGCTGAGACGGCAGACGTCGATTATGCGACGACGAAAATCACAGTCAAGAAAGCAGATGGTGCCGCTTGTGCACGTTGTTGGACATACTCGACAGAGCTTGGACAAAACGAAGAGCATCCTGAGCTTTGCCCACGCTGTGCATCAGTAATCGGTTAAGACGAACCGGAGTGGCGTCCCCACTCCGGTTTCTTAACGGCTTGAAAGGAGACGCATATGAAACGATATTACGGATTGGCCGTCATCTTGATTCTGCTCGATCAACTCACCAAATGGGTGGTCGTTCAGACGATGACAATCGGTCAATCGATTGAAGTCATCCCGAACTTGTTATACTGGACCTCTTATCGCAATAAAGGAGCGGCTTGGGGGATGTTAGAAGGACAGATGGTGTTCTTCTTCGTCATCACGATTCTCGTCGTTGCGGGTCTTGTTTACTTCCTGCATAAAGAGGTGAACGGCTATCAGCTTCTCGGATACAGTGTTGGACTGCTCCTGGCCGGTGCGATTGGTAACTTTATCGACCGTTTGTTCCGCGGTGAAGTCGTCGATTTTGTTGATACGTATCCGTTTGGCTACAACTTCCCGATTTTTAACGTGGCCGATATGGCACTCACGTTTGGTGTCATCTTGATGGTCATCGGGATTTTATTTGAAGAAAAATTACACAAAGAAAGGGGACAATCGTAATGGAATCCTATACTTTTGTCGCCGATGAAAAGGCAAGGATCGACAAGTGGGTGAGCGACCGTGGAGAATGGTCACGCTCACAAGTACAAGAATGGATTAAGACAGGGGCACTTCTCGTCAATGGCAGTGCCGTCAAACCAAACTATAAGCTCCAAGTGGGCGATGAAATCGAAGTGAACGTTCCGGAAGCGGTGGAACTCGAAGTGTTACCTGAACACATTCCGCTTGAAATCGTATTCGAAGATGAAGATATGATTGTCGTCAATAAAGCACGTGGGATGGTCGTTCACCCTGCTGCCGGTCACACGTCTGGAACGCTCGTCAATGCACTTCTCGGACATTGTGATGACCTTTCAGGAATCAATGGCGTCAAGCGCCCTGGAATCGTGCATCGAATCGACAAAGACACGACAGGTCTCCTTATGGTCGCTAAAAATGACTTGGCTCATGAATCACTTGCGAGTCAATTGAAAGACAAGACGATCAAGCGTGAATATATCGCGCTCGTTCACGGCGAACTCGTTCACGAACTCGGGACGATTGAAGCACCGATTGGTCGCGATACGAATGATCGTCAGCGTATGACCGTGACGGACAAGAACGCGAAAGAAGCGGTGACGCATTTCCGCTTGCTCGAGCGCTACAAAGACTTCACGCTCGTCGAGTGTAAACTCGAGACAGGTCGTACACACCAAATCCGTGTGCACATGCGCTATATCGGGCATCCGCTCGCAGGCGACCCGAAATATGGACCGCGTCGCACGATTGATTTGGGCGGTCAAGCCCTCCATGCGGCGACGCTCGGTTTCCACCATCCACGTACAAAAGAATGGATGGAATTTGAGGCACCACTTCCTGAAGACTTTAAGGCAGAACTTGCAAAGTTAGATAAAATCGAGAAAACTCGTTGACTTCTGTCACGTTCCGATTTATAGTCTAGGAAGCATAACACCTTTAAACCCAGTCCAGAGAGGCTGTGAAAGGATTGTGACCGCGGTCACACTAACGTCAATTCAACCCGGCACCAGACTGCCGTTTTTGATGAAGACTCCCTTTCCAGCCGGACGAGGGAGTCTTCTTTTTTTTGAATGAAGCATGAAAGGAGGAGTGACGTGAAACAGTCCGTCATTTTAGATGAATCAGCCATCCGTCGAGCGTTGACACGAATCGCTCATGAAATCATCGAGCGGAACAAAGGAATCGACGATGTCGTCCTCGTCGGGATCAAGACGAGAGGCGAGACGCTCGCTGACCGACTTGCGCGCCGGATCGAAGAGATTGAAGGCAAGCCGGTCGCACTCGGGAATCTCGACATCACGCTTTACCGGGATGACTTATCGAAGAAGTCGTTAGACCCAGAAGTGAAGGCAACAGAGTTGCCGCATGACATTAATGGGAAGACCGTCGTCCTCGTCGACGACGTCCTATATACCGGTCGAACAGTTCGTGCCGCAATGGACGCACTCGTCGACCATGGTCGCCCAGACTACATTCAACTCGCGGTCTTGATTGACCGGGGACATCGGGAACTTCCGATTCGACCTGATTTTATCGGAAAGAACGTTCCGACATCGAAGTCCGAGCAAGTCGTCGTCCGACTCAGTGAAGTCGACACAGCAGATGAAGTGACAATCAATCAGCAATAATCTTAAAACCTTTAAGGTGGTCCAGAGAGGCCAGGAAGGAGAAATTCAATATGAAACAACCCGTTCTACACATCCACGAGCGTCCAGCTCACTTTCCACAATGGCTGTTATTCAGTCTTCAACACGTCTTCGCCATGTTCGGAGCGACGATTTTAGTCCCGATTTTAACAGGATTGAATACATCGGTCGCCCTCGTCGCTTCCGGAGTGGCCACGCTCTCATTCTTAGCGATTACGCGCTTCAAAGTCCCAACATACCTCGGTTCAAGTTTTGCCTACATCGCTCCAATCATTGCGGTCAGTCAGCAATGGGGTGTCGAAGCGGCACTGTTCGGCGGAATCATTGCCGGATCGGTATACGGTGTCGTCTCTTTGATCATTTATAAGACAGGCGTCAACTGGTTGCTCCGGTTGCTCCCACCGGTCGTCGTCGGACCGGTCATCATGGTCATCGGCTTGTCGCTCGCGCCGGTCGCCATAGACATGTCCATGAATCAAGACGGAGCCTATAATGGAACGTTCATGACAATCGCACTCCTGACACTTGGAATCACGATGCTCGCCATGACAAAACTGAAAGGGGTTTGGGGAGCGGTTCCAATCCTTTTCGGAATCGTCGGAGGCTACGGGATTGCTGCAGCATTCGGAATCATCGATTACTCACCAATCCAACAAGCAAGCTTGTTCCAACTCCCTGACTTTACGATGGTGTTCGTCGACTACATGCCGATGTGGCAAGTCGGTGCACTCCTCGCGATCGTACCGGTCGCACTCGTCACAATGACCGAGCATATCGGCGATCAAATGGTCACATCTAAAATCATCGGACGAGAAACGATGAAAGATCCTGGCCTCCATCGCACGCTACTCGGTGACGGGGTAGGGAAAGCTGTCGCTTCCGCACTCGGTGGTCCACCATGTACGACATACGGTGAAAATAACGGCGTCATGGCTATCACACGCGTATACAGTGTCTACGTCATCGCTGGAGCGGCGCTCATGGCCATCAGCTTCGGATTCCTCGGTCATATCGAGGCATTCATCTCAACGATTCCGAATCCGGTCAAAGGCGGCATCTCGATTCTCTTGTTCGGGGTCATCGCGTCGAACGGACTACGGACGATGGTGGAGAGCAACGTCGATTTGGCAGAAAAACGCAATTTGATCATCTCATCGGTCATCCTCGTCATCGGGCTAGGTGGTGCGATGATTCAACTTGGTAGCTTCCCTGTACAAGGGATGGCACTCGCGACAGTCGTCGGGATTCTCTTAAACGCCATCTTACCGAAAGAAGAAGTCGAGACGGTCGTGGAAGTCAGCACAACTGAAGAAACGAAACAAGCAAGTAACTTTTAATTCGATCCCGTGAGGTCGGCAAAGTGAAGGCTCGTTTATTTGGGTGTACCTTGCCCAAATGAAGGCGTCCCTTCACATCGGTGAAGAGACGCCTTTTCTCTTTGCCTCTAACAAAAGGAGGAGACGAACATGAATACGATGCAAACGAATGTCAAACCAGTCAAACACTTCGTCAGCTTAGACACACTCTCACTCGATGAGATCATGGGCATGATTGAAGAGTCATTGCGCTATAAGCAAGGGGACCTACCCCCACTATTTGATGGGAAGACGGTCGCAAACCTGTTCTTTGAAAACTCGACGCGTACGAAAAACTCGTTTCAAATGGCCGAGCGACACTTGAACATGCAAGAGATTCCGTTCGATGTGACGACGTCATCGGTCACGAAGGGAGAGACACTGTACGACACCTGCAAGACGCTCGAAGCGATTGGAGTTGACGCACTCGTCATCCGACATCCGGAAGCGGGATACTACCATGAACTCGTTGAGAAGTTGAATATCCCAGTACTCAATGGGGGCGACGGGAGTGGCGAACATCCTTCCCAATCTCTACTCGATCTCGTTACGATCTTTGAAGAGTTCAGAACGTTCCAAGGATTAAACGTCGCCATCTGTGGAGATCTCGTCCACAGTCGCGTCGCTCGATCGAATGCGAGTGTGTTGAAGCGCCTCGGGGCAAACGTTGTCGGATGCAGCCCAGCCTCATGGTGGGATGATTCCATGGGGCTTGAGCGTAAAGAACTTGATGATGTGTTAGCAGAAAGTGACGTCATCATGCTGTTACGGGTTCAGCACGAGCGTCATATCATGGGAGACATTTTCTCGAAAGAGGAATATCACACACGATATGGACTTACGATCGAACGAGTCGAGCGGATGAAAGAAGGGGCCATCATTATGCATCCGGCACCGGTCAATCGGGATGTCGAGATTGCAGGTAGTCTGATCGAACATGAACGGTCGCGCATCTTCCCGCAAATGAAGAACGGCGTCTATGCACGCATGAGCATCTTAAATCGAGCATTAGGAGGACAACAATGATACTTCAACACGCGACATGGTATGACAACGGGACAAAACGCACGACAAACATCCTCGTGAAAGACGGGAAAATCGAATCCCTCGATTATAACGGGTCGACAGCCGGGGAAGAAGTCATCGATGCGACGAGTTACTTGCTCGCACCAGGACTTGTCGATGTCCACGTCCACTTGCGTGAGCCGGGAGGCGAAGCGAAAGAAACGATCAAAACGGGAACGATGGCGGCAGCGGCGGGCGGATTCACGACAATCTGTTCGATGCCGAACACGCGACCGGTACCAGACAATCGCGTCACAATGGACGCGCTCCTCCAAAAGATTGAGCAAGATGCAATCGTACGTGTCCTTCCATACGCTGCCATCACGAAGCGGCAGCTCGGTGAAGAACAGGTCGATATGGAATCTCTATCAGATGCATTCGCCTTCACCGATGACGGGGTCGGTGTTCAATCAGCGGCGATGATGCGACAAGCGATGCGTGAAGCGAAACGCTTGAACAAGGCCGTCGTCGCACACTGTGAAGACAATACGCTAAAAGCAGGGTCGGTCCACGAAGGGAAGTTCAGTGAGGCGCACGGGATTCAAGGGATTCCAAGTCTTGCAGAGAGTATCCATATCGCCCGAGATGTGCTGATCGCCGAAGAAACGGGCTGTCATTATCACGTGTGTCACGTTTCATCGCGGCAATCGGTCCGTGTCATCCGAGATGCGAAGCGGGCAGGTATTCAAGTGACCGCCGAAGTGACTCCTCACCACCTCGTCTTGAGCGAAGACGATATCCCAGGGCTCGATGCCAACTTCAAGATGAATCCTCCGCTCCGAAGCGAAGATGATCGACAGGCGCTTCTTGAAGGATTATTCGATGGAACGATCGACATGATTGCGACAGACCATGCCCCACATACGGCAGAGGAGAAAGCGCAAGGCATCGAGCGTGCACCATTCGGGATTACCGGATTTGAGACAGCGTTCCCGCTTCTGTACACGACGTTCGTGAAGACGGGCATCATGGAAGAATACCAGTTAATCGACTGGATGACGAAGCGTCCGAGCGACGTATTTGGATTATCAAGAGGTGAACTGAAAGTTGGGGCGGATGCCGATTTGGTACTGATCGATACAGAAACGACGCGAGTGGTGGATCCGTCGACGTTCTATTCAAAAGGAAAGAACACACCGTTTACGGGGAAACAACTTGTCGGATGGCCGGTCATGACGATGGTCGGTGGCGAAATTGTATATAAGGGGCGATTTGATGAAACGAACATTATGGCTTGAGGATGGAATGAAATTTGTCGGTAAAGGATTCGGGGCACCAGCGGATACGATGGGGGAAGTTGTCTTCCAAACAGGCATGACCGGTTATCAGGAAATTTTGTCGGATCCGTCGTATTGCGACCAAATGATCGTGCTGACGAACCCGTTGATCGGAAACTACGGGGTCAATCGTGAAGACTTCGAAACAACAGTTCCGATGGCAAAAGCATTGATTGTAAAAGAGGCTTGCGACACACCGTCAAACTTCCGTTCCACAGCGACGCTAGATGCGACGCTTACTCGCTTCGGCATCCCAGGGTTATCCGATATCGATACGCGCATGTTGACACGTCACTTACGGGCACAAGGTGTCATGCGAGGTGTCCTCGTTGATGGTGAGTTGACATGGGACGAAGTACAGTCTCGCTTTAACGAACTGTCTCCGAACGACCAAGTCGCACGCGTCTCGACGAAACGGACGTATGTAAGTACGGGTACGGGGCCACGGATCGCGTTGATCGACTTTGGGGCCAAACTTGGCATCATGCGCGAGTTGATGAAGCGGGACTGTGAAGTCATCGTCTTCCCACATGACACTACGGCAGAAGACGTGTTGCGGTACGAGCCAGATGGCATCATGTTGTCGAACGGACCGGGGGATCCAAAAGACGTCCCGACAGCGATTCCACTCATTCAACAACTCATGCCGACGACACCGATGTTCGGGATTTGTCTCGGTCATCAACTGATCGCGCTCGCGAACGGGGCGAACACATTCAAACTTCCGTTCGGACACCGTGGGGCGAACCATCCTGTCCTTGAATTAGAGACAGGCGCCGTGACGATTACATCTCAAAACCATGGATACGCAGTAGAGGAGGCATCACTACTCGATACACCGCTCATCGTGACACATCGTGCGGTCAACGACGGAACGATTGAAGGAGTGAAACATCTGCATCATCCGACATTCTCGGTACAGTATCACCCGGAAGCAGCACCAGGACCATATGACGCCAACGATTTATTTGACCGTTTCATGCAACTCGTTCAAGAAAACAAACAGAAAGTGGGAATTTGACATGCCAAAACGACCAGATATTCAGAAAATCCTTGTGATCGGATCAGGACCGATTGTGATCGGACAAGCAGCAGAATTTGATTATGCTGGTACACAGGCATGTCTTGCCTTGAAAGAAGAAGGTTACGAGGTCATTCTCGTCAACTCGAACCCGGCGACAATCATGACGGACCCGACGACAGCGGATCGCGTGTATATCGAACCGCTCGAACCCGAATTCGTCGAGCGGATCATCCGCCAAGAACGCCCCGATGCGCTACTCGCGACACTCGGTGGCCAAACAGGATTGAACTTGGCGTTTGAACTCGATAAGCGGGGAGTATTACGCGATTGTGGGGTAGAATTACTCGGAACGAATCTAGCCGCCATCGTACAAGCTGAAGACCGTGAGCAGTTCCGTAACCTCATGTTCGAGCTCGGGCATGGCGTTCCTGAGAGTGAAATCGTTCATACGCTCGATTCTGCTTGGGGATTTGCAGAGCGTATCGGATATCCGATCATCATTCGACCTGCTTACACGCTCGGCGGAACCGGTGGAGGGATTGCCCATGACCGTGAATCGTTCGAGCAAATCGTCGAATCTGGTTTAAAGGCGAGTCCAGTGACGCAAGTGTTGTTAGAGAAGTCGATTGCCGGGATGAAAGAAGTCGAATTTGAGGTGATGCGTGACTCGAGCGACCAGGCCATCATCGTCTGTGCGATGGAAAACTTTGACCCGGTAGGTGTCCATACAGGAGACTCAATCGTATTCGCACCGACTCAGACGTTATCGGACCGCGATTATCAGATGCTTCGTAGCGTCTCGCTCGACATCATCCGGGCACTCGGGATTGAAGGAGGATGTAACATCCAGTTCGCTCTCGACCCAGATAGCTTCACATACTACGTCATCGAAGTGAACCCACGTGTTTCACGAAGCTCGGCGCTCGCATCAAAAGCGACAGGCTATCCGATCGCCAAACTCGCTGCAAAAGTCGCTGTCGGCTATAAGTTGTCAGAACTAAAAAACCCGGTCACCGAGACGAGCTACGCATCATTCGAGCCAGCACTTGATTACGTGGTCGCCAAAATCCCTCGTTTCGCTTTCGATAAGTTTGAGTCCGCGGATCGCCGCTTAGGCACACAAATGAAAGCGACGGGTGAAGTCATGGCCATCGGTCGAAACTTAGAAGAGGCGCTGTTAAAAGCCGTGCGCTCGCTCGAACTTGGGATGGAAGAATTATATCTCCCTCAACTTCAGGACTTGAGCACAGAACAGCTCGAGCACGGTCTCGTTCACCCGACAGACGAGCGCTTGTTCATGGTATATGAGGCTCTTCGCCGCGGATACACGGTAGAAGCGCTTCATCAATTGACGAAAATCGATCGTTTCTACTTACACAAACTGAACCATATTTGGCAGACCGAGCAACAACTTGCATCGGAGCCATTGACGTCAGAGCGTTTGCTCGACGTGAAGCGACTTGGCTTCAGTGATGTTGCCATCGCCCGAATTCTTGAGACAGACGTTGAGACGATTCGTGCGCAGCGTCACGGATGGAACATCCGCCCTGTGTATAAGATGGTCGATACGTGTGCGGCGGAATTCGCATCGGAGACGCCATATTTCTACGGAACCTATGAAGTGGAGAACGAAGCGGTGAAGACAGACCGCTCATCAATCCTCGTCCTCGGATCAGGCCCGATTCGAATCGGTCAAGGTGTCGAGTTCGACTATGCGACCGTTCATTCGATTCAGACGATTCGTGACGCCGGATATGAAGCCATCATCATCAACAACAACCCAGAGACGGTCTCGACAGACTTCTCCATCTCCGACCGCCTGTACTTCGAGCCGTTGACGACGGAAGATGTGTTAGAAGTCATCGATAACGAGAATCCGCTCGGCGTCATCGTTCAATTCGGTGGACAGACCGCCATCAACTTAGCGGCATCGCTCGAAGCGAACGGCGTGAAAATTCTTGGGACGTCATTAGAAGACATCGATCGCGCCGAGGACCGGAAGGCGTTCGAAGCTACTTTGTCAGCTGAACGATTGGCCCAACCACCAGGGAAGACAGCGACGAACGTCGAAGAGGCGGTTGCATGTGCGAATGAACTCGGTTACCCGGTACTCGTCCGACCATCTTACGTCCTCGGGGGACGGGCGATGGAGATTGTATATGAACAGTCAGAGCTCGAGCGTTACATGCGAAACGCCGTCATCGCCTCGAAAGATCGTCCGGTTCTTATCGACCGCTATTTAACGGGGATTGAGATTGAAGTCGACGCAATCTGTGACGGGACGGACGTCTATATCCCAGGCATCATGGAGCATATCGAACGTGCCGGTGTACACTCTGGTGACTCGATCGCAGTATATCCACCACAACGCCTCAGTGACGAGTTGAAGCAAAAAGTCGTCGACTACACGATCAAGTTGGCCAAAGCGTTCCGTATCAAAGGGCTTTTGAACATCCAGTTCGTCTATGCAGATGATTTGTATGTCATCGAAGTAAACCCGCGTGCGAGCCGAACGGTTCCGTTCATTTCAAAAGTGACAGGTTTACCGGTCGCACGAATTGCGACGCAAACAATTCTCGGAACGAGCTTGAAAGAACTCGGTCTTGGAACAGGCATCCATCCCGAGTCAGACAGTATCTCTGTCAAAGTGCCGGTCTTCTCTTTCGCGAAATTGAAAGAAGTCGATCCGTCGCTTGGACCTGAGATGAAATCGACAGGGGAAGTCATGGCAACAGACCGAACACTTGAAAAGGCACTCTATAAAGGTCTTGTCGCAGCTGGAATGAACATCGCCTTAAAAGGAAACGTCCTCATGACAATCGCAGATCACGACAAGGATGAGGCGATTGCCTTAGCCAAACGATTTGACCGTCTCGGCTTCCGTCTCATGGCAACGACCGGTACGGCAGATGGACTAGAAGCGGAGCAGATGCGCGTCCGTCGGGTCGGGAAGATTCAAGAATCAGGTGAGACGATGCTCAGCGTAATCGAGCGCGGGGAAGTCGACTTGATCATCAATACGACGAGTCGCGACGCACTCGTGACGAAAGACGGCTTCTTGATTCGTCGTACGGCCGCCGAGCAAGGCACAGTGTGCCTCACGTCGCTCGACACGGTCGAAGCGCTACTACAAGTCATTGAAAGCCTGTCGTTCCAAACGGTCAGCATTCCGGCATTCACGAAGTTCGGGGTGATGGTATGAGACGTGACGTAACCATCATCAGCAATCGCCAAATCGCAAAAGCGACGATGGAGGTGAAAGTACGTTGTCCTGGGGTCGAAATCGCCCCAGGGACGTTCTTTCACATCAAGACGTCCGGTCTGTTACGTCGACCGTTGTCGGTGGCGAACGTTGAAGGAGAAGAAGTCACATTTTTATATAAGGTAATCGGAGAAGGGACTTCCGAGTTGGCAAACAAGCGTGTCGGGGAAACACTTGACGTCCTTGGACCGCTCGGCAACGGGTTTCCGCTCGCACAACATGGGAAACGGATTGTCCTTGTCGGTGGTGGAATCGGGGTACCTCCGCTTTACTACGTCAGACGTCGTCTACATGAGATGGGGATTGAGACGATTGCGATACTTGGGTTTGATTCAAAAGAGAGCGTCTTTTATGAAGAAGCATTTCAAGAGCTCGGGGAAACGATTATCACGACCGTTGACGGGAGCCACGGGGAACGCGGATTTGTGACAGGACCACTCGCACGCATCGATGCGGACGTATTGTTTAGCTGTGGTCCGGAAGCGATGTTGAAGGCGGTCGCCGCTTCACCGATTCCGGAGCGGTACATCTCGATTGAAAATCGAATGGGTTGTGGCATTGGCGCTTGCTTTGCTTGCGTCTGCAAAGCGCCGGAAGGCTATGTGAAAGTATGTAGCGATGGACCGGTATTCAATGCGGAAGAGGTGCTGTTATGAGATTACATGTCGAGTTACCAGGACTCCAGTTGAAAAATCCGATCATCCCGGCTTCTGGATGTTTCGGATTCGGGGAAGAGTTTGCCAAACTGTATGACCTCTCCATCTTAGGCGGCATCATGATCAAGGCAGCGACAGAAGAGTCACGATTCGGAAATGCGACGCCACGTGTCGCAGAGACGGCGCAAGGGATGCTCAATGCGATCGGCCTTCAAAATCCAGGGGTCGATGCCATCATCGAGGAGAAATTGCCGTTCCTCTCCACTTTCGATACAGAGATTATCGCCAACGTTGCCGGGTCGACACCAGACGAATACGTGGAAGTCGCACGTCGAATCAGTGCAGACCCGACCATCAAAGCCATCGAGCTGAACATCTCATGCCCGAACGTGAAGTGTGGGGGGATGCAGTTCGGCACGGATCCCGTGATGGCTGCGGAATTGACGAGACTCGTCAAAGCGGCTTCAAGTAAGCCGGTCTATGTGAAGCTGTCCCCGAACGTCACGTCGATCACTGACATGGCGCGTGCAGTCGAAGCGGCTGGGGCGGACGGCTTGACGATGATCAATACGCTCGTTGGGATGCGAATCGATATCCAGACCGGGCAACCGATCTTGGCGAATCGAATCGGGGGATTATCAGGTCCAGCCATTAAACCGGTGGCGGTCCGGATGGTATATGAAGTCGCGCAAGCGGTCGATATTCCGATCATCGCGATGGGCGGCGTTCGGACGGTCGACGATGTTCTCGAATTCATTTATGCGGGAGCGTCCGCGGTTGCAGTCGGTACCGCAAACTTTGAAAATCCATACGTATGTCAAGAAATCATCGAGGCGTTACCGGCACGGCTCGATTCACTTGGAATCGATCATATACTGGACGTGAGGGGGAAAGCATATGCACAACTTGTATCTCGCCCTTGACGTAGAGACACGCGATGAGGCGCTTCATTTATTAAAACCGTTCCAGGACCGTCCTGCTGTCAAAGTAGGGATGGAACTGTTTTATCGGGAAGGTGGACGCTTTGTAGAAGAGTTGGTCGACCTCGGATATCCCGTCTTTCTCGATGTGAAAGTACATGATATTCCAGAGACGGCACGTCGCACGATGCGTCAAATCGGAAAGCTTGGAGTCGCGATGACGAACGTGCATACGCTAGGCGGTGAAAAGATGATGCGCTATGCGTTGGATGGGCTTCGCCAAGAAAATGACACGACCCGTTTGATCGGTGTCACCCAATTGACATCCACGGATGAACGGATGATGCAGACGGAGCTCGGGATAACGGGTCGCCTCGACCAAGCTGTCATCCGTCAGGCATCGCTCGCTAAGCAGGCGGGACTTGATGGTGTCGTCGCATCTGTTCAGGAAGCGAAGATGATTCATCAGGAACTCGGTGACGCGTTTATGACGGTCACACCTGGGATCCGACTCGGTCAAACCGATGACGACCAAGTACGTGTCGCGACGCCGCGTGAAGCGAGACTGGCCGGTGTTCATGCAATCGTCGTCGGTCGCCCGATTACACGCGCAAATGATCCGTTAGCCATGTATGAACAATTTATGATGGAATGGGGACAATCATATGAAACAAATCGCTGAAGCCTTATTACAAATCAAAGCCGTCACATTATCACCGACAGAGCCATATACATGGTCGAGCGGGTTGAGAAGCCCAATCTATTGTGACAACCGGTTAACGCTCAGTTATCCCGACATTCGTAACATGATCATCGATGGATTGGTGAACGCAGTCGGGACAACAGAAGTCGATGTCATCGCGGGAACAGCCACAGCCGGTATCCCACACGGCGCTTTACTTGCCGACCGTCTCGGTCTACCATTCATTTACGTACGCTCGAGTGCGAAAGGACATGGGAAAGGGAATCAAATCGAGGGGAAATTCGATAACGGGGCACGCGTGCTTGTCATCGAAGATTTGTTGTCGACAGGTATGTCGAGTATCGATGCAGCCCATGCGATTCGTGAAGCGGGTGGTGAGGTCATTGGCATTCAAGCCATCTTCTCTTACGGATTGCCAATTTTAGAGAAGAATTTAGCGGATGCAAATATCAGTGCCACTTCATTGACGACATTCCCTGAATTGGTCGAGGTTGCGGAATCAACAGGGAACTTAACCCAATCAGAGATTCACTCTCTTCGCGAGTGGCAACAAGACCCTCGCGCCTGGAGCGACCTCGTCACATCTTAAGAATCCACCTTCGGGCGGATTCTTTTTCAATTCGGCATATGTCATACTTCATGGTAAACTGATGAAAGTGAACAAAGAAGGAGAGGCATATGGCGTATTCAAGAAGCAAAGAAAAAACATGGAGCGCACGATTTCGGGCAATCCCGAAACATCGTAAAATCGCCTTCGGTCTCGTCTTGACGGTCATCCCAACGCTCTTTCTCGTGAATTTATTCGTATTCAGCCATTTGTTGGCGTTAGGGGACCAGTATGAAGATCGATACCAAATGAAGAAGTTACGACTCGAGACGTATCATGGGAATGTCGAGTTCGTGCGTAGTCCAAATGAAAAAGTACAGATCGAAGTGGTGCAGACCAATTCGAAAGAACGACGTATCAAAGTCAAATCGGTCGGCGATACCATCTATGTCGTCGAGCGGTATGGGTGGTTCAGCTATTTCGGCAGTCGTGCCAGTGATGAACCGTCCCGCTATAAGCTTCGCGTTGCCTTACCGAGTTCGATGACCTCGGTCCATCTCGGTGCTGAACAAGTGACCGGGCAAGGGTTAAACGTGAAAACGATTGTGATGAATGCGAACGCCGTCAATTTGAAGCAAATTGATAGTGATCGTCTGCGAATTGAGACGAAGAGTGATACGACAATCGAATCCGCACGTCTCGTAACGGGAGATATCCGTTCTTATCGTCATGCGACCATCACAGACGTCGTCGTGAACCAGGCGATGACGGTTCAAACGGAGGCAGGAACGCTTAGTTATGCGCCAAAACATGCGACAGGACAAGTGAACGTGACGACGACTGGAAAAATTTCAAGTAGCGACCGTTACAAAGAAGTCGAACCAGGTGTCTATCAGTTGTCGACATCGAATCGACCTGTCGTTGATTTGATTTCTGAGACAGGGAAGGTCGAGCTGAAATGAATGGAAAACGCTACATCCCGAAAATCGGGCTTCGTACGTTAAAGACCGGGATTGCCGTATCAATCACCGTCGCAATCTCGTGGTATGTATTCGGGATTTATTCTGGAATGGGTGCAATCGCAGCCGTCGTGGCGATGCAACCGACCGTCAAGCGCTCGTCTAAAATTGTGTTCAGTCGAATATTCGGAACGGTCGTCGGTCTCATGTGTGGGCTGTTCATCGTCTATTTGTTCGGCGTCAATCCCATCTCCATTGGTCTAGCGGTCATCGTGTCGCTCACGCTCAATACGACATTCGATAAGACACACATGTCGACGTACGCGGCGTTCGCCATCGTCATGATGTTAGAAAACCCGACTTCGGATTTCTTCCATTATGCATGGACACGCTCATTGTTGACGGTAGTCGGTGTATTCGTCTCACTCGGTGTGAACTATGCGTTCTTGCCGCCGCGGTATGAAGATCGTTTGTTGAGCGAGGTCAGAAAGACTTCATCTTATTTGTTCCACCATTGGCGTGAACTCGTCGGTTCCCCGGCGGAACTGTTAGAGGCGCGTGCCCGCATCCTCGGTCATCAGGAGCTGCATATGATGCTTCAAGAGGATATGAAAGTGACGAACGTGAAATTGAAGTATATGACAATCAAGCAGTATCGCTTGCTCATTCATCTCGAAGACAAGCTCGTCTTGTTGCTAGAAAGTCTAGCCGAGCATCGGGAAGCCTTTTTACTCATGAGCGAGGAAGAACGTCAGGCGTTCGAATCGGAGTTCTTGTACTTACTCGCGCATCATCACGATATTCTCTATACGTGCGATAAACCGTATTCGCTCTTTAGGTTGCCGCATGAAGATTTATCCGTTTCAGAAATTTTACACGGGCATTTGCTCGATTATCATGAACAGCTCGAGGCATTTAAGCATGACCCGAAAGCGTGAACAAGCTAAAAGCCAGGTCCGCCATCAAGAAATGGCGAACCTGACTTTTTTTTGCGGAATAATGTTGTCTGTCTTGCCTTCGGGATGTGTGGGCGTCAGCAGGTAGAATTCGATTTTCATCTCTCCCAATAATCAGATAAAAACCCCTCATCAGAACAGAGCGTCTTAGAAACCCTTTGCTCGATTCGAGCCCATATCCATTGGAGGGTGATGATTCGCTCCAGGATAATCGCGCCGAGTTTGCACGGTGCAAAGCGGTATAGATCAAGTTGTATCAATTTGGATAGGTCGCGTCGCCTACGATGTGTTCGCGTACCATCAGCTCGGGGATAATTGGGATTACCTCCAAGATGTTTGGTTTCTGTCAGTACAAAACGGATTGGCTCGGACACGCAGCGTCGCCCTTAAAGGCACGCCGACTACTAGGGGATTAGCGGGCAAAGGGAGATCCAGCAGCTGTAAGCGATGCGGCTCCCTGACCGCCCCCAGGAAAGCGGCGTGCCAAAAAGGGTGACATAATCAAAGGCAATGAAAAACAGAGGAGCGTCATCTTTAGTCGGGACGACACTCCTCTGTTCAAAATCATTTTAAGTTTTTCAGTGCCACCTCAGAACATGGTGGGGTTGCGATTACGACTGTTTCAGCGACTTCATCAATTGTTCATCTGGCGTCACGTAGACGGTCTGTTGATCCGTATAGATGACAAACCCGGGTTTGGCACCGCTTGGTTTTTTCACGTAGCGGGCGCGTGTATAATCGACAGGCACCCCGCTCGATGCGCGTGCTTTCGAGAAGTAGGCAGCGACCGATGCGGCTTCAAGAAGCGTCGTCTCATCGGGTTCTGTGGAACGAATGATGACGTGAGAACCCGGAATGTCTTTGACGTGTAGCCAAATCTCGTCACGGCGTGCGAACTTGAACGTCAGATGGTCGTTTTGGGTATTGTTCTTCCCGACAAAAAATTCCGTCCCCGTCGAAGACGTGTACGCTTCAAGCGAAATCTTTGGATTCGCTTTTTTCTTTTGACGTTTTTGACGGATGTATCCTTCTTCGGCGAGCTCTTCCCGAATCTCAAGTAGGTCGGATGGAGAGGCGACATCGAGCTGGGCGGTGAGCGTCTCCAAATAGTCGATTTCCGCTTCGTTTAATTCGAGTTGCTTTTTCACTTCGACTTTGGCGACTTTTAATTTGTTGTACTTCTTATAATATTGTTGCGCATTCTCGTTCGGCGTTTTGAGCGGGTCGAGCGGAATCGAGATAGTCGCACCCTCTTCATCGTAGTAATCGACGACTTCAGCGACACGCATCCCTTTTTCAAGCTGGAACAAGTACGTCGTCAACAACTCGCCAAACTTTTGTAACTCGTCCGCTCGTTCTGTCGCCTTTAAGTCCTCTAAGAGACGGCGGCGCTTCAACAAGTTCTTCTCGAGTTCGGATTTCAAAAGACGCTCCACATCGTGGGCTTGTTGTCTGACGCGGTCACGGTTCGCTTTCTCATAGAAGAAACGGTCGAGCACTTCTTTACTCGATGCATATGTTTCCTCGGATACAATTTCTCCTGCCGTCAATACGATCGGGGCGAAACGTTCCTTTCCAGAAGCGAGTTGTTGGAACACATAAGGTCCTTCAAGCTGATGCAATACGTTCTCGAACGCTTGCTGAATCGATTCACGATTCGGCATCTTCGCGAGGTGCACGACTTCTTGAGCGATTTGAGGGCTGACCCCAGCGAACGTGGCGACGATCTGTTTGTCCAATTTGCCGGCATTCCAGTCGATGCGCTTCAATCCTTCCGTCAAATCAGACAACGGGTCGAACTTATGTTGTTCTGGCGGGAGGAGGTATTCACTACCCGGCATGATCGTTCGATACGTGTTTTGCGAAGGCGGGAGGTGTTTGATCGCATCTAAAATTTTCCCGTCTTCTGTCGTTAAGACGACGTTCGAGTGACGTCCCATCAACTCGATGTAGACTTTTTTCGATTCTTCATCACCGAGCTCGTTTCGAGAGCGGACCGAGATGACGATGACACGGTCACGGCCGATTTGTTCGACTGCCGTGATAAATCCGCCTTCTACATGTTTTCGTAGCATCATGCAGAACATCGGCGGTTCTTGCGGATTTTTAATCGGTGTATCCGTCAATTGAAGACGGGCATACATCGCGTTTGCTGATATGAGTAGTTGCGCGTTCTGTCGGTTCGAACGAATTTGGAGCATCAAATCGAGAGAATACGGTTGATGTACTTTGTTGATTCGCCCTCCGACGAGCGATTGTAATTCTTGTACGACACGATATGTCATTAATCCATCATAAGCCAATGATCTCATCACCTTTGTTCATTTTCTGTCTCTACGTTATCAGAAAAACAGAAAATATGGTACGATGGAGTAGGAAATCCGAACTTCTTCTTGCCGGGACAATTGATTGACTGCTATTATAATTAAATGTGATGTTAGAAGATGGAGGGCTTGCAGTGAATTTTAAAGAACGAGGATTATTAATCGTTTTGTCTGGACCGAGCGGTGTCGGAAAAGGGACCGTTTGTCGTGCTCTTCGCGAGGAAGAGGACAATAACCTTCAATATTCGGTGTCGGCGACGACTCGAAAGCCACGTGAAGGGGAAGTCGAAGGAGTCCATTACTTCTTCAAATCGAGAGAAGAGTTCGAACGCATGATCGAACAAAAAGAATTGCTCGAACACGCCGAGTTCGTCGGCAACTATTACGGGACGCCTGTAGAGTGGGTGCGTGAAACGCTCGAAAGCGGCCAAGATGTCATTCTTGAAATTGAGGTGCAAGGGGCGTTCCAAGTGAAGGAACTTCTCCCGGAAGCCGTCTTTTTATTCTTGGCACCACCAAGTCTTCAAGAACTTCGCAATCGTCTAATCGGACGAGGCACGGAGTCTGAAGAAGTCATCAAGCAACGCCTGCTCGTCGCGCGTGAAGAAATCGAGTTGATGGACGCCTATGATTACGTCGTCACGAACGACGAGGTCGACAAAGCCATCGATCGGATTAAAGCGATCGTGACAGCTGAGCATTGTAAACGTGAACGTGTTGCGTCACTCTATAAAAAAGCCATGATGGAGGTCATTTAATGTTATACCCTTCGATTGATGCCTTACAACGTACTATCCCGTCAAAATATACGATCGTTACGGTCGCTGCGAAACGGGCGCGTCAGATTCAAGATGGAAAAGCACCGAAAGTCGCCGAGCCAAAATCATATAAGCCGGTCGGTCAAGCGTTAGAAGAACTATTTTCGGGTGATACGACAATCATCGTGAACGAAAAAAACAACGGATGAAGTGTGACCCAAGTCGTTTGCGACTTGGGTCTCATTGTCTATAAGGGGGAGTTTGGGAATGGTGAAGGATCGTACTATTTTGTTATGTGTGAGTGGTGGCATCGCCGCCTACAAGGCGTGTGCGCTCACATCGAAATTGGTTCAAGCCGGAGCGAATGTTCGCGTCGCGATGACGAAGTCGGCAGAACAATTCGTGGGTCAGGCGACCTTCCAGGCGCTCAGTCGAAATCCGGTCTATACCGATGTGTTTGAAGAGCATGATCCAACAAAGATTGCACATATCGATGTCGTCGACTCGAGTGACTTGATCGTCGTCGCTCCTGCGACGGCCAACACAATCGCGAAATTAGCGAACGGGATTGCAGATGACTTCATCACGACATCGATTCTTGCGGCGAAATGTCCGGTGATCGTCTCACCGGCGATGAATGTGAACATGCTCGAACATCCTGCCACACAGCGGAATATCGAGACGTTGAAATCATACGGCTATCAGTTGATCGAACCAGGTGTCGGTAACTTGGCATGTGGCTGGATTGGCGGTGGACGTCTGCCGGAACCAGAAGATTTGGTGCGCATCATCGAAAGCCAGTTCGTCCCGAAACTATACCTCGGAAAAGAAGTATTGATTACGGCTGGTCCGACGATAGAACGCATCGACCCCGTCCGTTACTTATCGAACGACTCGTCAGGAAAAATGGGTGTGGCGCTCGCGGAAGTGGCACGTGATATGGGTGCCCGTGTCACCCTCGTCCATGGTCCGCTTCAAGTCCCTGTACCAGACGGTGTGACGGCCATTCCCGTCAAATCGAGCGAAGAGATGTTGCAGGAAGTGACAAGTCGTTTCGAATCACTCGACCTCGTCGTGAAGTCGGCGGCAGTCGCGGATTATCGTCCTAAAACGGTCCATGCAGAGAAACATAAAAAAGTGCATGGTCCACTCACAATCGAACTCGAAGAAACGACAGACATTCTCAAGACACTCGGTGAACGAAAGACCCATCAAGTGTTAGTCGGCTTTGCTGCGGAGACGGAACGACTCGAAGAACATGCGGCAGCGAAACTGAAGAAAAAGAACGTCGATTTCCTCGTCGCAAACGATGTATCCGGTAGTGACGTCGGATTCGGTGCAGATGATAATGAGGCAGTCCTGTTCCACGCCGACGGGACAAAGCTCCAGCTTCCGAAACAGTCGAAGAAACAGTTGGCGTTCGAGTTGCTCACACACTTTAAGGAAGCGGTCCAATGATTGCCCACGTCCATGTTGATGCACCGGTGATTACGATTGATCGTCCGTTTGATTATGAAGTACCCGAACAGTTCGAATCCTTGATTGAGCCGGGGATGCGTGTCTCCGTTCCATTCGGTTCACGCCGTCTGTTAGGAATCGTCGTCGGCACATCGGACGGGACGAGAGATGGATTGAAGCCGCTCGAAGCCTTATTAGATGAAGAATCCTCACTCACGGATGAGCTGCTCGACTTGTCCATCCATGTGAAGGAAACGACGCTATGCTTCCGTTCTTCTGCACTCCTTGCGATGCTACCAGCAGCGTTAAAGGTTAGTTACGACAAAGAAATTAAAGAGGGGCATGTGCCTGAAGGTGTTCGTCTCGGGACACATTTATCGGAATATCCGAAAGACATTCAATCGGTCATTCTCGGACTTGCTAAAAAAGGGGAGCTTACCCTCGCTCCCGTCCTGAAAGAAAAGAAAACAGTCAAAACAGACATCGTCGTTGAACTGCTCGATCCGACAGTCGTCTCGAAACGTGCGAAAAAGCAACTAGAAGCGATTCAAGCGTTAGAAGAGACGCCACGTATGTATTGGTCGGCATTACGCCAAATCGGATTGACTCGTCCGCAACTTCAAAAGCTCGAAGATCTCGGTGCGGTGCGGTTGACCGAAGTGGAATTGAATCGTGACCCGTACGCGACGATTGAACAAGTACAGGAATCGGTGCAGTTAAACGATAGTCAGGCGAACGCGGTCCGAGCGATTCATGAGGCGGATGCAGGCGAGACGTTACTTGTACACGGTGTGACCGGTAGCGGAAAGACCGAAGTGTATTTAGAATCGATTGGACAAGTCATTGATGAAGGCAAGCAGGCCATCTTGCTCGTGCCGGAAATCAGTTTGACGCCGATGATGGTAAAACGTTTTAAACGTCGCTTCGGTGAACGCGTCGCAGTCTTACACAGTGCCCTTTCCAAAGGGGAGAAGTATGATGAGTGGCGTAAAATCAAGCGGAAGGAAGTCGACGTCGTCGTCGGTGCTCGTTCGGCCATCTTTGCGCCGCTCGACCGTCTCGGTCTCATCATCTTAGATGAAGAACATGAGACGACGTATAAACAAGAAGAGAACCCGCGCTATCATGCGCGCGATGTCGCTATCTGGCGGGCCCGCTATCATGGGTGTCCCGTCGTGTTAGGGAGTGCGACACCTTCGCTCGAGTCATACGCCCGGGCGCAAAAGGGTGTGTATCGCTACTTACACTTGAAAGAACGGTACGGTGGAGAAATGCCACCGGTCCACATTATCGATATGCGCCGTGAACTGGCAAAAGGCAATACGACGATGTTCTCTGAGGAATTGTTTAATGGAATCCTCGACCGGATCGAGAAAAAGGAGCAATGTGTCATTCTGTTGAATCGCCGTGGATTTACGACATTTGTCATGTGTCGGGACTGTGGGGAAGGAATGACCTGTCCGCATTGTGCCGTCAATTTGACGTATCATCAATATGGTGATCGATTGAAGTGTCATTATTGTGGCTATGAAGTCGGCATGCCGTCGACGTGTCCATCGTGTAACAGTAAGAAAATCAAGCAGTTCGGATCAGGCACTCAGAAGATCGAGACAGAGTTGTTGAACCGCATTCCGGAGGCGCGCATCATCCGAATGGACCAAGATACGACGTCGCGGAAAGGGTCGCACGAACAATTGTTACGACGCTTCGAAGAAGGAGAGGCCGACATTTTACTCGGCACTCAAATGATTGCCAAAGGACTCGACTTCCCTAACGTCACGCTCGTCGGAGTACTTGCGGCAGACGCGACGCTCGGGATGCCTGATTTCCGTGCGACTGAGCGGACGTTCCAACTTGTCACCCAAGTGGCAGGGAGAGCCGGTCGTGGAAAACTTCCAGGTGAGGCGTTCGTCCAAACGTACAATCCGGACCATTATGTCATCGAGACAGCGAGTGAACACGACTATGAGACGTTCTTCGCCAAAGAGATGGGTCTTCGTCAAGTCGGGAACCATCCGCCGTATTGGTTTTTGACGCTCGTCACATTCTCAGCAGAAAATCCGCTCGTCGCCAAGGCAGAGGCGGAACTGTTCGCATCAGACTTTTTACAGGCGCAAGTGGAGAACAGCCGCTTGAACGGTCCGATGCCTGCCCCGTTATCAAAATTAAAGAATGCGTATCGTTATCAGGTGTTCATTAAAACGAAACAACCTGAAACGCTCTACGCGGAGTTAGCTCGCCTTCAACAAGCAAGAGCGAAAGCGATCAGTAAGAAAGAATATCAAATGAGTATCGATGTGAACCCATACGTATTCATGTGAGGTGGAGAGACATGTATAAAGTAGTAGAAGTACCGAACGATATATTACGCGTAACATGCGAACCGGTAACGAAGTTCGATAAAAAATTGCGTCAAACGGTCGACCGATTGTTTGATACGATGTATGAGTATGACGGAGTCGGTGTTGCGGCACCACAGGTCAACTTGAATCAACGACTCGCAGTCGTCCATACCGATGATGAGACGGGTCCTCTCGTCTTGATCAATCCTGAAATCATCGAGACGTCAGGACGTGAGGTCGGACTCGAAGGATGTTTGAGCATCCCAGGCGAATTTGGATTCGTGGAACGTCACGAGTCGATCGTCGTCAAAAATCAGGACTTGAAAGGGCGCACGCATACGATTCAAGCGAGCGGCTTCTTCGCTCGGGCGATTCAGCATGAGATGGATCATTTAGATGGCGTCTTATTCACAGACAAGCTCGCGGTTCCAAACCCTGGAAAAGACAAACGAATCGTCTTCATGGGAACTCCGACATTTGCGGTATCTGTACTTGAGCGACTGCTCGAAGAAGGATACAATGTCGTAGGTGTCGTCTCGCAACCGGACAAACCGGTCGGACGAAAACGTGAACTGAAACCAACGCCTGTGAAAGAGTGTGCACTCCGTCATGGCATTCCTGTCTTGCAACCTGAGAAAGTTCGCACGGATTATGAAGAAATTTTAGCGTTACGTCCGGACCTCATCGTCACGGCAGCGTATGGTCAAATTGTGCCGACCGCATTACTCGAGGCACCGCCTCACGGAGCAATCAATGTCCATGCCTCGCTACTTCCGAAATATCGTGGAGGTGCCCCGATCCATCAAGCCATCATCGATGGTGAGTCGGAAACAGGTGTGACAATCATGTATATGGTCGACAAATTGGACGCAGGTGACATGATTGCCAATACGATTGTTCCGATTGAAGAAATGGATACGGTCGGAACGTTATTTGATAAACTGGCTGTAGCAGGAAGCGATCTTCTCATCCGTACACTTCCAGCTTTCTTAGAAGGATGGATTGAAGCGGTCCCTCAAGATGAGCGGGATGTGACGTTTGCACCGAACATCAGTCGTGAGCGCGAACAAATCGACTGGAGTATGGGTGGGGAAGCCATCTATAATCACATTCGCGGGATGAATCCATTCCCGACTGCCTATTCGACGCTTGACGGCGAACGTGTGAAACTGTTCATGGGAGAGAAGACGACCGGTACAGGTCAACCTGGAGAAGTCGTTCGACTTGAAGAAGATGGATTCGTCGTGGCGACTGGGAACAGCGTTGCCATCAAAGTGACGGACTTACAACCAGCAGGAAAAAAACGGATGGATGGTGCGACCTTCATGCGTGGAGCTGGACAAAAGTTGCGTGTTGGTGACCGATTAGGAGGAACTCATGAACGTACGTGAAGCAGCGCTTGATACGCTGATAAAAATTGAACAAGGCGGCGCATATTCAACGATTGCCGTCAACGATGCATTAAAACAAAAGAAAGTCGCCCCAAAAGATGTCGGTCTGTATACCGAACTCGTTTATGGGACACTCAGTCGAAAAGGAACGTTGGATTACATCTTAAACGATCGAATCCGTTCGCCGAAGAAGCTTGATAAGTTCGTCCTTCCGCTTCTTCGGATGAGTGTATATCAACTTTTTTACCTCGATAAGGTGCCAGATCGCGCCGTCTTACACGAAGCGGTCGAAATCGCGAAAAAACGAGGACACCATCTCGGAACGAGTAAATTCGTGAACGGGGTGTTACGTAACGTTCTCCGTGAAGGGTTCCCTGACTTTAGCGAGTTGACAGATGCGGAGAGAATCTCAATCGAGCATAGTCATCCGAAATGGCTCGTTTCTGATTGGATTGACCTATATGGGGTGGAAACGGCAGAAGCCATCTGTCAATTGAACAATGAGCCAGCTCCTGTCACGGTTCGCGTCAACCGTAAACGCGCGTCTGTCGACGACATGATGAACCGGTTGGCCGACTTAGGAGTCTTGACGTCACGCTCTGAACTATCAAGCGACGGACTCGTCGTCGAATCGGGCAACGTCCATTCGACCCCGTTCATCGAGGAAGGTCTCTTATCGATTCAAGATGAGAGCTCGATGCTTGTCGCAGATGCCCTCGGTGTATCGAAAGATGATCAGATTTTAGACGCATGTGCCGCCCCTGGTGGGAAAGCAATGCACACGGCAGAACGGATGGAGAACGGGTCGCTCACAGCGCTCGATTTACATCCACACAAAGCGAAATTGATCGACCAGCAAGCCAAACGTCTTCACATCAATGGAGTGACCGCACTTGCCCTTGATGCTCGTCTGGCAGGTGAACGGTTTGAAAAAGAGAGCTTTGACCGTATTCTTCTAGATGTTCCTTGTTCGGGTCTTGGTGTCATTCGTCGAAAGCCAGATATCAAATGGACGAAAGACAAAGCCCAGTTAGAAAACTTACCGAAGATTCAACGACAAATCATTGATGCCGTATTGCCACTGCTCAAACCAGGTGGTACGCTTGTTTACTCGACATGTACGATTGATCCGTCCGAGAACGAGACGCAGGCTGACTATGTATTGTCAAAAGGATTGGTGTGGGACGAGACGTTAAAAGAACGTCTCCCGCAATCTGTTCGTCCGATCATGACATCGGACCGTGCTGAATTAAAACTATTACCGACGACATTCGGGACCGACGGCTTCTATATCGCCGCATTTAAGAAAGAGGTATAAAACAATGAATCCAAAAGCAGTAGAAAAGAATCCACTTTTAGGCGCAAAACCGTCACTTTATTCGTTGACGTTCCCTGAACTTGAGGCGTGGGTCGTGGAAGCAGGAGAAAAATCATTCCGTGCGAAACAATTATATGATTGGATGTACGTCAAACGTGTCACGTCATTCGACGATATGACGAACGTTCCAAAAGCACTTCGTGACCAATTACAAGAGTCGTTCCAACTGACAACGTTGAAAGAATTGGTCAAACAAGAATCGCAAGACGGTACAATCAAATTCTTGTTCGAACTTCAAGATGGCTATTCAATCGAGACGGTTCTCATGCGTCACGAGTATGGGAACTCCATTTGTGTCACGACACAAGTCGGTTGCCGGATCGGCTGTACGTTCTGTGCCTCAACACTCGGTGGGTTGAAACGTAACTTAGAAGCTGGTGAAATCACGGCACAAGTTCTTGATGTACAGCGCGCCCTAGATGCGACAGGCGAACGTGTTGACTCGATCGTCGTCATGGGAATCGGTGAACCGTTTGATAACTATGATGAGTTGATGCGTTTCTTACGCACGGTCAACCATGATAACGGCCTTAACATTGGTGCCCGTCACATCACGGTATCAACGAGCGGAATCGTTCCAAAAATTTATAAGTTTGCTGATGAAGGTATGCGCATCAACTTCGCCATCTCTCTTCATGCGGCTTCGACAGAACTACGTACACGTCTCATGCCAATCAACCGTGCGTTTGACTTGAACAAATTGATGGATGCCGTCCGTTACTATACGGAGAAGAGCGGTCGTCGCATCACGTTCGAATACGGATTGTTTGGTGGCGTCAACGATACGGAAGACCATGCCCACGAATTGGCTGACTTGTTGAAAGGCATCAAATGTCACGTCAACTTGATCCCAGTCAACCACGTATTGGAACGCGACTACGTACGCACACCGAGAGCTCAAATCTTTGCCTTCGAAAAAGTGCTCAAAGACCGCAACGTGAACGTGACGATTCGTCGCGAACAAGGTTCGGATATCGATGCTGCTTGTGGGCAACTTCGAGCGAAGGAGCGCGAACAAGAAACGAGGTAATCAGAAAGATGGAATTAGCATTTCGAACAGATCGTGGACAAGTACGCACACAAAATGAAGATGCAGTTTTAATCTTAGGCGATGCCTTCTCAGGAATTGCGCTCGTTGCCGACGGAATGGGTGGACATGCAGCGGGAGAGGTCGCGAGTCAAATCGTGATTGAAGAGTTTCGGCGGGCTTTCCCGTCTCTCCCGTCGACCCCTGTCGACATCGAACAATGGTTCCGCCATCACATTCACTTGGCGAATGAACAAGTGTTGCAGTTTGCGAAACAGTCGAACCTCGTCATGATGGGAACGACTGTGGCGGCCGTTTGTTGGAACGGAGAGACAGTTGTCATCGTTCATATCGGCGATAGCCGTGTCTATGCCCTGCAAGCGAACGAATTAAGACGTCTTACAGAAGACCATTCTTACGTCAACGTGCTCAAACAGCTCGGTGAATTGACGGAAGAAGAGATGCGCGTTCATCCGAAACGAAATGTCATCACCCGAGCGATCGGTTCAAGCGAACAAGTCGAGCCTGACGTACAAGTGCTCGCTGACCCTGAGTTTGATGTGATTTTAATTTGTACGGATGGATTGACGACACATTTGACCGATGGGGCGATTCAACACGTTTTACAACAAGCTGTATCAGCTGATCAAAAGGCAGATCAACTGATTGCGGAAGCCAACCAATTGGGAGGGAGCGACAACATCACGGTCGCCCTCGTTCAATTCACAGATAGAAAGAGAGGATGAATCCGATGCGAAGCGGAGAACGAATCAACGATCGTTATCGGATCGAACAACAAATCGGCAGCGGAGGCATGGCAAATGTCTACCGGGCTCATGACGAGATTTTAAACCGAACCGTCGCCATCAAGGTGTTGCGATCTGAATTCTCACATAACGAACAATTTATACGTCGGTTCGAGCGAGAAGCCCACGCGGCTACGAGTCTGAACCATCCGAATATCGTCGCGATCTACGACGTCGGCGATGAAGATGATTTATACTATATCGTCATGGAGCACGTCGATGGCGTGACGTTAAAACAATATTTGCAGGAAGAATACATATCTGTCGATGAGGCGTTGCGCATCATGGGGCAGATTTGTGATGCGATTGACCACGCCCATGCGAACCGAATCATTCACCGGGATATCAAGCCGCAGAATATGATGATCGATCAGCATGGAAACGTGAAGGTGACCGATTTTGGGATTGCTGTCGCGATGTCGAATGCGACGTTGACGCATACGATGTCCGTCCTTGGTTCTGTCCATTACTTCTCACCCGAGCAAGCTCGTGGGAAATTTGCAGATGAAAAATCGGACATTTACTCGCTCGGTGCGGTTCTTTATGAATTGTTGACGGGTCGTGTACCGTTCATCGGCGAGACGCCGGTCGCGGTCGCCCTTCAACATTTGCAAGATGACCCGATTCGACCGATGGACTTAAATCCGAATATTCCACAAGCGCTTGAGAACTGTGTCATGCAAGCCTTATCAAAATCACCGGGTGCCCGACATGCATCGGTCGCAGCCTTTAAAAAAGATTGTATGACCGCGTTGAGCCGTGAACGTGCCAATGAGCCGAGACGACTCTCGGCAAATCAAGACGAGTTCGACCAGACACTCGTCATGGCACCGGTCATGCCGGAAGAAAAACAAGATGTGCCCGTGACACCAACACCGGTCACGCCACCAAAAGAACAGGAACCGGAAGAGGTGCCTGTGAAAAAGAAGAAACGAAAATGGTGGATTTGGATCTTACTCATCGTTCTATTGATTGGTGGAAGCATTGCCGCTTACGTGGTCGCCGATGAGATGTCTCGTTCCGTCGTGCCGGATGTCGTCGGCATGAGTATCGGGGATGCGACGACAGAGCTTGAAGCTTCCGGGTTTGTCGTCGAAGTGACAGAACGGGCGAGCGATGATATTGCGGAGGGTGAGGTCATTTCGCAAAACCCGCAAGAAGGACGTAAGCCAAAACGCGGAACGACCGTGACGATTGTCGTATCGGCCGGAAAAGAGACGGTCGAAATGCCGAACGTAGAAGGTCTTTCGCAAACTGCTGCGGAACGTATGTTGAAAGACTTAGCATTCAGCGACCTTGAAATTAAAACAGAAGCTTCTGAAACGGTGAATAGCGGAGACGTGATTTCCCAATCGGTCGACCCAGGTGAAGAGGTCGTTCCTTCAGAGGTGACGGTCACACTCGTCGTGTCGACAGGAAGCAACAAAGTAGAACTATCGAACCTTGCAGGATATACATTCGACGAAGCATCCATTTATGCTGAACAGAACAAACTGAAAATCGTGAAGCGGGATGAATTTTCGACAAGTGTTCCAAAAGGTCAAATCATCCGTCAACTTCCGACAGCTGGGACAGCAGTCGACCCGGGAACGGAGCTCACGGTCATCGTATCGGAAGGTGTTGAACCGACTGATGTTTCGATTGAACGTGAAGTGACCGTAGAAGTCGAACAACCGGACAAAGACAAGAAGCCGAAGACGGTCGAAGTCGTGATTCGTACGGTTGACGCACGTGGTGAGATTGAGGTGCTTCGTGATCAAATCACAGAGACGACAACGTATTCGTATACGCTCGTCATTGCCCCTGACGAAGTCGGGACGGCGACGATTGAAGTCGATGGTGAGATTGTCCGAACAGATTCAGTCACATATGCACAAGCTGAAGAGGCACAATAAAGAGGTGACGGTGTCGTCACCTCTTTTTTAAAGGAGGTAGTCATAATGAAAGGAACAATCATTCGCCTTCAAGGCGGGTTTTACGATGTGATGACCGAGACGAATCAAGAGATTCGTTGTCGGGCCAGAGGAAACTTTCGAAAGCGCAACATCTCACCGGTCGTCGGCGATGATGTGGTGATTCAAGATCAAGAAGATGGGACCGGCTATATTTTAGAGGTGGAAGAGCGTCAAAACCACCTCGTTCGCCCGCCGATTGCCAATATCGATCAGGCGTTCCTCCTCTTTTCAGTAAAAGAACCGGCGTTTTCGTATCATTTACTCGATCGTTTCCTCGTCCTCATCGAGTCAAAGCAAATTCATCCGATCATCGTCTTGACGAAGATGGACTTGCTCGATGAACATGAAGTCGAGCCGATACAAGAAGCGATTGCACGTTACCGGGCCATCGGATATGACGTGATTGAGACATCGACGGAGCATGCTCACGGAGTGGATGAAGTGCGCGGTCTTTTCAAAGAGAAGACGAGTGTCTTCGCCGGTCAGACCGGTGTCGGAAAAAGTTCGTTACTTAACGCTGTCGCGCCAGAGCTCGAGTTGGCGACAGGGGAAATCTCTAAATCACTCGGTCGAGGAAAGCATACGACGCGTCACGTGACGTTAATTCAATTAGCGGACGGTCTTGTTGCCGACACACCTGGATTTTCAAGCTTGGAGTTTCCTCAAGAACTTGAGGCAGATGAACTCAGATGGTGCTTCCCTGATTTCGTGGAACGCCATGACGATTGTAAGTTCCGCGGATGTGCTCACCTGAATGAACCGGGATGTGCCATCAAACAAGCCGTTGAAAATGGTGAAATCGCTTCAACAAGGTACGAGAATTATGTTACCTTTATGGAGGAGTTAAACGATCGAAAACGGAGGTATTGACAGATGATTAAAATTGCACCATCTATTTTAGCGGCCGACTTTGCCAATTTGGAGGCGGAAGTGAAAGCTGTCCAAGAAGCGGGAGCGGACTATATCCATTTTGACGTCATGGACGGACAGTTCGTGCCGAACATCTCGATTGGTCTGCCGGTCCTCGCAAGCTTGCGTAAAAAATCAGACATGGTCCTCGATGTGCATTTGATGATTGACCAACCGGAACGTTATGTCGAAGACTTCGTGAAAGCGGGTGCGGACATCGTGACCGTTCACGTGGAAGCGACGAACCATTTGCATCGCGTCTTGCAACAAATCAAAGCGGCTGGCGCAAAATGCGGAGTCGTCTTGAACCCGCATACACCGCTCTCGACGATTGAGCACGTGCTTGCGGACGTCGACATGGTATTGCTCATGACCGTCAACCCAGGGTTCGGGGGACAAGCCTTCATCGAATCGGTCGTACCGAAAATTTCAGCACTCAGTCAGCTCCGCCAAGACCGTCAGCTTGATTTCGAGATTGAAATCGATGGTGGTGTCAACGCGGAAACGGCAAAATATTGCATCGACGCAGGGGCTGATGTCCTTGTTGCGGGATCAGCCATCTATAATCAACCAGATTATAAAGCAGCCATCGATAGCATTCGTGGCGCATCTCGTGTATAATCGACGATAGAACAACAAGATAGAGTCGCAAGGGGTGTCACATGATGTGGCTGAGAGGCATACGCTAACCCTTTGAACCTGTTCCGTTCACACGGACGTAGGGATGTGGCGAAAATGCACGTTGCGAATCCAAGCAGCATGGCGTTTACGTCATGCTGCTTTTTGTCGTTCAACCAAATAAAGGAGGAAGAAAGATGAAATCACGTTTCAAATTACAAGCGCTCATTGAAATTTCATTGTTTGCAGCGCTCGGGCTCATTTTTGATTTGCTCATTCCATACCGTTTGCCACAAGGGGGATCCATCAGTTTAGCGATGCTCCCGATCTTTGTGATGGCATTCCGCCACGGATTAAAAGGTGGTCTCGCGACAGGTGCCCTCGTTGGGACACTTCAACTCTTGTTCGGTGCCTATATTTTCACGCCTGTACAATTCCTGCTCGACTATACGGTCGCTTATGGTCTCGTCGGAATGGCTGGAGTGTTCGCGGGGCGTGTGAAGCAAGCTGCGAGCAACGGGGCGACGAAGACGCTTGCCACTTATTTAGTACTCGGGGCGCTCCTTGGTTCGATGTTACGATACGCGGCGCACGTCATCTCGGGAATTGTCTTCTTTGCTGAATATGCAGAAGGTCCGGTCGTTGCCTATTCACTAGGCTATAATGCTACGTATATGGCACCATCCTTTGTCATCTCAGCCATCGTGTTGGTGCTCCTCTTCACGACAGCACCACGTTTCACGCGTGTGGCGACACGGGATCTCCGTCAATGAATATATTGATCGTCGCGGCGAGTCCGGAACCCATTCCGGACTTACCGCGTGATGCCGATTTTGTCATCGGTGTCGATGGTGGATATCAAAGATTATTAGATGAAGGGATCATGCCAGACGTCGTGGTCGGGGACTTTGATTCGTTTAAAGGACTACCGCCTGAGGAGGCGCTACGCTATCCTTCGGAGAAAGACGTGACGGACTTAGAGATTGCATTAGCGTTCGCGAGAGAACGCGGGGCGACACGGATGGATGTATACGGTGGCTTAGGCGGACGCATCGATATGACGTTTGCGAACGTCGGCTTACTTGAAGCGTATCCGGAGATGGTTCTTCACGGAGATGGTCAAACGGTTTATCTCGTGAGAACAGGTAGCGAGGTCATTATGAAGCGAGACGGGCACTATCTTTCCTTCATGCCTTGGAAGACGGCCACGATCTCGATTGAAGGTGTCAAGTATCCACTCGACCATCATGAGGTCAAGAGTGGGGAGGCGTTGACGATTTCGAATGAATGGACCGAAGCGTCTGCCCGATTGACGGTCCATCAAGGAATGGTTCTCGTCATGATCATTAAAAAATAAGCAAAAAAAATCCCATCGGCGAATGCCGCTGGGATTTATTCGTTCGTGTATAAGTATTATACGCGTTCAACGAGACCTGATTTAAGTGCGCGAGCTGAAACCCAAACGCGTTTCGGTTTACCGTCAACGAGAATACGAACTTTTTGTACGTTTACACCCCAAGTGCGTTTTGTCTTGTTGAGTGCGTGCGAACGGTTGTTACCTGATTTAGGTGATTTACCTGTTACGTAGCATTTACGTGCCATGCGTTTCCCCTCCTTTTTTATGTGGGTTCGTCCTAATAGACACTCGTTTATATTAGCACGGCTTTTTTCCCGATGCAACTAGAAAATCGTACCATGACAAGAAAAAAACTTGACATTACTCTCAAGGATTTGAATAATGAATGAGGTTATCGCGTTAATTGACCGAGTTTCTGGAGCAGGTTCTTTTAATAACTAGGTACTTATTGTAGAATGTACATTAGGAATCATTCCGAATAAAGGAGGCTACTCCATATGGCAATTGAAATGAAGACAACATATGGCAATATTGACATCACAAGTGACGTCATCGCGACACTCGCAGGTGGTGCGGCGATGGAATGCTTCGGTGTGGTCGGCATGGCTTCACAAGCACAATTGAAAGACGGCATTGCTGAATTGTTAAAACGTGAAAATTACGCGCGTGGTGTCGTCGTACGTCAAGAAGACGAAGACGTACATATCGACATGCACATCATTGTAAGCTACGGAACGAAGGTATCTGAAGTTGCATACAACGTGCAGAGCCGAGTGAAGTATACGCTTGGAGAAACTTTAGGATTAAACGTTTCGTCGGTAAATATATTCGTTCAAGGCGTTCGTCTGACGAATGACTGACGAAAACGGAGGAGGATTTGGTGTGGGTTTAAAACGTTTAGATGGATTGGCGCTCTCAAACATGATCGCGAACGGAGCGGCCAACTTGAGCCAAAACGCAGATTATGTGGATTCGCTTAACGTCTTCCCGGTTCCAGACGGAGATACGGGAACGAACATGAACTTGACGATGACGTCGGGTGCGAAAGAAGTAGCAGCGATGAACTCATCAGATATCGCAGAGGTGTCATCGAAGTTTGCTCGTGGACTACTTATGGGAGCACGTGGAAACTCAGGCGTTATTTTAAGTCAGTTGTTCCGTGGATTCGGTAAAGCGGTTGAAGGCAAAGCGGAACTGACAACTGTTGATTTTGCAGAGGCGCTCAAGCGCGGTGTCGACACGGCATACAAGGCGGTTATGAAACCGGTTGAAGGAACGATTTTGACGGTTGCTCGTGAAGCGGCCGACGAAGCGCTTCTTGCGTCAGAGTCGACAAGTGATTTCACTGAATTTATGAAACGTGTCATCGTAGAAGCGAAAGCATCGTTAGACCGTACACCGGACTTGTTGCCGGTATTAAAAGAAGTCGGCGTCGTCGACTCAGGCGGTCAAGGTCTTCTGGTCATCTACGAAGGATTCCTTGCAAGCCTTGAAGGAAAAGAACTCGAGAAACCACATGCACCCGTCATGGATGCGTTGATCGAGGCAGAACATCATGCACATGCGGCACAAGGATTCATGTCAACAGAAGACATCGAATTCGGCTACTGCACGGAGATCATGGTTCGTTTCCAAGACGAGAAGTTAAAGGATGCGCCGTTCAATGAAGATGCATTCCGTAACGAATTGTCAGAACTAGGGGATTCTCTCCTTGTCGTCGCGGACGAAGAACTCTTAAAAGTTCACGTGCACGTCGAGACTCCAGGTGAGGTCATCACGAAAGGTCAGCGTTTCGGTGAACTCGTTGCAGTCAAAATCGAGAACATGCGCCAACAACATTCGACAATCCTTGAAGAGGAACACGGCGCAAATCAGCACGGTGTTCAACAGGCCGAGAAGCCAAAAGCACCATTTGCAATCGTAACGGTGGCAATGGGTGAAGGCGTCAGTGAATTGTTCCGATCGCTTGGGGCAGCACATGTCATCGAAGGCGGTCAGACGATGAACCCATCGACAGAAGATATCGTCAAGGCGGTTGAATCTGCACATGCGGAACATGTCTTTATCTTCCCGAACAACTCAAACATCATCATGGCTGCTGAGCAAGCAGCGTCAGTCGCACCATGCGGCGTCTCTGTCATCCCGACGAAGACGGTCCCACAAGGTCTTGCGGCGGCAATCGCCTTCAACCCAGAGGCGGATGTCGAGATGAACGAACAAGCGATGAAAGCGGCTGCCGCGACTGTGAAGTCTGGTCAGGTCACTTACGCTGTTCGTGATACGAGCATCGATGGTGTGGAAATCAAGAAAGACGAGCATATGGCGATTGCAGAGAAGAAAATTGTTTCTTCATCGAAATCAAGCCTCGAAGCGGCTAAGAAGTTGGTCGATGCACTTGTCGAAGCAGATGACGAAATCATCACGATCTTAACAGGTGAAGGTTCATCTGAATCAGACGTGGAAGCGTTGACGTCATATATCGAATCTGTAAATGATGAGATTGAGATTGAAGTACACGACGGCAAACAACCGCTTTACTCTTATATTTTTAGTGTGGAATAAGCTGTTTCAAGTCCCTACCTTCTGTATAATGAAGGTAGGGATTTTTGAAAGGGGGAAAATAAAGTGAAATATCGTAGTGTGTTTGACATTATTGGTCCTGTCATGGTCGGACCGTCGAGTTCGCATACAGCCGGTGCCGCACGCATCGGTCTGATGGCGGGAAAATTATTCGGGAGAACACCCCGCACCGCGCGCATCACGTTTTACGGGTCGTTTGCGGACACGTATCGGGGTCACGGTACGGATGTCGCAATTGTCGGTGGAATTATGGGATTTGATACGTTCGACCTGCGAATCCCACAGGCGTTAGACATCGCCCGTGAAAAAGGAATCGAGGTCATCTTTGAGACGAGTGATCTGTTGACGGATCATCCGAATACAGCGCGGGTCTTGCTCGAAGACGAATTCGGTACATTTGAAATCGTCGGGATTTCAATCGGTGGGGGAACGATTGAGATTACGGAACTGAATGGATTCCCGTTGAAGTTGACAGGTGGGGGACCTGCGCTCGTTGTCTTACATCACGACCGATTCGGCGCCATCGCTGCAGTGACCGGCGTCTTGGCAAACCATCAATTAAACATCGGGCATATGGAAGTGAGTCGCCACGAAAAAGGAATGCAAGCTTTGATGGCGATTGAGATTGATGAAACGATTCCTGCTGAAGTGATCGCAGAACTGGAACGGTTACCGCAAATCGAACGGATAGCTATTTTTGGGGAATAAGGAGAATGTGAGATGTTTAAATCAGTAGAAGAGTTAGTGACGATTGCCACAGAACGAGGCATCCCGATTTCTGAAGTCATGATCGAACAAGAGATGCACGTCAGACGCTCAAGCCGAGAGGACATCATCGGGATGATGGACCGAAACCTCGAGGTCATGGAAGAAGCGGTTGAACGCGCACTTCAAGGTGTCACATCGGTGACGGGATTGACGGGGAACGATGCCGTGCTCATGCAAGAGTATATCCGATCAGGTAAATCACTTGCTGGAGACCTCATTTTAGATGCCGTGTCAAAAGCAATCGGGACGAATGAAGTAAATGCGGCGATGGGACGAATTTGTGCGACACCGACTGCGGGGAGTGCAGGCGTCGTACCTGGAACGTTATTCGCTGTGAAAGATCGTCTCGAGATGGACCGCGATGCGATGATTCGCTATTTGTTCACGTCAGGCGCTTTCGGTTTCGTGGTGGCGAACAACGCCTCGATCTCGGGAGCGGCAGGTGGTTGTCAGGCAGAGGTCGGTTCAGCGACCGGAATGGCTGCAGCCGCCATCGTCGAGGCAGCCGGCGGGTCACCGGACCAGTCGGCGACGGCGTTCGCGATCGCCCTTAAGAACATGCTCGGTCTCGTCTGTGACCCGGTGGCAGGGCTCGTTGAAGTCCCATGTGTGAAACGAAACGCCATGGGTGGTGCCAACGCCATTGTGGCGGCTGACATGGCCCTCGCGGGAATCACATCACGCATTCCTTGTGACGAAGTCATTTCAGCGATGCATGAAGTCGGTCAAATGATGCCGACCGCATTAAAAGAGACGGCGAAAGGCGGACTGGCGAATACGCCGACGGCTCGTCGCCTCGAACGAAATATATTTGGAGCGAAAGAAGATGCAAAACAATGAACGACTGACGACTCTGAAAGGTGTCGGGCCAGAGATGGCCAAAAAACTAGAAGTGATGGGACTTGTTCGAATCGAGGACGTGCTAGAGCACGTCCCGTTTCGTTATGAGAATTATAATAGTGGGACCGTAACGACAGCCGTTCACGGTGACTTGGTCAAGTGGAGTGGGACGGTCCAGGCAGAACCGCTCGTTCGCTACTATAATAAAGGAAAGAATCGACTTCAGTTCAGATTGTTGTTAGAAGAACGTTATGCGGTCCAAGTGACGATGTTTAACCGTGCATTTTATAAAGAAAAGTTAGCAATCGGCGAGACCGTCACGGTCAAAGGAAAATGGGACATGAATCGAATGACGATCAGCGCGACCGACCTCGAGTTCGGTGTTCCGTCAGGCGGACTTCAACCAATCTATTCATTACGAGCGGGTCTTACGCAAAAGAACTTTAGTCGGATCGTCAAATTAGCATTCGAACAAGTGGGCGAGCTTCCGGAGCGGGTGCCACCGTCCATACGGGCCAGGTATCGACTTGAGGACCGGATGGATATGCTACGCGGCATGCACTTTCCAGATACCGTGGAAACATATAAGCAGGCGAGACGGAGTTATGTTTATGAAGAATGTCTCATGTATCAATTGAAATTGCAGGCGTTTCGGAAAATGGAGCGGTCAGGAAACGGTCGAGCCCTTCAACTTGATAAACATCAACTGAATGAGTTCGTCAAACGACTCGCATTCCCGTTGACGGGAGCCCAAACACGGGTCATCCGTGAAATCGTATCCGATTTGGAGAAGCCAGAACGGATGAATCGATTGCTACAGGGGGATGTCGGGAGCGGGAAGACCGTCGTTGCCGCGATTGCCTTGTATGCGACCGTCATGGCTGGGTATCAAGGGGCGTTGATGGTGCCGACCGAGATTTTAGCAGAACAACATGCGACGTCTTTACAGGAATTGTTTGAACCGTTTGGCATCACAATCGCCCTCTTGACGAGCTCGGTGAAAGGAAAGGCGCGAGAAGCGCTTCTAACAGCGATCCAATCAGGAGACGTCGACATCATCGTGGGGACACATGCGCTCATTCAAGGACCTGTCGAGTTTTCGAACTTACATTTGGCAATCACAGACGAACAGCATCGATTCGGTGTCGAACAACGGAAGAAACTTCGCGATAAAGCGGAATTTGCGGATGTCTTATATATGACCGCGACTCCGATTCCGAGGACACTTGCCATCAGCGCCTTCGGAGAGATGGACGTCTCGACAATCGATGAGATGCCGAAAGGCCGAAAACCAATCGAAACATACTGGGCAAAGCAAGACCAAATCGACCGTGTCCATTCGATGGTCGACCGTGAACTGTCACTCGGCCGTCAAGCGTATGTGATCGCACCACTTATCGAGGAGTCTGATACGCTTGAGGTCGAAAGTGCGACGGCTTTGTATGAATTGTTGAAAGAACGGTTTCCAAACTATTCTGTGGGGCTGATGCACGGAAAACTGTCGAGCGCAGAAAAAGACGACGTGATGAAGTCGTTTGCTGACAATGCGACGCAAATTCTCGTCTCGACGACGGTCGTCGAAGTCGGGGTGAACGTTCCGAACGCTTCACTCATCATCATCCATGATGCCGAGCGTTTCGGTCTCGCGCAATTGCACCAGCTTCGTGGCCGCGTCGGCCGTGGTGCCCATCAATCGTTCTGTATCCTCGTCGGGGACCCGAAGTCAGATGTCGGGAAAGTACGACTGAAAACGATGACAGAGACGAACGATGGATTCGTATTGGCAGAGAAAGATTTAGAGTTACGTGGTGCCGGTGATTTCTTTGGTACCGCGCAAAGCGGTCTTCCGAGCTTCCGGGTCGCAGATCCCGTTCTCGATTTGAAAGTGATGGAAGTGGCCATGCAAGATGCCGTGAAACTTCTCGGGAGCGACGCCTTTTGGCATGACGCCCAATATGAAGGATTACGTGGCTATTTGAAACAACTCGACCTTCTCGTTGGGGAAAGGTTAGAATAATACTTGAAAATGACGACTAAAGAATATATACTGCTATTAGTACCAGGTATTAAGTTCTTTAGCGATTAGTTTAGGAGGGAACTGAATGCGGGTACCTAAGAAAGAGCGGCAACGCTTGTTACAAGAAACGATTGAGCGCAACCCGTTCATCAAAGACGAAGAACTATCAAAACAGTTTTCCGTCAGCATCCAGACGATTCGACTCGACCGGATGGAGTTAAAAATTCCAGAAGTGAGGGAACGAATCAAACATGTGGCTTCCGAGCACCTCGATGAAGTCAAATCGCTTTCAATGAGCGAGGTCATCGGTGATATGATTGACTTGAAACTCGATGACTCTGCGATTTCTGTCCTCGATATAGAAAAAGAACACGTCTTTAGCCGCAATGAGATTGCACGTGGGCACGTCCTGTTCGCGCAAGCCAACTCGTTAGCGGTGGCGCTCATCAATGATGAATTGGCGTTGACCACTAAAGCGGAAATCCGGTTTAGTCGCCAGGTTCATCTTGGAGAGCGAGTCGTTGCCAAGGCTCGTGTGATGAAGCTAAGAGGGGACGGGAGAACAGACGTCACGGTCGAAAGTTATGTCGGTGAGGAGCGCGTTTTTGAAGGCGACTTCACGATTTACCGACGTGGTGAGGAGGAACAAGCATGAAATTAGCAATTGATGCAATGGGTGGCGATCACGCACCGAAAGCAATCGTCGAAGGTGTGAAACGGTTCGTCGAACAATATCCGAATGAACCGATGGAACTCTTTCTAGTCGGTGACGAGGTGAAAATTGCCTCTTACGGACTTGACGATCCTCGTGTGACGGTCGTTCCAGCAAGTGAAATCATTACAGGTGAGGATGAGCCTGTTCGTGCGGTCCGCCGCAAAAAGGACAGCTCGCTCGTCGTAGCGGCAAACCTTGTCAAAGAAGGAAAAGCGGATGCTCTCGTGTCTGCCGGGAACACCGGTGCCTTGATGGCAGCTTCTCTCTTCGTCATCGGACGAATCCCAGGAATCGAGCGTCCGGCACTATCTCCGACGTTCCCTACATATACAGGTAGTGGTGTCGTCGTGCTGGATGTCGGAGCGAATCCGGATGCGAAAGCCGAACATCTTGTGGATTATGCGATCATGGGTTCACTGTATGCAGAACATGTCCGTGGCATCAATTCACCGCGTGTCGCCCTTCTCAATATCGGGACGGAAGCCGGAAAAGGAAATGCGCTCACGAAAGAAGCGTTCCCCCTCCTTGAACAGGCCCCTGTCCACTTTGTTGGGAATGTCGAAGCGCGTGAAGCGATGTCCGGGGACGTGGACGTCATCGTGACGGAAGGATTTGCCGGAAACATCTTGTTAAAAGGTGTAGAAGGATCCTCAGCGATGCTCATGAAGATGATGAAAGAACAATTCACGAGTAACCTTGTATCAAAACTTGCCGCTCTCATCTTAAAGCCGAAATTAAGACGATTGAAAGAAACGCTTGATTATCGTGAACATGGGGGAGCCGGATTATTCGGGATCAATGCGCCTGTCATCAAGGCACACGGATCGAGCGACGCACTTGCGATTGCGAGTGCGTTGAAACAGGCGAAGATCATGGTAGACCACGACGTCGTCGATAAAATCAAGCGTGCCAAAGCGATAGACTAAGCGAAAGCAGGTGAGGACATGGGGAAAGTAGCATGGGTTTTCCCGGGACAAGGCTCTCAAGCCGTTGGAATGGGACAGACCTTTTTAGACCAACCTGAAGCCCTTCAGGCAATCGGGCGTCGACTCGGATTTGACCTTCTTGAAGTCATGTCTGCCGGGTCGAAAGAAGACCTACAAGAAACAGAAGTCGCACAACCGGCAATCGTGGCACATGCCTCGTTGCTTGCACAAGCCTATGCGGCAAACGGTGCGACACCGGATGTCGTCATCGGACATAGCGTAGGAGAGTATGCGGCGCTCGTCTCAGCGGGGGTCATCGATTTAGAAGAGGCGACCGTACTCGTTCGAGAACGTGGTAATTTGATGTCTTCTGTAAAAGACGGGACGATGGCGGCGGTCGTCGGAATGACCGATTTACAAGAAGCGCTTCATATCACTGAAAAAATTAGTGCGAGTGGGGACTTGGTTCAAATCGCTAACTTGAATTGCCCTGGTCAGTTTGTCATTTCCGGGCAGATTGATGCGGTCGAACAGGCGAGTGTAGAATTGAAGGCAGCCGGCGCGAAACGGGTATTGCCGTTAAACGTCTCCGGTGCGTTCCACAGTTCATATATGATGCCGGTGGCGACACGTTTCCAAGATGTCCTCGCCTCATCACCGTTCCAAGAAGCGTCTGTCGATTTCATCTCGAACGTGGATGCGGCTGTACATCGTGATCCCGAACATCTGAAAGCGTTGTTGACGAAACAACTGTATTCTTCGGTTCGCTTCGAAGAATGTGTTCGAAAAGCGATTGCAGACGGGGTGGACACGTTCATCGAATTCGGTCCATCGTCACCACTTTCGGGGTTGATTAAACGAATCGATTCGAATGTATCGATTCAAAAGGCGACCACGTTGGAAGAAGTCGCCTCGTTAGGAGGAGAAGTTCGTGCATGATCAAGTAGCGATCGTGACTGGCGCGTCCCGTGGAATCGGTGCGGCCATCGCGAAACGTTTAGGGGAAGACGGCTTCCGAGTCGTCGTGAATTACTCGGGTAGTGAAGAAAAAGCAAACGCTGTCGTGGCGGCCATCATTGAAGCAGGTGGCGAGGCTACGGCCGTGAAGGCAGACGTCTCAAACGCTGACGACGTTAAAGCGCTCGTCAAGACGACGGTCGATACGTACGGACGCGTCGATTGTCTTGTGAACAACGCAGGCATCACACGTGACGGGTTACTCATGCGGATGAAAGAAGCGGACTTCAATGACGTCTTATCGACGAACTTGAAAGGCGCGTTCCTCACATCGCAAGCGGTCACACGATCGTTGCTCAAATCAAAATCGGGGCGAATCATCAATATCGCCTCAGTCGTCGGGATCACTGGGAATGCCGGACAAGCCAACTATGCGGCTGCGAAAGCAGGATTGATCGGGTTGACGAAATCAGTGGCACGCGAACTCGCAAGTCGTCATGTGACGGTCAATGCCGTTTGCCCAGGTTTCATCCAAACCGATATGACTGATGCCTTGACAGATGAACAGCGGAACGCTACACTCGAGCAAATTCCGTTCAATCGTTTCGGACAAGTCGAAGATGTGGCGAACCTCGTCTCATTCTTAGCATCTGAACAAGCCGCTTACGTGACGGGTCAGACGATTGCCGTCGATGGCGGCATGACGATGGCGTAAAAGAGAACTTTACCAATAGACAGACATTTAATATACTTACCTTTGGAGGGATTTTATCATGACAAAAGAACAAATTTTAGTAGACGTACAAGAAGCAGTAGCAGAGAAGCTCGGGAAAGACATTTCTGAGATCACTGCAGAGAAATCGTTCAAGGACGACCTTGGCGCTGACTCGCTTGAAGTAATGGAAATGGTGATGGACCTCGAAGACAAATTCGACATCACGATTGAAGACGAAGACGCTGAGAAGCTCGCGACTGTTGGCGACGTAGTAGCGTATATCGAAACAAAAGTGTAATCAAGCCATCCCACCGCTCGGTTCCGAGCGGTGGGCTTGTGCTTATTCATGGAGGGAACTATGACAAAAGACAAACGACGGTTTGACCGTCAAGGGTCGGCGCAACGGCGCCGGCGTCAGGAAATGGAACGGGCACGCATCTTAGAATTATTCAAGTCATTAGAAGAGCGTTTAGACGTTCAATTTTCGAATCACGACTTGCTCATGCAGGCGTTCACACACTCTTCATACGTGAATGAACAACGTGGATTACGAAAAGACAATGAACGCTTAGAATTTTTAGGGGATGCCGTGTTAGAATTGACCGTATCCCGCTTTCTATATGAGACTTATCCGGAGCGCTCCGAGGGGGAATTAACGAAATTACGGGCGGCGATCGTTTGCGAACCGTCACTCGTGAATTTTGCGGAGGCCTATGCTTTCTCTGACTTCATCTTGCTTGGAAAAGGTGAAGAGTTGACCGGTGGACGAAAACGTCCGGCACTACTTGCCGATGTCTTCGAATCCTATATCGGTGCTCTTTATTTAGACCAAGGGATTGAGGCAGTCGAACGATTCCTCGCCGAAGCGGTTTTTCCGAAAGTCTTAGCGGGTGTATTTGAAGAACAGACCGATTTCAAGAGCCAGTTGCAGGAAAGTGTGCAACGGGAAGGCTTAGGTCCGGTCACGTATGAAATCATCGAGGAGCGAGGACCGGCGCACAGCCGTGAATTCGTTGCCCATGCACGGCTCAGCGACGACATCGTCGGGGAGGGAGTCGGGCGCTCTAAAAAAGAAGCCGAGCAGTTGGCTGCTAAAGAAGCGCTCATCGCGTTCAATCGACGTTATGCTGATCTATAAACAAAAAGGAGTGGACCATTCACAATGGTTCCACTCCTTTTTCATGTCAATTGACCGAGTTCTTCGACAATCCCGTCGACTTCCGATAAAGAGAGGGAAGAACGTGTCATTACGTACTCGTAAATCTCTTTCACCGCTGATGGGTCAGCCGCATTATATTCTTCCGCCTTGATCGCACCGCGGTTAATAATGTTCATTTTGTCCAAAATCGCTTCAATCATCTGTTCATTCGTCATCTGTATTCCCCTTTCTACAGTTCTTTTAAGAATAGCATGATTCAGTCATTTTGACGAACTGTTAACTGTGGTAAAATATACAGATGAATGCTTACTGCGGATAGGATGGTCACGATGCACTTAAAACGAATCGAACTCGCTGGCTTTAAATCATTTGCCAAGCGAATTGAATTAGATTTCCGTCCCGGCGTCACGGCTGTAGTAGGGCCGAACGGAAGCGGAAAATCCAATATATCGGACGCTGTTCGCTGGGTACTTGGAGAACAGTCGGCCAAATCACTTCGCGGTGCCAAGATGGAAGACGTCATCTTTGCCGGAAGTGAAGGTGAGAATCACCGAAACGTCGCGGAGGTCACGCTCGTCCTCGATAATCGCGACGAACAGTTACGTCTCCCTTATGAAGAAGTGAGTGTGACCCGTCGCGTGACCCGAAGTGGGGACAGCGACTATTTTATGAATAAAAAACCATGTCGTCTAAAAGACGTCATTGACCTCTTTTTAGACACAGGTCTTTCCCGTGATGCATTCGCGATCATCGGGCAAGGTCGAGTCGAACAAGTCATTTCCGGGAAGCCGGAAGACCGCCGTGCCGTCATCGAAGAGGCGGCGGGTGTCCTCAAGTATCGCCAGCGTAAAAAACAGGCTGAGCGTAAATTGCAAGACACTGAATTGAACTTGTCACGTGTCGACGACATTTTGTTTGAATTGGCTGACCGGGTGGAACCACTTCGTGAGCAGGCGGCGCTCGCTCGGGAATATACAGTGGCAAAAGCCCGTCATGACGAGCTCGAGACGGGGATCATGGGTGCCGAAATTCAGTTGCTCCAACAAGAGATTGAACAAGTGACGGTACGTCATACAGAATCGATCAAGCAATTATCGGATTGTGATCGTTCGGTACAACACCTCACGGAGGAACGTACTCAACTTGAGGCTACGCTATCGACCCTTCGTGACGAGTTATCCGAGATGAACCAAAAAGAGCGCGAACAGTCGACGTATGTCGAACGCTTGACGGGTGACATCAAGCTCGCGAAAGCACAAGAAGAGCATGGAGCCGAGATGAAAGAGCGTCTCGTCCGTCAACGTGAAGAAGTGAGCGCCGAGATGGCAGAGCTAGAGACTCGACTGACGGTCGTTCGTGACGAGTTGTCTAAAAAAGTAGATACGTTGCGACAAACGACCGAGGCGAGAGACGCGCTTCAACAACAGTTGACTGCTGCCTCTCGTGATTTCAATGCCGAGATCGAAGCATTACAAAGTGAGGCGTTCGAACTCGCGACAACGCGAGCGACAATCAGTAACCAACAAAAGCGGGAGCAACGGGATATCGATGTCGCCATCGAGTCGAAAGAACGTCTCCTTCGTGAGAACAAACATCGTCTTGATGATCGGTCTTCACAAGAAGCAACACTCGAAGAGACACGGGAACGATATGAAGAAGTGCAAGGTCGTTTCGAATTACTAAGTAAAAAAGAAGCGGAACTTCGCGACCAAGAGACGGCGATCCGTGAAAAGTTGACACGGGCAGAAACGTCTTACTATGACCTCGAACGTCGTCGTCAAAAGACGGAAGATCGGATTGAGATGCTCGAACGGATGAAGCAATCGTATGAAGGATATTTCCATGCGGTTAAGTTTGTATTGAAAGACCGTTCATCAGGTGTGCTTGGTGCCGTCGCTGAACTGATTCGTGTTCGTCCTTCGTATGAAGCCGCCATCGAGACGGCTCTCGGACAGACGCAACAACATGTCGTCGTCAAAGACGAGACAGTCGGACGTCATGAAATCGATCGATTGCGCAAAGCGAACGCAGGTCGCGCGACGTTCTTACCGATGACGACGATCAAACCAAGATTTGTACCGACTGAGGTGTTACATCGCCTCGAATCGATGACTGGATTTGTCGGGGTGGCATCTGATTTAGTCGAGACGGACGAGTCGTTCGAAACGTTGAAAAAATCACTTCTCGGTTCGGTGCTCGTCGCCGAGACGTTAGAAGTCGCGAACCGGATTGCGCAAATGACCGGATACCGTTTCCGCGTCGTCACGCTCGAAGGAGACATCGTGAACGTCGGTGGTTCGATGACCGGCGGAAGTCGTAAGCAAGGGGTGGCCTTGTTCACTCAATCGCGTGAGTTAGACGATTTGAAACAAGGATTGACACAAGGGCTCGCGATGCTTCATGAGCAAAAACAACGTCTTCAAGAATACACGGAAGCGTTGAAGACAATCACTGAAGCATTATCAACGCTACGAGACGAGAAACGTACCGTCGAAGGATCGCTTCGAGAGGTCGAGGCTACTTACCGTACCGCCGAACGCGCCTCGCTTGATGCCAAGTCACAACTTGAACTGTTCGATCATGAGATGCTGCGTTACGAGAAAACGATTGAGACGTCGACAGCCGAACTCGAACGTTTGACGAAGACGTTGGCAGATACGGATAAAGAGCAAGCGGACATTCGTGTTCGTCTAGAGTCGCTTCGTGCCGAACAGGCAAAAAGTGCTGAAAGTACGGGGCAACTTGAAGCGATGCTTCGTCAAAACGAGCTCGACCTACAACGCCATACGCTCGAAGAAGAACGGGTTCGCTATGAAGTGGAGCGCTTGACGACTGAACGGAAACGTCTACAGGACCGGACCGATCAGATGAATCGTGAACTTACGCGACTTGACAGTGGGGAAGTCGTCTCATCTGCCGAGTTAGAAGAGACGCTTGCTACGGCCAAGCTTGAATTCACCAACATTCAAGAGCGACTTCAAGACATGACGGCAACGCTCAAGTCAAATGAAGAGGCGTACCGCATCATGCGTCAACGTGTCGATCAAGCGACGGAAGCGCGGCGTCAAGCTGAAGCAGTCGTTCGAAAACTAGAAACGGCGAAACAAGAGTTCGAATTAAAACGACAGTGGAAGCTCGATGCGTTAGAGGAACACGGGCTCGTTGCAGAACTCTTACCGGCGCTTGAGATTCCTCTTGATGAGGCGAAAGAAGAGTTTAAATTACTCGTTCGTCAAATTGAGGAAATCGGACCGGTTAACTTGAATGCGATCGAGGAGTTCGATAGCGTTCATGAGCGCTTTACGTTCTTGTCTGAACAGCGGGATGACTTGGTCAGTGCGAAAGAAGATTTGTATGAGATTATCGCCGAGATGGACCGTGAAGTGACGCGTCTTTTCAAAGAGACGTATACGAACGTTCGGGCACACTTCAAACAGACGTTTACCGAGTTGTTCGGTGGGGGCGAAGCAGATTTGAAATTAGTCGATGAGTCTGACTTGTTGAATACAGGGATTGAGATCGTCGCCAAACCGCCTGGCAAAAAGTTACAGACGCTCAGTCTGTTGTCTGGAGGAGAGCGTGCGCTCACGGCAATCGCCTTACTGTTTGCGATTTTGAAAACGCGTCCGGTACCATTCTGTGTCCTCGATGAAGTCGAAGCGGCGCTTGATGAGGCGAACGTACATCGGTTCGGGGAATACATTCGCACGCTCTCAATCGACACGCAATTTGTCATCATCACGCACCGAAAAGGTACAATGGAAGCGGCAGATACGCTTTATGGCGTCACGATGCAACAGAACGGAGTGTCCGAAGTGTTATCGGTCGAACTGTCTGAAGCAAAACGTGTCGTAGAAATGGATGAAGAGATGGAGGAATCACGTTGAGTTTTTTCAAGAAATTAAAAGAGAAATTAACGACATCTACCCAAGAGGTGTCACAAAAGTTTACGGACGGATTGACGAAGACGCGTGACGGATTTGCGAGTGCCGTCAACGACCTCGTTTACCGTTTTCGCGAGGTGGATGAGGACTTCTTCGATGAACTCGAAGATTTGCTCATCCAAGCGGATGTCGGCGTCACGACGACGATGGACCTTGTCGAAGACTTGAAAGAAGAAGTGAAACGACGCAACTTGAAGGACCCGGTCGCTGTTCGGGATGCTCTCGTTGAAGTGGTGGCGAAACGCCTTCAGGAAGACGAATCTGACCGTGAACTGAACATGCAAGACGGACTCACGGTCATCTTGTTTGTCGGTGTGAACGGGGTCGGAAAGACGACGACAATCGGAAAATTGGCGCATCAATTGAAGTCGGAAGGTCGTAACGTCATGCTCGCGGCAGGAGATACGTTCCGTGCAGGAGCGATCGAGCAACTTCAAGTATGGGGTGAACGCGTCGGAGTACCGGTCATTCGTCAAACGGAAGGGTCTGACCCGGCTGCCGTCGTATACGATGCAGTTCAATCTGCGAAGTCACGTAACATGGACGTGCTCATCTGTGACACGGCCGGACGCCTTCAAAATAAAGTGAACTTAATGAAAGAACTTGAAAAAGTGAAACGGGTCATCGAACGAGAAGTCCCGAACGGACCACATGAGGTCTTACTCGCATTAGATGCAACGACCGGACAAAACGCTATGATTCAAGCGAAAGCGTTCAAAGAAGCGACGAACGTGAGCGGGATCGTCTTGACGAAACTCGACGGTACAGCAAAAGGTGGGATTGTTCTCGCGATTCGAAATGAACTCGATATTCCGGTCAAATATGTCGGTCTCGGGGAGAAGATGGACGATTTGCAAGAGTTTGACCCAGAGCAGTTCGTCCTTGGGTTGTTCGGAGACGTTTTCGAGGACAAATCAGAAGAGGACTCGACTGAAAATGAGGACACAAACAAAGACCTCGCCTAAGTTTTACTGTTAAGAAAAAAACTTGACAAGTACTAGGCACGGCTGTACTATTGGTAGTTGTAAAGGGATTTCACTTAACATGTGGAGGTGAAAGGTTTGACGCTCGAAAAAACGAATCGCATGAACTACCTCATCGATTTCTATCAAGCGCTCCTCACACCGAAACAGCGCAACTATATGTCTCTTTATTACCTAGATGACTACTCGCTCGGAGAGATAGCGGAAGAGTTTGAAGTCAGCCGTCAAGCGGTCTACGATAACATAAAGCGTACAGAAACGATGCTTGAACAGTACGAGGAAAAGCTCGCTCTATTCGAAAAATTCGAACAGCGTCAGCAACTTCTTCAGACCCTCAAACGTCAAGTCGAGCTCACGGATGACGTGCAGGCTACGATTTCTGCGCTTGAGAATTTAGAGTAGGGGGCTGGAGCATGGCATTTGAAGGATTATCAGAACGGTTGCAAGCGACGCTTTCAAAGATGCGCGGTAAAGGGAAAATCTCTGAGGCTGATGTCAAAGAGATGATGCGTGAGGTTCGCCTCGCCTTACTAGAAGCCGACGTCAATTTTAAAGTGGTCAAGCAATTCGTCAATGACGTGAAAGAACGTGCGGTTGGTCAGGATGTCATGAAATCATTGACGCCAGGTCAACAAGTCGTCAAAATCGTTCACGAAGAGTTGACGAATTTGATGGGAAGCGATGTCGTCCCGATCTCATTCAGTCAGAAACCACCGACAGTCGTCATGATGGTCGGTCTGCAAGGGGCAGGTAAGACGACAACGACCGGGAAGCTAGCGAACTTGATTCGCAAAAAGCATAACCGCAGTCCACTTCTCGTCGCGGCGGATATTTATCGTCCGGCGGCAATCAAGCAGCTCGAGACACTCGGGAAACAACTCGATTTACCGGTCTTCTCACTTGGCGATCAAGTGAAGCCGGAAGAGATTGTGACGAAAGCGCTCGAGTACGCAAAAACAAATCATCACGATTTCGTGTTGATCGATACGGCGGGTCGCCTTCATATCGACGAGACGCTCATGGGTGAGCTCGAAAATGTGAAGACGATTGCCAAACCAAATGAAATCTTCCTTGTCGTCGACTCGATGACAGGTCAAGATGCGGTCAATGTGGCCGACAGTTTCAATGAGAAACTCGGAATCACCGGGGTCGTGCTCACAAAGCTCGACGGAGATACACGAGGCGGGGCAGCCCTTTCGATCAAGGCAGTCACGGGAGCGCCGATTAAATTCGTCGGTCTCGGAGAAAAGTTGGATGCCCTCGAACCATTCCATCCAGAACGCATGGCGTCACGGATCCTTGGAATGGGGGACGTGCTCTCGCTCATTGAAAAAGCCGAGACACAGATGGACCAAGACGCAGCGAGAGAGCTAGAAAGCAAAATTCGTGACGCGTCATTCACGTTCGATGATTTCATTGAACAGTTGGGTCAAGTGAAAAACATGGGCCCGATTGATGAATTACTTTCGATGTTACCTGGTGCAGGTAAGATGAAAGGGTTGAAGAACGTCCAAATCGACGAGAAACAACTCGATCACGTCGAAGCGATCATTCGCTCGATGACAAAACATGAGCGCGCCAACCCGGAAGTGCTCAATGCGAGTCGTCGGAAGCGGATCGCAAAAGGGAGCGGTCGCTCGATTCAAGAAGTGAACCGTCTCATTAAACAGTTCGATGACATGAAGAAGCTCATGAAGCAAATGTCAGGACAAATGAAAGGGAAGAAAAAGGGCTTAGGTCTTCCGTTCTTCTAACAAAAACTTTTGTCAGTCGGACAAAAAAGCTGTATACTATAAAAGTTGTCAATTCTTAAACACATGATGGAGGTATATTACCATGGCAGTTAAAATTCGTCTTAAGCGCATGGGCGCAAAAAAATCACCTTTCTACCGTATCGTTGTAGCAGACTCACGTTCACCACGTGACGGTCGCTTCATCGAGCAAGTTGGTCACTACAACCCGGTTGCAAAACCAGAAGCTGAAGTTCGCATCAACGAAGAACTCGCTCTCAAATGGTTGGCAGACGGTGCGAAGCCATCTGACACAGTACGTAACTTGTTCTCTAAAGCAGGGATCATGGAGAAATTCCACAACGCGAAAAACGCGAAGTAATGATGTGGCCGACCTTTTCTGAGGTCGGCCTATTTTGTTGAGGAGGGAACGCGAATGGATTGGTTATACGTTGGGAAAATCGCCAACACGCACGGCCTTAAAGGGGAAGTGAAAATTTTGGCGGCGACAGATTTTCCGGAAGAACGCTTTAAAAAAGGGAACACGTTGTTCCTTGATGTGGACGGAACGAAACAAGAGATGACGATCACGACGTATCGTCCGCACAAGCAGTTCCATCTCGTCACGTTCAAAGGGTTTGAGAATATCAACCTCATCGAAAAATATAAAGGGTTGAAGTTGTATGTCCATGCCGAACACGTGCATGATCTCTCGGAGAACGAATATTACTATCATGAGATTATCGGTTGTGAGGCAATCGTCGATGGCGAGTCGATCGGTGTAATCGATGATATCTTTGAGACGGGTGCGAACGACGTATGGGTCATCAAACGCCCAGGTAAATCGGACGCCCTCATCCCTTATATCGAATCGGTCGTCAAAGAGATCGACGTCGAAGAGAAACGTGTCGTCATCACACCGATTCCTGGAATGATTGACGATGAAGATTGATGTGTTGACGTTATTCCCGGATATGTTCAAGACGCTCGACCACTCCATCGTCGGCCGCGCGAAGGCGCTCGGACAAGTGGAGATGTCGTTCATCAATTTCCGGGATTTTTCAACGAACAAGCATCATAAAGTCGACGATTATCCGTACGGGGGAGGAGCGGGCATGTTGCTCACCCCACAACCGATCTTCGATGCGTTTGACTCAATCAAGGCGAAGTCACCACGCGTCATCCTGACGACGCCGACCGGGAAACCGTTTAATCAGCAGATGGCGGAAGAGTGGGCCCGGGAAGAACATCTGATCTTTTTGTGCGGACATTATGAAGGGTTCGACCAGCGCATCCACGATGAACTGGCGACAGACGAAGTGTCGATCGGCGACTTCGTTCTGACGGGTGGAGAACTTGCGACAATGGTAATGATCGATGCGACAGTGAGACTGCTCCCGGACGTCCTCGGCGATCAGGCGAGCCATGAGGACGATTCGTTCTCGACCGGTCTACTCGAATATCCACACTATACACGCCCTGCCGATTTTCGTGGATTGAAGGTACCGGACGTCCTCCTCTCTGGCAATCACGCCCGGATCGAGACGTGGCGACGCGAACAATCACTCGAGCGAACGTACAGGCGTCGACCGGATCTACTCGAACAACTCGAGCTGACAGAAGACGATAAAAAGTTTCTCCAATCGTTGCGCGATTGAGAAATATATGCTATGTTTGAGCATGTGGGTTAAACCCATCGATTACCGATGTTCCGCTATTGGATGCTTGGGCATATGAAGATATGAACATTGAAGAAAAAGGAGATATGATTCATGAACACACAAAAACTGTTCCGTGAAATCACAGAAGAACAATTCAAATCGGACGTACCTGCTTTCCGTCCTGGTGACACAGTACGTGTCCACGTTAAAGTTGTAGAGGGAACGCGTGAGCGTATCCAGATCTTCGAAGGTGTTGTAATCAAGCGTAAAGGTGGCGGCATCAGCGAAACATTCACAGTCCGTAAGATTTCTTACGGCGTAGGTGTTGAGCGTGCATTCCCGCTTCACTCACCACGCGTTGCACAAATCGAAGTCGTACGCTACGGTAAAGTTCGCCGTGCGAAACTTTACTACCTCCGTAACCTTCGCGGTAAAGCAGCACGTATTAAAGAAATCCGTCGTTAAGATGGGAATTAAGCTTGTCGCTTGCGACAAGCTTCTTTTTTTCTAGTACAATAAGTTCAAATGGATAGAGGAGTGAGTGAAGTTGAAAGAAGTGTTTAGTTGGCTCAAAGCCATCGTTGTCGCTCTTGTCATCGCGTTCGTCATCCGGACGTTCATCTTCGTTCCTGTCATCGTTGAAGGGGAGTCGATGATGCCGACACTCCACAATGCGGATCGAATGATCGTCAGTAAAATTTCGAACTATGTTGGTGAGCTAGACCGAGGTGATATCGTCGTATTCCATGCGACAGAATCAAAAGATTATATTAAACGTGTCATCGCCATTCCAGGCGACACGCTCGAATATCGAGATGACGTGCTCTATATTAACGGTGAAGCGGTAGAAGAACCGTATTTAGACGAGTTCCGCGCACAGATGAACGGGTTCCCGCTGACGGAGAATTTCACGCTTGAACAAGTGACAGGCGAGTCAGTCGTCCCTGAAGACTCATACTTCGTCATGGGAGACAACCGTCAAAACTCGAAGGACAGTCGTGAAATCGGATTTGTGTCGAAAGAGGAGATTGTCGGTAAGACGAACTTCATCTTCTGGCCGCTCGACGATGTTGGCACGGTAGAAGATTAAGGTGGTGCTTTTTTGGCAATTCAATGGTTTCCTGGCCACATGGCCAAAGCAAGAAGACAAGTAACTGAAAAATTAAAATTGATCGATGTCGTCATCGAGCTCGTGGATGCACGCGTGCCACAATCGAGCCGTAACCCGATGGTCGATGAGATCACGGCAGGCAAGCCGCGACTCATCGTCCTCAACAAAGCGGATATGGCCGACCCGGTCGTGACGGACGCGTGGTTACGTGCCCTGAAGCGAGAAGAGGTCGAAGTCGTCGCAGTTGATGCGAAGCATAGCAAAGGCTTGAAACAGCTCATCACAGGCGCTCAAAAGTTGATGCAAGAAAAACATGATCGCATGCGTGAAAAGGGACGTAACCCTGGCCCGATTCGTGCGCTCATCATCGGAATCCCGAACGTCGGGAAGTCGACGCTCATCAACCGTCTCGCAGGTCGTAACATTGCCATCACAGGCGATCGACCGGGTGTGACGAAGCGTCAACAGTGGATCAAGATGAAGGGTGGCGAGATGGAGCTCTTAGATACGCCAGGTATTCTCTGGCCGAAGTTTGAGGACCAACTCGTCGGATATCGTCTCGCCGCGACAGGTGCCATCAAAGACGAGATTCTCAATTTAGATGATATCGCCTTGTATACGGTTCGTGAGTTGCATGCTCGTTATCCGGAACAATTAAAGGAACGCTTCAAACTCGAAACGTTACCGGAAGACGGCGTGGAACTCCTTGAGATGATTGGGAAAAAACGTGGTCTCATCAGTGGCGGTTACGTCGATTTTGAGAAGGCGAGCGAACTACTTTTGAATGAACTACGGCATGAAAAAATCGGACGGATCTCGCTTGAGACACCGGCTGACCATGAAATGGCGTAAAGTCCTGTGTAAACAGGGCTTTTTTGAATAGGAGGAAGAACGTGACGATTCAACAGATTAAACAACAACTAGCGGACATCCGATATGAAGAATGGGTACAAATCTTCCCGACCTTGTCACAAGACCCCCGAGCAGGCGTGCAAACGTTGCTTCGGCAAAAAGAGCGTCAATTCGAGCGAGAACAAGCATTACAAGAGGATTTCGAGCGTCGAATGTCATATGAACGTGAATGGAAGACGCAAGGGTTCACTCGAATTGTCGGAGTCGATGAGGTCGGGCGTGGACCGCTTGCAGGACCGGTCGTGGCGGCTGCCGTCTTACTACCGGAAGGGTTTTATATGGCGGGGTTGGACGATTCGAAGAAAATGTCGAAAACGGCGAGAGACACGGCATACGAACACATCATGGAAGTCGCGGAAGTCGGTGTCGGAATCGTCGAGCCGGCCGTAATCGATGACATTAACATATATGAGGCGACGAAGCTCGCGATGATGGAGGCGATTCGTCAAGTCGGGGAGGTCGATGCTTTATTGATTGACGCCATGAAACTGGACCTCGACATTCCTCAGCAGTCCTTGATTAAAGGGGACACGCTCAGCGTCTCAATCGCTGCGGCGAGTGTCGTCGCTAAGGTCGTCCGGGACCGGATGATGGAAGAATACGACCGGACGTATCCCGGTTACGGGTTTGCCAATAACGCCGGGTATGGGACAGAGGCTCATTTAGAAGGATTGAGACGTTACGGGGTAACACCGATCCATCGTCGTACATTCGCCCCGATCAAGCATATGTGAAAGGAGTGATGGCGTTGCGCATCGATCATCAAGGAGTTTTACCATTCAAAGTGACCGAACAGACGTCGCGACCGCTTTTGCTCGGGAATACAATTGTCGGGAAGGTGTTACAACTTCTGCCCGGCAATGAGGCAGTCATGCAGTTGCCGCAAGGAATCTTTCGGGTCGGTGTCAATGCGAACGTGAAAGAGAACGTGACGTATAAGATGGTCGTCACGGACGTCGAGCCGAAGCTCGTCTTGAAAGTCGTCCCACAAGCGACAGAAGCGCTCATGGCTTCCAAATCACCTCTTCAGACGTTAGGGGAACAACTTGCCCGTTTCATTCGCGAACCGATTCCGACACCAGAATCGGTCAAGACAGCCGGGAAAACGATGCTAGAGAGCGGAGCGGGGTCTGATGTAAAGGCGCTCGTCGGCGAGTTGTTCAAAGCGAAAGGCGAGTCGAAGTTCGAGCAGTTCGTGCGAGCACAGGAAGCGTTCAATGCGACCCAAAGCCCCCCATTCGTCGCTCAAGCATTTCACATACCGCAATTAGGTCCGTTTGAACACGTTCAACTTCGTTTAGAAGCACCAAAACGAGAGGCGATTGATTCTGATCATGCCCGAATCGTCTTGTTTCTTGAAACGCCACGATTCGGCGAAACGGGAATCGATGTGTTGATTCAAAAAAGGTATGTATCCGTTCGGGTATTTAATGAGCAACATGATTTGAGTCCATACGTCCGTACATACGAACCGCTTCTAAAAGAAGGGTTGAAACGCGTCGATTTCGATTTGTCTTCTTTTTCATACGAAGCAAAGCGTGAGCGTGTGCCAGAAACATTTGCGCCTCTCGGAAAGGTGGATCTCCAAATATGAACGATCCAAAGAAAGCAATCGCTCTGTCATATGAGCAATCAATGGATGCCCCGCACGTCGTGGCAAAAGGGACGGGGATTGTCGCTGAGCGGATGCTTGAGATTGCTCAAGCGAACGGAATTCCTGTTCATGAGGACCCGGCACTCCTATCCTTACTCTCAGCATTAAACATCGAAGAGCAGATTCCGGAGGACGTTTATCAAGTCATTGCCGAACTTTTTGTCTTTCTTTATCAGATGGAACAAGATAAAATTTGATTTGTCTAGGGTTATATGTGAAAAAAAGATGAAAACTTAAAGCAAGAACGATAGACAGCGCTTTCAGTTTTTCGTTACAATAGACGTGCCGATATTAAAGGGGACTAAGGGGGAAAACATATGAATATCCATGAGTATCAGGCGAAAGAATTGCTAAGAGAGTTTGGGGTAGCCGTTCCGACGGGTTATCCAGCCTTTACTGTTGAAGAAGCTGTAGCAGCTGCTGCTAAGCTTGACGGTGAAGTTAAGGTTGTTAAAGCTCAAATCCACGCAGGTGGCCGCGGTAAAGCAGGTGGCGTCAAACTTGCGAAGACAGATGAAGAAGTGAAGCAATACGCGACAGAGATTCTAGGGAAAACGCTCGTGACACACCAAACAGGTCCGGAAGGAAAAGTTGTCCAGCGTCTCTATATCGAAGAAGGTTCTGCGATTGACCAAGAATTTTACTTAGGACTCGTGCTTGACCGTTCGATCGGCCGAATTGTCATCATGGGTTCATCAGAAGGTGGTATGGACATCGAGGAAGTCGCTGAACATACACCTGAGAAGATTCATAAAGAGATCGTCGATCCGGTTGTGGGCTTGCGTCCATTCCAAGCACGCCGTCTCGCATTCAAAATGGAAGTCCCGACGAAACTTGTGAACAAGTTCAGTGACATGGTCATGAAGTTGTACAAAGTATATGTCGAGACAGATTGCACAATCGCGGAAATCAACCCGCTCGTCACGACGAAAGACGGAAACGTCATCGCGCTTGATGCGAAGTTGAACTTCGATAGCAACGCACTCTATCGTCACTCAGATATCCTTTCGCTTCGTGATACGACAGAAGAAGATCCACGTGAAGTCGAGGCATCAAAACATGACCTCAGCTATATCGCACTTGATGGAAATATCGGTTGCCTTGTCAACGGTGCAGGCCTTGCGATGGCAACGATGGATATCATCAAACATTACGGCGCTGAACCCGCTAACTTCCTCGATGTAGGTGGCGGTGCGACGAAAGAAAAAGTTACAGAAGCGTTCAAATTGATTTTGTCTGATGACCAAGTCAAAGGAATCTTCGTTAACATTTTCGGTGGAATCATGAAGTGTGACATCATCGCAGAGGGGATTGTCGCAGCTACGAAAGAAATCGGACTCGACTTGCCACTCGTCGTTCGCTTAGAAGGAACGAACGTTGATGCCGGGAAGCGCATTCTCGATGAATCTGGACTTGCGATCACGACAGCTAGCTCGATGGCTGACGGTGCGGAAAAAATCGCAGCACTTGTTCGATAAGGGGGAAACGACATGAGTATTTGGGCGAATAAAGATACGAAAGTCATCATTCAAGGGATTACAGGGAAGCAAGGTTTGTTCCACGGTGAACAGATGCTTGCTTATAACACGAAATTAGTCGGCGGGGTAACACCAGGTAAAGGTGGCACGACGGTTCTCGACAACGTTCCAGTCTTCAACACAGTCTCTGAGGCGGTCGAGGCGACTGGTGCAAACGCATCAATCATCTACGTACCACCAGCGTTCGCAGCTGACTCAATCATGGAAGCAGCGGACAGTGGCATCGAACTCATCATCTGTATCACTGAAGGCATTCCTGTAGTGGACATGATCCAAGTGAAACGCTATCTCGAAGACAAGCCGGCTCGTTTAATCGGACCGAACTGTCCTGGAATCATCACGCCAGGAGAAGCAAAACTTGGAATCATGCCTGGCTATATTCATACGAAAGGGCATGTCGGAATCGTGTCACGTTCTGGAACGCTCACGTATGAGGCGGTCCATCAGTTGACGACGGCAGGAATCGGTCAATCGACAGCTGTCGGAATCGGGGGAGACCCAGTCAACGGAACAAACTTCATCGATACGCTCAAGGCGTTCAACGAAGATGAGGACACGAAAGCTGTCATCATGATCGGGGAAATCGGTGGAACAGCTGAAGAAGAGGCGGCTGAATGGGTGAAAGCGAACATGACGAAACCAGTCATCGGCTTCATCGGCGGACAGACGGCTCCTGAAGGCAAACGTATGGGACATGCCGGCGCCATCATCTCAGGTGGTAAAGGGACGGCTGCTGAAAAGATTAAGACGTTGAACGCGAATGGAATCGAAGTAGCTGAAACACCAGCTGTCATCGGTGAAACGTTGATTCGTGTCTTGAAAAATGAAGGTCTATACGAAGCGTGTGTCACGGGCCAACCGACGACATAAGAATCATGAGGGATGCTTGCATCCCTCATTTTTTTAAAGGAGAGATTGTGATGAATCAAACAATAGCTCGGTTTGCTGCTGCACGAATTCCGGTTGAATTTGTGCATCATTATTTGAACGGGACGCTAGAAGCGCATCGCACTCAATTTTCTTCACATGTCTGGAAGCGAGCTCATTCTGCGCTACGCTCGTCCGAATCGTATTCCCGCTTCGTCACCTGGGAAGATGAAACGTTCCCGAAACGATTGCTCGAGATTCCCAACCCGCCGTACTGTTTGTTTTACGATGGAGATTTAGAGGTACTACAAGAAAGAACGACCGCGATGGTCGGAAGTCGTGAGTTGAATCGAATTAGTCAATCGCTAGTGCAACACTATCACTCTTTAATAGAAGAAACTGTTTCCGTTTCTGGTGGAGCGCTTGGCATTGATGGTCTTGTCCACGCGCACGCGTTAAATAAACATCGTCCGACCGTGGCGGTGCTCGGAGCCGGACTGAACAACCTCTATCCAGCAGCGAATCGACAGTTGCTTTTACGGATTCCGAAGCAAGGGATTCTCTTAAGTGAGTATGCCCCGAACACACCTGTTCAAAAATTTCAATTTTTGGAAAGAAATCGATTGGTGAGCGGTCTCGGTGACACGCTCGTTGTGTTACAGGCGAGACGAAAGAGCGGAACGATGAATACAGTCGGACACGCACTAGAACAGGGAAAGACGGTGTTCGCCGTACCCGGTTCACCGCTTGATCCACTGGCGGAAGGACCGAATCGATTGATTGAAGAAGGTGCGATTCCATTGACGAATTCCGATCAAATTATTCGAGATCTCAGGATTGTACGTTGACAAACCGGTGAGAACATGAATATTATGGTAGGGATTTAAATGACCTCTAAAAGGGGAGCAGATGTATGGCAAAATATTTGGTGATCGTTGAGTCACCTGCGAAAGCAAAAACAATTAAACGTTATTTAGGTCCGAATTATATGGTCAAAGCTTCGATGGGACACGTCATCGATTTACCGAAGAGTCAACTCGGTGTAGACGTCGAACACGACTTTGAACCGAAGTATATTACCATCCGTGGTAAAGGACCCGTATTGAAAGAATTGAAGACAGCGGCGAAAAAAGCCACAAAAATCTTTCTCGCAGCCGACCCCGATAGAGAAGGGGAAGCGATTGCCTGGCATTTGGCTCGCGCTCTCGGCGTAGATGAAACGACTGAATGTCGTGTCGTTTTTAACGAGATCACAAAAGATGCAATTAAAGAATCATTTAAACATCCACGTAAAATCAATCACGACCTTGTCGATGCGCAACAAGCTCGACGGATTTTAGACCGCCTCGTCGGATACGGAATGAGTCCTCTATTATGGAAGAAAGTCAAAAAAGGACTATCTGCCGGACGAGTTCAGTCGGTTGCCGTGAAGATGATTATCGACCGCGAACGCGAAATCAATGCGTTCGACCCAGAAGAGTATTGGACGATCAAGCTCGACTTGAATCATGATGGGGAAACGTTCGAAACTTCATTTTACGGAAAAGATGGTAAAAAGATGGAATTGAAGTCGGAAGAAGACGCTCAAGCCGTCCTTGATGCCATTAACGACGAATTTAAAGTCATCGATGTGACGAAGAAGGAACGAAAACGAAACGCTTCGTTACCGTTCACGACAAGTTCGTTACAACAGGATGCGGCACGTAAATTGAATTTCCGTGCGAAGAAGACGATGATGCTCGCTCAACAATTATATGAAGGAATCGACCTCGGGAAGAAAGAGGGTACGGTCGGTTTGATTACGTATATGCGTACAGACTCGACGCGAATCTCGGACTTGGCGAAGGGAGAGGCGAAAGAATACATCGAATCGACATTCGGTGAAGAATACGTCGCCTCACAGAAGCAAAAGGAAAAGAAAGCGGCAAACGCACAAGATGCGCACGAAGCGATTCGTCCGACATCGGCACTCCGCGACCCTGCTTCTTTAAAACCTTATTTGTCTCGTGACCAGTTGCGCCTTTATAAATTGATTTGGGAACGTTTGATCGCGAGCCAAATGGCACCTGCCGTACTCGATACCGTCAAGATCGATGTAGAATCGAACGGAATGATCTTTCGTGCGAATGGCTCGACCGTCAAATTCCCAGGTTTCATGAAAGTATATATCGAATCGAAAGATGATGATATCGAGGATACGAATCAAGAGAAAGAAGGCTTACTACCACCTCTTGAAGTCGAAGATACGGTCAGCTTTGAAGCGATTGAGCCGAAGCAGCACTTCACGCAACCACCGCCGCGTTACACGGAAGCACGACTTGTCCGTGCGATGGAAGAGCTCGGTATCGGTCGCCCGTCGACATATGCGCCTACACTTGACACGATTCAACGTCGTGGCTATGTCGTCTTAGAAGAGAAGAAGTTCCTTCCGACTGAGCTTGGTGAACTCGTCATTGAAATGATAGATGAATATTTCAATGACTTCATCACCGTTCAGTTCACGGCCGACATGGAAACGCTTCTTGACTCGATTGAGCATAAAGAAGTGGAGTGGACGGAAGTCGTCGCCCCGATCTATCGTTCGTTCGAGAAACGTTTGAAGCGTGCCGAAGAAGAAATCGAAAAGATTGAAGTGAAAGATGAGCCTGCGGGAATCGATTGTGAAGTTTGTGGTTCACCGATGGTCATCAAGATGGGTCGATACGGTAAGTTTATGGCTTGCTCGAACTTCCCGAACTGTACGAACACGAAACCAGTTCAAGTTGAAATTGGTGTCCCTTGCCCAGACTGTAAGGACGGACAAATCGTGGAACGTCGTAGTAAAAAAGGTCGCCTCTTCTATGGCTGCTCGAACTATCCAGAATGTGAGTTTGTCTCATGGGATAAACCGGTTGCGAAACCGTGCCCAGTATGCGACAGTTTGATGGTCGAGAAGAAAATTAAAGACGGCGTGAAATACCAATGTACGAAATGTACCCATACCGAGGTACATCAGCAAGAGGAGGATTAATATTGCAACAACGTGTAACTGTAATCGGAGCCGGCTTGGCCGGTTCCGAAGCGGCTTGGCAACTCGCCAAGCGCGGCATTCAAGTAGATTTGTATGAAATGAGACCGGTCCGTCAAACACCGGCGCACCACACGGATCAATTCGCGGAACTCGTTTGTTCGAACTCGCTTCGGGCGAACGGCCTTCAAAACGCGGTCGGCGTCTTGAAAGAAGAGATGCGTACACTTGACTCACTCATCTTGAAAGCGGCAGACACGGCAAGCGTCCCAGCTGGTGGCGCCCTTGCTGTTGACCGTCATGAGTTTGCTGGATTCATCACTGAGAAGTTGAAGAACCATGAAAACGTCACGGTGCATACCGAGGAATTAAAAGAAATTCCTGAAGGGATTGTCATCGTCGCGACAGGGCCATTGACGTCTCCGGATTTATCGGCATCGCTCAAAGCGTTCACAGGGGAAGATTATCTTTACTTCTACGATGCGGCCGCTCCGATTCTAGATGGCGATACGATCGATCGCGATAAAGTATACTTGAAGTCGCGCTATGATAAAGGTGAAGCCGCTTACTTGAACTGCCCGATGACAGAAGAAGAGTTTGACGTCTTTTACGAGGAATTGATCAATGCGGAAGTCGTTCCGTTAAAAGAGTTCGAAAAAGAGATTTACTTCGAAGGTTGTATGCCGTTTGAAGTCATGGCTGAGCGTGGGAAGAAGACGCTTCTCTTCGGACCGATGAAGCCGGTCGGTCTAGAAGATCCGAAAACGGGTAAACGTCCGTATGCGGTCGTTCAACTTCGTCAGGACAACTCAGCAGGAACGCTTTATAACTTGGTCGGCTTCCAGACGCATTTGAAGTGGGGCGAACAGAAGCGTATCATCCGTCTCATCCCTGGACTCGAAAATGCAGATATCGTTCGTTACGGTGTCATGCACCGTAACACGTTCATCAATTCACCGAGCTTGTTGAAACCGACGTATCAGGCGCGCACGCGTGACACATTATTCTTTGCCGGTCAGATGACGGGTGTAGAAGGATACGTGGAGTCAGCAGCGTCAGGATTGTTGGCGGGAATCAATGCAGCGAAGATGATCGCAGGAGAAGAGCTCGTCGTCTTACCACGTGAAACGATGCTCGGTTCGATGGCGCACTACATCACGACGGCAGACGGGAAGCACTTCCAGCCGATGAATGCGAACTTTGGATTGGTCCCATCTTTAGAGGACGCTCCGAAGAAAATGAAAAAACAAGAACGGTACGAGCGTTACGCCAACCGTGCTTTAGAAACGATTCAACAATTTAAGGACCTTTGAACAGGAGAGCCAGTTTTTGGCTCTTTTGTTTTGAAATAAAGTTTCAATTGTGTATTTTGTTTCATACTTTGAAAATTTTCAGATTATTGAACGACTATCTATTGTCACCATACATTCTGTATGCTATGCTAATTTCGATTTGACGAGAACATGCGTTTTTACGTGTCATCGAGGAGGCGATAAAATGGGATTCTTAGAGGATCGACAATCATTTTTACGCTACTGCCAAATTGAACGTCGACTGTCTCCTCATACGAAACGCTCCTACGAGCAAACGCTCGACCAGTACGCCGCATATTGCCAATCGACGCATCAAGATCCCTACGATGCACAGACGGCGCGGCGTTATTTATATGCCCTTTATGAGAAGCAATTGGCCGCGTCTACAGTGTCCCAAAAAGTATCTTGCCTTAAACAGTTCGGGAAATATATGGCGAGAGAACATGGGGGAGAGCCCTTGTTCCACGACCTGACTTCACCGAAAAAGCGACAATCCTTGCCGACGTTCGCCGTCCCGTCCGAAGTCGAACGGTTGTTAGAGGCGGCTTCCATGCAAGACGACCCTTTTTTACAGGCGAGAGACGTCGCCATCGTTGAGGTGTTGTACGGAACGGGCATTCGCGTCGCAGAGCTTTGTGGGATGAACCTGTCTTCCTTTGACGATGTCTTATCTTTCGTCCATGTGATGGGGAAAGGAAAGAAAGAACGGTACGTTCCAATCGGTCAATATGCCGTACAAGCATTGAAGCGCTATGTAGAAATACGGAAAGACGTCGGACTCCCGACGGAAAGCGCATTATTTTTGAGTCAAAAAGGGAATCGGATGACAACAGACCAAATTCGGTATGTCATGAAGCGCTTGAGAAAAGACAGTGGGGTACATAAGCCGTTGACCCCGCACTCGTTGCGACATAGCTTTGCAACGGACCTATTGGAGCGGGGAGCGGATTTGCGCGCTGTCCAAGAGTTGCTCGGTCACGAGTCCTTGTCGACGACCGGACGCTATACCCACGTATCGACTGAACGATTACGTTCGATTTATCAAGCGACACATCCAAGAAAGTAGGAGGTTACGATATGTTTCATGCAACAACGATTTTTGCAGTTCGACACAATGGCCAATGCGCGATGAGTGGAGATGGCCAAGTCACATTCGGGAATGCCGTCATCATGAAAAACAAAGCGAAGAAAGTCAGACGCTTATACGGCGGGAAAGTCGTTGCCGGTTTTGCAGGCAGTGTAGCCGATGCTTTCACATTGTTTGAGAAGTTTGAATCGAAACTTGAAATGTATAACGGTAACTTACCGCGTGCCGCGGTCGAGCTTGCCAAAGAGTGGCGCGGCGATAAAATCTTGCGGCAACTCGAGGCGCTATTGATTGTGATGGATGCTGACCATTTACTGCTCGTCTCTGGGAATGGAGAAGTGATTGAGCCGGATGACGGGATCCTTGCAATCGGTTCGGGTGGTAATTATGCACTCGCAGCAGGGCGTGCACTCGTCCGCCATTCCGCTGAGAAGTCAGCGGAAGAAATCGCACGAGCCGCTCTCGAGATTGCCGGTGAGCTTTGCGTGTATACGAATGATCAAGTCATTGTAGAAACGATCGGAGGCGATGCTGAATGAATCGAGAGTTGACACCAAGACAAATCGTATCGGAACTGGACAAGTTCGTAATCGGTCAGAAGGACGCCAAACGAGCTGTATCGATTGCATTGCGTAACCGTTATCGCCGTCAGAAATTAAGTGCGGACCTTCGTGATGAAGTCACACCGAAAAACATTTTGATGATCGGACCGACCGGGGTCGGAAAAACCGAAATCGCACGTCGTTTAGCGAAGTTAGTCGGGGCACCGTTCGTCAAAGTGGAAGCGACGAAATTTACGGAAGTCGGTTACGTCGGTCGTGACGTCGAGTCGATGGTACGAGACCTCGTCGAAGCATCCGTTCGTCTCGTAAAAGAAGAGAAGAAAGAAGACGTGAAGGAGCCGGCAGAGCGAGCGGCGACAGAACGATTGCTAGATGCCTTACAAGGTAAAGCGAAAGCGACACCGAGTGCGTCAAACCCGTTTGAGGCATTGTTCGGTGGGCAGACACAACAGCCTGAATCAACAACGGATACGTCAAAGAACGATCGGGCACAGCTTCGCCGTCTTCTCGAGCTTGGAGAACTAGAAGACCGAGTCATCGAAGTTGAACTAGAAGAAAAGCAAACGATGGATTTGTTCCAAGGGCAAGGAATGGAAGGGTTATCGAATCTTCAAGATATGCTCGGACAAATCGTTCCGAAGAAACGGAAGCAACGGAAGTTGACCGTCCGTGAAGCGAGACCGCTTCTCATAGCGGAAGAAGCTGAAAATCTTCTGGATTTGAACGAAGTACATGATGAAGCGGTGCAGCGTAGTGAACAGATGGGCATCATCTTCGTCGATGAAATCGATAAGATTGCAACAAAGTCGCAAGACCATGCTGGTGTCTCTCGTGAAGGCGTGCAGCGCGATATCCTTCCGATTGTCGAAGGGTCAACGGTCGTCACGAAGTACGGACCGGTCAAAACCGATCACGTTCTCTTCATCGCAGCTGGAGCGTTCCATATGGCCAAACCGTCTGATTTGATTCCGGAGTTGCAAGGTCGCTTCCCAATTCGTGTGGAATTGAACAGCTTGACGGAAGAGGACTTCGTCAAAATCTTGACAGAACCATCTCAGGCGTTAATCAAACAATATACCGCATTATTGGAATCGGAAGAGATCACGGTCCGATTCACGCATGAAGCGATTGAAGAAATCGCAAAAATTGCGACACATGTCAATCGCGAGACCGATGACATCGGTGCACGTCGCCTTTATACTATTATGGAACGCGTGTTAGAAGATCTTTCATTTGAGGCGGCAGATATGCCGCAAACGAGCGTGGAAATCACTCCCGCTTATGTACAAGCTAAAGTTGGGTCGATCGCGGATGACCGAGACCTCAGCCAATATATTTTATAAGATTCTGTATGCACATACAGGGAGGAAATAGACATTATGAATTTACTAGACAAAACTCGCCAATTAAACACGATGCTTCAACAAGAAGCGAGTGCGCACGTTGACTTTAAAGAAATGGCGGATAAAATGCGTGAAGTGCTTGAATCTAATACGTTTATCGTGAGCCGTCGTGGTCGCCTACTTGGCTTTGCGATTAAACAACAGATTGAGAATGATCGCATGAAGGCATTTCTCGTTGACCGACAGTTTCCAGAACCATATGCTTCAAACTTGTTCAATGTGAAAGAAACGACAGCGAACATCGATATTGATAGCGAATATACGGCGTTCCCTGTAGAGAACCACGATTTGTTCCTCAACTCGAAGACGACGATTGTCCCAATCATCGGTGGTGGTGAGCGTCTAGGGACGCTCGTGTTAGGTCGATTGACAAACGAGTTCACAGAAGATGACCTCGTCCTCGCAGAATATAGTGCGACGGTCGTTGGCATGGAGATCCTTCGTGAGAAAGCGGCAGAAGCAGAAACGTCAGCCCGTAAAAAGGCTGTCGTTCAAATGGCAATCAATTCTTTATCTTATTCAGAGCTAGAAGCGATTGAACACATTTTCGAAGAGCTCGGCGGAAACGAAGGGCTGTTAGTCGCTTCCAAAATTGCCGACCGTGTGGGAATCACACGCTCTGTCATCGTGAACGCGCTTCGGAAACTCGAAAGTGCGGGTGTTATTGAATCACGTTCTTTAGGAATGAAGGGAACGTATATCAAGATACTAAATGACAACTTCTTGTTTGAATTGCAAAAACTGAAATCAAACTGAAACACAACTTTAGAGGTGTATTTTCCATTGAAAACACTATAAAAAGGGACTTTGTTCCTAAAAAACCGCTTTCTTCATTGAAGAAGCGGTTTTTTTTAGTGCAAAAGTAATCATTTTCAGAATTTGTCGTTAATTCGACAAAAAGATGCGAAGCCATTTACCTATGTTTTAAAAAATATCTTTCAGAACTGTTACAGATTTGTTTCAATGAAATAGTAGAATTTCCAAATCAGGTATATATCAGTAATGAGTATATGAAAGCGAGTGAACGCCGTGAATTGGATTGGTAGTGACTATCAATTACTCAAGCAAGCAGTCAATCATGCAGTCCTCAATCAAAAAGTGATTAGTCATAATCTTTCGAATATCGATACGCCAAACTTCAAAGCAAAGCAAGCCGTATTTGAACAGACGCTCCAAAGTGAAATGCGACTGAAGCTCCAAGGTGGGCGTCCAAGTGATTCGATGCAATCTACTGTCGTCGATCGGGCAGGTGGGGCGATGCGAAGTGACGGCAACAACGTCGACTTAGATTATGAGATGAGTGAACTGGCACGTAATCAACTCCAGTATGAGGCGATGATGGAGCAATTAAATCGTAGGCTAGGTGGATTGAAAACTGTTATCCGAGGAGGTCGTTAATCGATGGGAATGTTTGATAGTTTTCATATTTCAGCTACTGCCTTAACGTCTCAACGTTTGCGGATGGATACCGTATCGGCGAACATCGCCAACGCCCAGACGACTCGAGGAAAACTTGTCGATGGGGAGTGGCAACCGTATACAAGGAAGATGACGGTGTTACAGGAAGCTCCGTTCCGTAAACAGTTAAATGCGGTCAATGGTGGGGTTCAGGTAGCTCAAATTATCGAAGACGATGCACCGTATAAGCTTGCTTATAATCCGAGTCATCCCGATGCGGACGAGCGGGGATATGTCCAAATGCCGAATGTTGATCTACTCAAAGAAATGGTCGACCTTATGGGTGCGACTCGCTCTTACGAAGCAAACATTGCCGCGATGAACGCATCAAAAGCGATGCTCGTCAAAGCGATGGAGATTGGAAAAGGATAAGGAGTGACTAGGGATGCAAATTAATCCGATTCAAATGATGAGCCCAGAGTTTACGCCATCAATGAACAAAACGAACCCATCTCAATTCGGGTCATATTTGAATGAAGCGATGAATGCCTTGAACGAGACGCAACAAGCGACGAGTCAAGCCCGTCAAGATTTAGCTGTCGGTAAAGCGGACCTTCATCAAGTCATGATTCAAAGTGAAGAGTCGTCGATTGCGATGCAACTTGCCATCGAGGTGAGGAACAAGGCTGTTGAAGCCTATCAAGAAATGATGCGAATGCAAGTTTAATTGTAGAGGATGACAAGTTGCGATGAATGAACAATTAAAAGAACGATTCAAATCGATGACCGATGGGCTGAAATCAATGCCAGCGAAGCGGAAACTTGTATGGGGGATTTCCATCGCGGTCATTTTAATCGCGGCCCTCTTACTCACGTTCTTCCTTGCACGACCGAATATGGCTCCTTTGTACACGAACTTATCCGCACAAGAAGCGGGAGAAGTGACAGAGAAACTAACAGCAGACGGTGTGAAGTCGGAAATTAAAGCGACTTCGAACGGGGTCAGTGTATATGTGCCAAATGAAATGGTCGACCAATTGAAAGTGAGCCTTGCCGCGGCCGGGATTCCAAAATCCGGGTCGATTGACTATAGTTTCTTCAGTGAAAATGCTGGTTTCGGAACAACAGACCGAGAAATGGCGGTCATTGAACGAAGTGCGATGCAGACGGAACTCGAGCGGCTCATTACTCAAATCGAAGGAATCAATCAAGCGAAAGTCATCATCTCGCTTCCTGAGAAGTCAGTCTTTTTAGCGGAAGACCAAGGTGAGCCGACAGCCTCGATCGTGTTAAATATCGGAGCAGGAACGAATCTAGAACCAAACACGGTCAAAGGTCTTTACCATTTGATCAGTAAAAGTGTCCCAAACTTAAAACCTGAGAACATCTCAATCATGGACCAATACTTTACGTATTATGACCTTGATCAAACCGTTGTGGCTGGTGGATCTTCCGCTGATCCGTTGGCACTGAAACGTCAAGTTGAAAAAGACGTCCGTCAACAAATTCAGCAGATGTTGTCTGTTCTTCTTGGTGAACGAAGCGTTCTTGTCTCTGTCACAGCAGATATTGATACGACTCAGACGGCCGAAGAACAAAACCTTGTTAAGCCAGTCAATGAAGAAAACATGGAAGGTATCGTGACGTCGGCTGAACGAATTGCAGAGGCGTATACGGGCGGTACGGGAACGGCGACAGAAGCGACTGGGACCGGTGAGAATGACACGATCAACTTCCCTGCTGCTACAGGTGACAGCACAGAAGAAAGTGAAAAAAATCACGAAATCATCAACTATGAAGTGAATCGCATTACGAAACAGATTCAAAACGCACCGTATACCATCCGCGACCTTGGGGTGCAATTGATTGTGGAACCACCAGATGGTGCGACGAGTATTGACCCACAGCTTGAAGGTGACCTGGAGACGATGATGTACTCCATCATTCGAACATCACTAGCGAAAACGGATGAAGCCATTACAGATGCGGAGCTTGAACAAAAAGTAGTCGTTGTATCGAGACCGTTCGCTGAAGCAGAAGAGGTGGCAACGATAGAACAGCCTACACCATGGTGGATGTACGCTTCAGCAGCTGGAGCAGTCGTCCTACTTGCTTTAATTTTCTTCGCAATGCGTAGACGCAAACAAGAAGTGGTGGAAGAGACGAACGAGTGGGAAGTTCCATACGAAGATGAAGTACCTGACCTAGACCTCGAGGAACGAGGCGAAGGGGCTGTGAAGAAGAAACAGTTAGAAAAATTAGCTGAAAGTAATCCAGAAGAGTTTGCTAAACTACTTCGTACTTGGATGTCTGAGGAGTGAGTAACGTGAACTATGCCAAACAATCGAATCGAGAAAAAGCAGCAATGCTCATGATCTCATTAGGTCCAGAAGTGGCAGCGAATGTTTATAAACATCTTTCGGAAGAAGAGATGGAGCAGTTGACGCTTCAAATCTCAGCACTTAAAAAGGTGTCTCCAGAAGAAAAAGAGAGCATTCTCGGTGAGTTCCACGAACTTGCGATGGCTCAGAGCTACATTACCCAGGGTGGGATTGGTTTTGCCAAAACAGTTCTTGAAAAAGCGGTCGGTGAAGATAAGGCGATGGCATTGATTCATCGGTTGACGTCGACTTTACAAGTTCGGCCGTTCGAGTTTGCTCGAAAAGCTGACCCGAAACAGTTGCTGAACTTTATTCAAAACGAACATCCACAGACGATTGCTCTAATTTTAGCTCACTTGGAGCCGGTCAAATCTGGTCAAATCTTATCGGAACTTCCTCCTGAGATTCAATCAGAAGTTGCGAAACGGATTGCGACGATGGACCGACTCAATCCGGATGTCATTCATGAAGTCGAACAAATCCTTGAAAAGAACCTCTCGCAGACGGATATGCAAGATTATGCCCAGTCGGGTGGAATCGAGGCGGTCGTCGAAGTGTTGAATGGGGTCGATCGTACGACAGAACGTACCATTCTTGACGCTCTCGAGATTGAAGATCCTGAACTCGCAGAAGAAATCAAGAAGCGTATGTTTGTCTTCGAGGACATCGTCACACTCGATTCACGTGCGATTCAACGAATCATTCGCGAAGTGGCGAACGACGACTTGTTGCTAGCACTCAAAGTGTCGTCAGAAGAAGTGAAACAAATCATATTCAAGAATATGTCTCAACGGATGGTCGAAACGTTCAAAGAAGATATGGAATTTATGGGACCTGTTCGATTGCGTGACGTCGAAGAAGCACAGAGCCGAATCGTCGGAATCATTCGTCGCCTAGAAGACGTCGGTGAGATCGTGATCAGTCGAGGTGGAGGAGATGACATCGTTGTCTAATGTGATCAAACGTCAACGCGCGACATCGCATATTCCTCAGCGAATCGAATCAAAACGATTGGAAACATCCATTCCTGACCCGACTGATGGCATCGACCATCATCAAGTCATCGAGTCGCGTTATGAGAAATTAAGACAGGATGAAGAAGCGTTCCAACAGTTTCAACAGACAGAAATCGAGCAACTCGAACGATTCAAACAAGAAGCGTATGAACAGGCTCGATTAGAAGGTTATGAAGCGGGTCTACTCCAAGGAAGACAAGATGGATATGCCGAGTTTGAAGACGTCACGACACGCCTGAACTCGGTCTCCACTGAACTCGAACAACTGTTCCAAGAAAAATGGAAACAGGCGGAAATACAACTCATTGACCTTGCGATTGCAATAAGTGCGCAAGTGACGACGGACCTTGTTCGAAAAGATGAGGCGCTGTTCGCGGCGATGATTCAAGAACAGATGGCGCAACTCATTGATGTGGAAGCGTTAACGATCTTCGTTCATCCCACACGTCTTGCTTCGATTCAGCGATTTGAATCGTTGTGGCGTGATGAAGAGACACCTCCTTTGAAGTATCGGGGAGACAGCTCTTTAGATGAAACGTCCGTACGCATTGAGTCCCCACATCGAGGAAGTGAAATAGATTTATCCTACAGTTTTGAACGAATTCAAGTCAAAATCGAGGAGGTTTTAGCGGATGGCGCTTATTGAGCAGGTCATCGATACGATCAAACAGTCTACAGATGGCGAGTTCACTCGCAAAATCGGGCGAGTTTGTCGGGTCGTAGGGTTGATGATCGAGTCAAATGGACCGAGTGCGTTTGTTGGGGAGCGATGTTTCATCATGCTCCCTTCAAATGAGTCGGTCGAAGCGGAAGTGGTGGGCTTTAATGAAGAGCGCGTCCTTCTCATGCCATACGGTGAAACGACACAGATTGCACCGGGTTGTTTAGTGAAAGGGACCGGGAAGATGCTCCAAGTCCCGGTCGGTGAGGAACTGATTGGACAAGTGCTCGACGGTCTAGGACGGCCTTTGTCAGGTGAGAGACTTGCAACAGGTAAGCGGTATGATGTCCAACGCAAACCGCCAAACCCGTTGAATCGTCCTCGGATTTTAGATACGTTGTCGACGGGTGTTCGTATGATCGATGGTCTCCTGACTGTAGGAAAAGGGCAACGTGTCGGTTTGTTTGCCGGTTCTGGGGTGGGGAAATCCACGTTACTCGGCATGATTGCCAAACGCTCTTCAGCAGATATTAATGTAATTGCTTTGATTGGGGAACGTGGTCGGGAAGTAAAGGAGTTCATTGAAAAAGAGCTCGGTCCAGAAGGAATGGCCCGATCTGTCGTCATTGTGGCGACGAGCGACCAACCCCCGCTCGTCCGATTGAAAGGAGCCTATACCGCAACCGCAATCGCCGAATACTTTCGTGACCAAGGCAAAGAAGTCGTGCTTATGATGGACTCGGTGACGCGTTTTGCAATGGCCCAACGAGAGATCGGTCTCGCGACGGGAGAACCACCGACATCGAAAGGATATACACCGTCTGTTTTTGCGATGCTCCCGCAATTGTTAGAGCGAAGCGGGACGGCAGCGACTGGGTCGATCACAGCATTTTATACGGTCCTCGTCGATGGTGATGATATGAACGAGCCGATTGCCGATGCGGTGCGTGGAATATTAGATGGACACTTTGTCATGGACCGCGCGCTTGCAAACCGTGGACAGTTTCCTGCCATTCATGTGTTGAAGTCAATCAGTCGGGTCATGAACCAGATTGCCTCGCCATCACATCGTGAAGCGGCACAAACGTTTCGAAGTTGGCTGGCAACGTATATTGATGCCGAGGATTTGATTAACATCGGCGCATATAAAAAAGGATCGAATCCAGCGATTGACACCGCAATCGAGAAGTATCCATACCTATTGACATTTTTAAAGCAATCGATTGAAGAAGACGCCGCATTCCAACAAACGATGACTCATTTGTCACATATCGCGCGAGGTGAATCATGAACAGACTTATTCTAGAACGAATCATGCCAATTGCTGAACATGAGAAGGAAGATGCAGCTTCAGAAGTTAGAGGCTTCAAGGCGAAACTCGAAACGGAAATGGAAGCGTTATATGACCTTCTCCTCATGTACGAGTCATTGATTAAGCATCAAGATGAACAGCAAGGACATATTGATTTACTCATGTCTCAGTACCGAGAAAAAACGCGTGAGCAAGTGAAGCGTCAAATCGAAACGCAACAGCTCGTCGTTCAACAAGCCCGCAATCGTTATCACGCCTCGCAAGAAAGACTGCTTGGGAAAGTAGTGGAAGAAAAGAAATATGTGACGCTACATGAAAAGGTTAGTTTACAAGAGATGACAGCGGCAAAACTCACAGAGCAATTAATGATGGACGAACTCGCTGTGATTCATCATGGGAAAGGGAAGTAGCATGGCAAAAGAGAACAATAAACGAGGCAAACAAATGATTGTGGCGTTAGTCCTCATCCCGGCAATCTTCATTTTAGTCGGCGGAATGGTCGTCATGAACTATGCGATGGATCGTCCACTTCTATCTGTACCGTTCCTACCAGTTAGCGAGGAAGAAAGCTCATCAGAAACGCCTGAGTCGTCTGAGGCGAAAGTGAACGTGACGGGCATCGACAGTGACGCCACGAACCGGTTGAAAGCCGCAAATAGTGAGATTGAAAAACTGCGAAATGAAAATGTGGAACTGACGAATGAAGTGAAAGCGAGACAAGAAGAGATCACCGATTTAATTCGAGAACGTGACCGTCTCGTCTCCGAACTTGCAGCGGCCACAACGGAAGAGGAAAATTCATCTGACATTTCCAGTGTGTATGAAGAGATGTCTGCCAAACAGGCGGCGGCCATCATGGGAGAACTAGAGAGTCCGCAAGTGGCCGAACTGTTGAAAGAACTATCACCGAAGCAACAAGCTGATATTTTAGGTCGGATGAATGCGCAACAAGCTGCGGTTGTGACGCAGCTTCTCCAATGAACATGAGAAGGGAGGACCCACATTGAATATTGCGTTACTAACTCAAGCCATTCAAGGTTCAACGACTCGTACGGGAGTAACGGAAGGCGAATCACAGGGGGCAGGCGGTTTTTTAAGCCTCTTATCCGCCATGCTTGCCCCAATGCAAGGCTCCGGGGAACAAACAGGGCTTCCTCAACTTGAAGAAGGCGCATTATCTGAAGAACTCGTCGACCTCGAAAAAGTGGCGCAGGAACTTGAGACATGGTTTCAAAAACCTGAAACTTTGAAATGGCTCAAATCACTTCCGCAAGATGCATATCGGACGTTTATGGATGCATATGTAGGTGTACTCGGACAACTGTCTACGTCATCTGGAAATATTGATTCAGCTCTCCCAATCGTTGCTCAGGCGGTTGCAACAAGTAGTGACATCGTCCAAAAGACGGATTTGTCTTCAAAAACAGGGTTGACACAGGCTGTCCCGAATCAAGAACTTGGAAAGCAGATCCAAACGATTCAACGGGTGATCACACAGTTTAATGGACCCGCCGGCAATATGAAGGAAGTTCCCGTTCTACCACAAGTTGAAACCGTGAAAGTGGCGAAAACGCTCCCTCAATCAAGTAGCGTAGATTGGTTACCGAAAGGCATGAACTGGTCACGACCACAAATTGATGTAGAAACCGTCATGTACGCCTCAAAAGGATCATTGCCTGAAAACTTACAGGCAAGAATTGAGTCCGCACTTCAAAAAGCACCGTTTTCGAGCGGAGCGGACGGTTCGAAAGTGTTTACGGTACGTCTATATCCAGAACAGCTAGGGGAGCTCGTCGTCAAGCTTGAACGACATAACGGGGAACTTGTAGTCAAATTGTTCGCAAGTAATCAAGAAGCGAAACAATTGCTTCAGTCACAAGTTCAGCAGTTGCAACAAACGTTAACGCCTCATTCCCAAAACGTTCGCGTCGAGGTCAACTTGACACAACAAGCACTCGATGCAAAGTCGACGATGCCAGACGGTTCCGAGCAACCGGAACAGGAGCAACCGCAGGAACAACCAAAAGGAGGATCTGAGGATGACGAGCATCCAGCCGAAGACGAATGATTTTACTTTGCCAGACCAGTCGCTTCCGAAAGCGACGAATCAATATGACAAGGACATGTTTATGAAGTTGCTGCTTGCTCAAATCGCGAACCAGGACCCGATGTCACCGATGGAAGACCGTGAGTTCATCGCTCAGATGGCGCAATTTTCTTCACTAGAACAAATGCAAACGATTTCGAAACAACTCGATTCGGTATTGGTTGACCGTCATATGGCCTCGATTTCTGAATTCAGTAGCATGATCGGTAAAACGATTGACTACAGTTCGGAATCGGGTGAAGAAACGACAAAAGGCTCAGGCCGTGTCGTCTCGATTTCACGATCTGATTTAACTGGATATATGGCCGACCTTGAAGACGGCACATCGGTCAGCGTGTACGATATCACTTCCATCAAATAAGCATAGGGGGAATTTATTATGTTAAGAGCAATGTACTCAGGGATCAGTGGTCTGAAGAACTTTCAATCTAAGCTAGACGTCGTCGGGAACAACATCGCAAACGTCAACACGTTCGGTTACAAAAAGGGTCGTGTCACGTTTAAAGACCTCGTCAGTCAACAAGTCGGTAGTGCTTCAGGCGGGAACGGAGCGACGGCCGGAGGGATTAACCCGAAAGAGGTCGGTCTTGGTGGCACGATGGCAACGGTCGATAACGTTTACAACCAAGGAGCGATGCAAAATACGGGACGTGCGTTAGACGTCGGTATATCGGGTGAAGGCTTCTTCGTCACAATCGTCAACGGACAAGCGCAGTACACGCGTGCTGGTAACTTTTATACGGACAATAACGGTGACTTGGTAACAGGTGAAGGAACGTACTTATTAGGAACAGGTGAAAAACCTACAGATAACCTTCCAGCCCCGAACTTGACTGGAGACATTCCGAACGTAGTGGAGAACTCCCCTGCTTACGGTAAAATCTCAATTCCGACAGACGCGCGTTCACTGTCGATTGGAAAAGATGGCCAAGTCAGTTATGTCGACGCAGCCGGTGCACTTCAGACAGCAGGCTATATTGTGACGGCAAACTTCAGCAACAATGCTGGTTTATCGAAAGTCGGTGCCAACAACTTCTTACAATCTCAAAACTCAGGCGACCCACTCATCGGGGCAGCCGGTGATTTAGGACGAGGTAACCTCGTTTCAGGTGCTCTTGAAATGTCGAACGTCGACCTTTCTGAAGAGTTTACGGAAATGATTGTGGCACAACGTGGTTTCCAGGCGAACACACGAATTATTACAACGTCAGACGAGATTCTTCAAGAACTCGTCAACTTGAAACGCTGATGATTCGCGTCACAGCATTTCGGGGTGAGGAATTCGTGCTCAACGCTTTGCTCATCGAAACGGTGAAAGCAGAGCCGGACACGATTATCCAATTATTTAATGGTAAAACGTATCTCGTGAAAGAAACGAAAGATCAAATCATTGAACGAACTGAAGCCTTTTACCGCTCAATCGGTTTAGTCGGAACGATGTTCACAAGAGGTGAAGAAGATGAGTGAAGAAGAGAAGAAAAAGGGTGGCGGACTGAAGGTTGTCATCATCTTACTAGTTGTCCTACTCGTCATGGGTGGAGCCGGTTTCATGACATATAAATACGTGTTCGGAGATAACGTCACCGCTAAAACGAAGCCGGTCACTGCCGAAGAATTGGCGGAACGAAGCTTTACGACCGATGACATGACGACGAACATTCAAGATGAGCGTTTCATCAACGTTCAATTCACGATTGTCACAGATTCTTTGGAAACAAAGGAGAATCTAGAGTTACGTAAATTCCAAGTACACAACGTCATTCTCGGGGATTTGGCTGGAATGACAAAAACACAGTTGGCAACAAAAGAAGATATGCAAAAGTTTGAACAGACACTACGAGAACAACTTAATGGACTGCTTGAAGAAGGTGAAGTCCAACGCGTCTATATGACGAAGAAAATTATTCAGTGAGGTGGCATCATGGGAGAAGTACTGTCTCAACAAGAAATTGATGCCTTACTATCTGCACTAAGCAGTGGGGATGTCGAAGCGGATTCCTTTCTTGCACAAGAGGAAGAAAAGAAAGTTCGGCAATACGACTTCAAGCGAGCCGTCCGATTTTCAAAAGATCAGATTCGCAGTTTGACTCGAATTCACGAGCACTTCACTCGCATGTTAACGACGTTCTTCTCGGCCCAACTTCGCACATATGTTCAGTTTTCCGTCAACTCGGTCGAACAATTACCGTACGATGAATTTATTCATTCTATTCCGAGTATGACGATGATCAACTTGATTGAAGCGCCACCGTTAAACGGACGATTCATCATCGAGGTCAATCCGAACATTTCTTATGCGATGCTCGATCGCCTACTCGGCGGACCAGGTGTCGAGATGGACAAAATTGAATCGTTCACCGAAATCGAGATGCGCATTTTGACGCAATTGTATAAGCGTGCCTTCTCAACGTATGGGGACGCGTGGGAATCGATTGCGGAAATTAAGGCGGAAATGTCTGCAGTGGAAGTGAATCCGCAGTTTCTCCAACTCGTTTCACCAAACGAGACGGTCGTCCTTATCTCGATCGGGGTGACGATCGGCGAAGTGAGCGGAACGATCAACGTTTGTCTTCCATTCGTGACAATCGAACCGGTCTTGTCGAAGTTGTCGAGTCATTACTGGATGCAGGAGGCGAATCGTCGTAATGCGAGTGAGTCGAGCAAAGAACCACTCAAAGCCCAGTTGATGAACTCGACGGTCGAGGTCGTCTCGTTACTAGGAGAAACGACAATCACGTTTGGTGATCTGTTGCACCTTGAAGTTGGGGACTGTTTGGCACTCGATCAAGTAGCAAAAGAACCTCTATCCATCATGGTAGGGGAGAATAAAGTATTTAAAGGGCAAGTCGGTGTGAGCGGGAAGCGGATGGCGGTTCAGGTGCTTCACCGTGTGAAGGAGGAAGAGCAATGAGTGAAATGCTGTCACAAGATGAAATTGACGCGTTACTGCGTGGGACAAGCGACAGTACGCCGACGCCAAAGGCGGAAAAAGAAGAGCACTTAGATTCGATGGAAAGCGATGCTCTTGGGGAAATCGGAAACATTTCGTTTGGGAATTCAGCAACGGCATTGTCGACGTTGCTACAACAAAAAGTAGAAATTACGACACCGGTTGTCAGTGAAGTGAGAATCGAAGAGTTGCGTGAACGTTATCCGACGCCTCATGTGGCATTACGTGTCGGGTACACGGAAGGGATAAAGGGGGAAAACGTCCTCGTCTTGACTCGCGAAGATGCGGCCATCATCTCTGATCTCATGTTAGGTGGAACGGGAGAGAACGTCGATCCTGAAAGCCTTGATGAGATTCGCTTATCGGCCGTTCAAGAAGCGATGAACCAGATGATGGGTGCTGCCGCGACATCTTTATCGACGGTGTTCTCGAAGAAGATTGACATTTCTCCACCACTTGTCGAGGTGTTTGATGCGACGAAAAATCAAACCATTATCGACCGCCTCGAACTTTGGGAGACGATGGTGCTCATTGAGTTCAATCTCAAAGTCGGTACATTGATTGACTCGACAATTGTTCAAATTGCACCAATTCAATTTGGAAAACAGTTGGTCGACGAATTGATGAAAGCGACCGGTGAGGCACAAACGGCAGTAGAGCCTGTAAAAGAACAACCGAAAGCCGAGGCACCGAAACCTCAACCACAGGCGCAACCACAGGCACAACCACAGGCACAACCGCAACCACAACCGGAAAAGCAAAAATCGATGCCAGAGGTCGCAGTAAGCCAAGCAGAATTCATGCCGCTCCAATCACCGGCATCGCAAGAAGCGGTCCCGGCGAATCTTGGGTTGTTATACGATGTCCCGTTAAACGTGACAGTAGAGTTAGGAAGAACGAAAAAATCCGTTCGGGAAGTACTTGAGTTATCACAGGGCTCCATCATCGAACTCGACAAGCTAGCAGGCGAACCGGTTGATATTTACGTCAACCAACAACGGATTGCTAGAGGAGAAGTAGTCGTCATTGAAGAAAACTTTGGGGTACGTGTAACAGAAATTATTCAACCGCATGAGCGGATCGGAATCGTTTAAGGAGGAAATTAGAATGAGTGCAAAAGTATTAGTAGTAGACGACGCAGCTTTCATGCGTATGATGATCAAGGATATTTTGACAAAGAACGGATATGACGTAGTAGGTGAGGCGGAAAACGGAGCTGACGCGGTCGTAAAATATCGTGAGCTCACACCGGACCTCGTCACACTTGATATCACGATGCCAGAGATGGACGGACTTGCAGCATTGAAAGAGATTCGTAGTTTCGACTCGAACGCAAAAGTTATCATGTGTTCAGCGATGGGACAACAAGCGATGGTCATCGATGCGATTCAAGCAGGTGCGAAAGACTTCATCGTCAAACCGTTCAACGCAGAGCGCGTCATCGAAGCGGTTTCTAAAACGGTCGCACAATGAAGAAATGGTGGTTGATTATTCTTCTCGTGGTCGGTCTTTATATTCCGACCACGGTTGAGGCCGCCACCGTAGACCAACAATTCGAGCAAAAACAGACAGAAGAATTGGAAAGTAACGTTCCAACGACAGCGTCAACGATTGGGAATGGCGTGAAAGTCGTGTTGAGTCTCGTAGTCGTGGTCGGCGGTTTCATCGTCTTGATGCGTTGGCTCGGTTCCAAAACACAAGGTGTGAAAGCGACTCAGCATATGAAACATCTCGGAGGCGTCCCACTCGGAAAAGACCGTTCCGTCCAACTCGTGAAACTTGGAGATCAAGTCTATGTCCTCGGCGTCGGAGAATCGATTCAATTGATTGATCGACTCGATGCGGAAACGATGGACGAGGAGCAGTCGGAACCTTTGTCACTCCGAACGGCGAATTCGAATGCATTTTTGGATACCTTTAAGAAACAACTTGCTCAACTAGAAGAAGTGAGGAAGAAGTCATGACAACGTTTGAGCAATTAATCAATTTAGAGACACCAGACAGTACATCTACCTCGATCAAACTCTTGATTTTACTGACGTTATTGACACTTGCACCATCTTTTTTAATTTTGATGACGTGCTTCACACGTGTCGTCGTCGTCCTATCTTTCATTCGACCGGCGCTCGGTACACAGCAAACACCGCCAAACCAGTTGATTGTCGGATTGGCCTTGTTCATTACATTGTTCGTCATGTCTCCCGTTCTTTCTGATTTGAATGAGAACGCGTTGAAACCTTATCTCGATGACAAAATCTCACAAGATGAGGCGTTTGATGAAGCGAGCGGGACGATGAAAGAATTCATGTCGAAATATACAAGACAGGAAGATTTGCAACTCTTTTTGAAGTATGGGAACTATGAGCAACCTGAATCACTTGATGATGTACCACTTCTCGCGCTTGTCCCGGCTTATGCGATTAGTGAATTGAAGACAGCCTTTCAAATCGGATTCATGATTTTCTTGCCATTTTTAATTATCGATATGGTCGTCGCGAGTGTCCTCATGTCGATGGGGATGATGATGTTACCACCGGTCATGATCGCATTGCCGTTTAAATTATTGTTATTTGTATTGGTCGATGGCTGGCACTTAATTGTGGAATCATTGCTTAGAAGTATGTAGGGGGAACGGACATGACACAAGAAATGGTCATTTACTTGGCAACAGAGAGTGTGTGGACATTATTAAAAATTTCAATGCCATTGCTACTCATTTCACTGATTGTCGGTCTCGTGATCTCGATTTTACAGGCCACGACTCAAATTCAAGAACAGACGCTTTCGTTCGTTCCAAAAATCATTTCGGTCTTCATCGGTCTCGTCATCTTCGGACCATGGATGCTTCAACAAATTGAAGGATTTACGCGACTGATTTTTGAGCTGATGGTCGAGGTTGCGTCGAAATGAATGCGGTCGACTTCATCAGTATGTACGGTCTTACGTTTGCGCGACTTTCTGGCTTTTTTGTCAGTGTCCCTCTGTTCTCGACGAGGCAGTTGCCGGTTATGCATCGCGTCGGATTCAGCGCGTTTTTAGCGTATTACGCAATGTTCACATTGACTGAGCCAATCGTGATGACGAATGCGTTCGTCCTGCAAGTTGTCTATGAAGTCATGATTGGACTGTTACTCGGTCTATTGATTAATATTCTCTTTTTTGCTCCGCAGATTGCCGGTGGAGTCATCGATCTTCAACTCGGTTTGGCGATGGCTTCCGCATATGATCCGATGTTTGGCGGACAGTCGCCACTAATTGGACGATTTTATTATATTTTTACGCTGTTCATTTTATTGACGAGTAATTTACATTTACTCCTGATTGACGGTATATATTACAGTTTTCAAATCTATCCACCTGGTCAACCGATGATTAACTTCACGGAAGCTTCACTCATGATGGCAGTGAAAGTCGTTACGATGACGATGATGGTCGCCTTACAATTGGCTTTGCCGATGATGGCATCATTACTGCTGGTCGATTTGGCACTTGGTTTTTTAGCAAAATCGGCGCCGCAGTTCAATATCTTTGCCATCGGCTTTTCGTTTAAACTCATTGCCGGATTTGCCGTCATGGTGTTGTTAATGGGATTGACATTGACGGGTATTAGTCAGTTCATTCCGCTATTACAAGATGTGATGCACGACTTTATGCTCATACTAGGAGATGCCTCATGAAGAAGCCTCTATATCCTTTATCGGTCAACTTGCAGTTTTTTGCAGGTGAAAAAACAGAAAAAGCGACACCGCGTAAACGAGAGGATTCACGAAAGAAAGGGCAAGTCGCCAAATCAGCGGATTTGACGGGGGCATTTGCACTCTTTGCCATGTTTCTCATGCTATCTTTCTTCGGACCGATGATTGGGCAACAGCTGCTATCACTCATCGGAGATTTACTTAGCCCGCAATATCTACTCTTCAATGTATCTGAGGGCATGTCGGGTATGGTCATCGACTTGATGCTTCGAGTCGGATTGATTTTGGCTCCATTCTTCATCGTCGCTGTCGTGTTCGGGATTCTCATCAACTATTTACAAGTTGGAACGCTCTTTTCTTTGGAAGCAATCCAGCCAAAGCTCGAACGGATCGACCCGATTAAAGGGGTGAAACGGATTGTCAGCATGAAAGCGGTCGTCGAATTTTTAAAGTCCTTATTCAAATTTTTGATTATCCTGACAACCGCTGTCGCTGTCCTTTGGCAAAACCAAAAAGAATTGTCCCGTATGGCCGTCGAGCAGATTCGAGAATCCATCGTCGCGCTTGCGGGTATCACGATTGAGCTTGGGCTCTGGGTAAGTGTCGCCTTGCTCGCACTCGCATTGCTTGACTTTTTTTATCAACGATTTGATTTCGAAAAATCGATTCGAATGTCAAAGCAAGACATTAAAGACGAGTATAAAAACTCGGAAGGTGACCCACTCATCAAATCCAAGATTAAGCAGCAACAACGAGAAATGGCGATGCGACGGATGATGCAAGAAATTCCGAATGCCGACGTCGTCATCACAAACCCGACCCATTACGCGGTCGTCATCCGCTACGATGACACGAAAGATTTTGCGCCGCTCGTTGTCGCAAAAGGGGTCGACCGAGTCGCCTTTCATATTCGAGATGTCGCAAAAGAGCACGATGTGGCGATTGTCGAGAACAAGCCGCTCGCACGTGCGCTTTACGCACAAATCGATATTGGAGAAGTGGTGGACGAATCATTCTATCAAGCAATCGCGGAAGTGCTCGCGTTCGTCTATCAAATGAAGCAACCGTCTTGAGGAGGAGTATGTGTTGGCAGTAAAAGCGAAAGACTTTGCAGTTTTGATTGGTGTCTTGATGATTGTCATCATGCTGATCATCCCGTTACCGGGCTTTTTATTAGACTTTTTAATCATCGTAAATATTTTAATCGCCCTCATGATCTTACTTGTGGCGATGAACGCCAGAGAAGCGCTTGACTTCTCCGTATTCCCTTCTCTCTTATTGATTGTGACGTTGTTTCGTCTTGGTTTGAACGTATCGACGACCCGTTCAATCCTCTCGAACGGGTATGGAGGGGAAGTCATTGCAACGTTTGGTGACTTCGTCATCGGAGGAAATGTCCTTGTCGGATTCGTTGTCTTCCTAATCCTCGTCATCATTCAGTTCGTCGTCATCACGAAAGGTGCCGAGCGTGTATCTGAGGTATCTGCCCGCTTCACACTCGATGCGATGCCAGGGAAACAGATGGCCATCGATGCTGACTTGAACTCCGGATTAATTGATGACAAGGAAGCGCAGATGCGTCGCCGTAAAATTCAAAGCGAGGCCGACTTCTACGGTTCGATGGATGGGGCATCCAAGTTCGTCAAAGGGGACGCCATCGCCGGAATCATCATTGTGACGATTAACTTGATCTTCGGAATCATTATCGGTGTCGTTCAAATGGGATTACCGGTCGGGGAGGCGTTTAAAACATTCTCGCTCATGACGATCGGGGACGGACTCGTCAGTCAAATCCCGGCACTCTTGATTTCGACGGCGACCGGGATCATCGTGACCCGTGCCGTCTCAGACGGCAATTTAGGGGAGGATGTCATCGACCAGCTCGGTCAAAACCCATCGCTTCTCTATATCGCAGGAGGCGTCGTCTTTTTGCTCGGTTTCGTGTCACCTCCACTTATTCCGGTGACGATGATCATCGCAGGTACGGCGTTCTTCGGAGCGTATACGATGCGACGAAACATCCGGCAGGCGACGGAGGAACCGATCATGGAAGAAGAACCTTCGACGGCTCCGACAGAATCTGTCGTCTCGCTCTTACAAATCGATTCGATTGAATTCGAGTTCGGATACGGCTTGATCCCCCTTGCGGATGAGTCACAAGGCGGTGACTTGTTAGATCGTGTCGTCATGATTCGTCGTCAGCTTGCACTCGAACTCGGCTTCATCTTGCCGACGGTTCGCATTCGCGACCACCTACAACTCTCGCCGAACGCGTATCGCATCAAAGTGAAAGGAAACGTCGTCGCAGAAGGAGAGTTGTTACTCGACCACTATTTGGCGATGAGCCCAGGGATTGAAGACCCAGAAGTATATGGGATTGAAACGACGGAACCGGCATTCGGGCTCCCTGCCCTTTGGATTGATGAGGAGACACGGACGCGAGCTGAAATGAGTGGGTACACTGTCGTAGACCCACCATCCGTTGTCGCGACACATTTGACCGAAACGCTGAAAAAACATGCCGCTGATTTACTCGGTCGTGAAGAAACGAAACAACTTGTCGAGCACTTGAAGGAAACTCATCCGGTTCTTGTAGAAGATGTCACGCCTTCAGTCCTTTCAATCGGTGAGATTCAAAAAGTGCTACGTCACTTATTACAAGAGAACGTATCGATTCGAAACTTGCCTCTCTTGTTCGAGACAATGGCAGACTACGGAAAGGTAACGAAAGATGCAGAAATCCTCGGGGAATATTGTCGCCAAGGATTGTCACGTCAGCTGACCGATCAAGTCAAGCCACCAGAAGGTCCATTGTATGTGGTTACGTTAGGTGGTCAGACGGAACAGACCGTTCAAGATGCCGTACAGAAGACCGAGTTTGGGAACTATTTGGCGCTCGATCCGGAGCAAGCACGTGAGATCATCGAGCGTACAGGAGAACAATTGTCAATGTTTGAACGCTACGGTGCGTCAGCGGTGATTTTATGTTCACCAACGATTCGATTGTTCGTCCGACAATTGCTTGAACGATACTATCCAGATGTGCCTGTTTTGGCCTATAACGAGTTACTCAGTTCCGTCGAAGTGAAAAGTATTGGGGTGATTTAAATGCAAATTAAAAAATTTACAGCGAAAACGATGGCTGAGGCGATGACGAAAGTGAAGCAAGAGCTAGGTGATGAAGCGGTCATCCTCAATTCGCGGCAAGTGAAAACCGGATGGTTTGGTTTATTCGCTTCGAAACAAGTGGAAGTCATCGCCGCACTCGAAAAAGAGAAGGCGGTCACGAAGCCAAGGCGAACAGAATCGGTTCGACAAGAGCCGACAACAGCACCTGCACCAACACCATCACCTCAAGTACCGTCAACACCTCGTATGGTAGGAGGGACAGCACCAAGGCTCCACTCGTCACTACAGCACATCGATGCGTTACTTTCGACGGAGTCGTTCGCAGAAGAGTCATGGGAAGAGACGTTAAATGAGCTTTACTATACGACGAAATCTGTGGAAGTAGCCGAACGATTCGTGTATGAGCAAGTCAAGTCATCCTTTATCGACCCGCCTGAAGCGAAACGATATGTCATGCTCGTTGGACCGACGGGTGTCGGGAAAACGACGACGCTTGCCAAGCTAGCTGCACATTTCAAATTGACAGAAGGAAAAACGGTCGGGCTGATTACGACAGATACGTATCGAATCGCGGCTATCGAACAGTTGAAGACGTACGCCGAAATCATGAGTATCCCGGTAGAGGTCGCATATGATTTTCACGACTTCAAACGGGCCAAGCAATTATTTGCGCGAAAAGATATTGTATTGATCGATACGGCAGGTCGAAACTTCCGAGACCCAGCCTACGTGGAACAATTTCACGAACATCATGACTTCACCGAAACGAGTCTATCGCTTGTATTGAGTTTGACTTCCAAAATGAAAGATATGGATATGATTTATTCCCAGTTCGAATCCCTCCCCCTCAGTTCGCTCATCTTCACCAAAGCGGATGAGACGAGTGACATTCACGCGATGTATCGAATGGTGAAAAAGAGCAGCTTGCCTGTCGCATGGATGACAGACGGTCAAGAGGTGCCAGATGATTTGATTCGAGGAGATGCGGAAGCATTGACGAAACGACTGTTCGAGAAAGAAGGGTGGGCCAGATGGACCAAGCAAGGCGTTTAAGAGCAATCAATGATGTCCATCCGACGACCATCGCTTTTGCAAGCGGAAAAGGCGGCGTTGGAAAGACGAACGTTTGCGTCAACACGGCCATCGCCCTTTCGGAACTCGGGAAACGGGTGTTGATCGTCGACTTTGATATCGGCATGGCCAACGTCCATATCTTGATGAACGCAATGAAGTCGAGAACGATGATTGAGTCTGTAAAAGCTCGTATTCCATTGGCTTCAGCTGTTCAGAAAAATGTGCATGGTGTCGATATATTACATGGAGGGAGTGGACAAGACCAACTCGTCCATCTCTCAGATGATGACATGCAATTTCTCATGCGAGAACTCGAAGTACTGACCGCATATGATTACGTCCTTTTCGATATGGGCGCCGGGGCGACGGACACCTCCCTGCAATTTATTGCGGGGTGTGACGAAATGTTTTTAATTTTAACACCGGAACCGACTTCGCTCATGGACGGGTACGCATATACAAAACTAGTGCATCATCAATATCCCGACTTACCACTCGGCGTCATTGTGAACCGAGCTCAGTCTGGAGAGGAAGCACTGCAATGTTTCGAACGGATGGAAGTCGCATGCAAGCAGTTTTTAAACAAGACGATTCGATTCCTCGGATTTTTACCGGATGACCCTTCAGTAAGAAAGGCAGTCATCGCACAAGTCCCGTTTTATCAATACAATCGAAAAAGTGATATTAGCTGGCGGCTCGAACGAATTTTGACAACGCTTACGGGAACGCCTCCAAAACCACGTCACTTGATGGACCGTTTGATGGGGAACTTACGGAAACAATGGAACCGAGTATAACGACAGGGAGGCAATAAAGATGGACGTGAACGAATACTTAGGGTTGTTTTTAGATGAATCCCAAGAACATATCCAATCGATCAACACACAGTTACTTAAGTTAGAACAGTCGGGTGGGGCGGATGTCGTTCAAGAGATTTTCCGGTCTGCACATACGTTAAAAGGGATGTCCTCGACGATGGGGTACGAACACGTGGCCAATTTGACGCATGAGATGGAAAGTGCACTCGACCTTGTGCGTGGCGGTAAAAAAGAAAGCAACCAACTTTTGTTGGACACGATGTTCATCGCTATGGAACAGATGGAGGACATGATTGCTGACATTGAGAACGGCGGACGAGGTGCGAACGTGGACGTTTCTGAAACGGTCGCTGCCTTCCAATCGTTTATCGGTGGAAAAGAGGTTGTGGTTACTGAGGTAAAAGAGTCAAATACATTCGAAGTCGACCTTTATACGAATTCAGTAATCGACCAGGCGAAACAAACTGGGTTTGAAGCGTATCAAATCACTGTAAAACTATCAGACGCTGTCGTCTTAAAAGCGGCTCGGGCTTACATGGTGTTTGATCGCCTTCAAGAACTCGGTGAAGTGGTACGGACACATCCGGAAACAGAAGAAATTGAACAAGAGCAATTCGACTTGTCGTTTGACGTCTTGTTCCTCTCACAAGAGACAGCGGAAGTCATCGAACACGCCATCGCCCAGGTGTCGGAAGTGGAGCGTGTCGAAGTCAATGTGTTCACAGGGGCGTCAGAAAGCGAACCAGAAGTCGCAGTCACAGCCGAAGTGGTAGTCCCAGAACCAGTGGTGCAGACAGCTCCAGACCAGGAAGAAAAAGAAACGAAAGATACGAAAGAACAAGTTGCGGCCCAGGCACAAGCGAAGACGATTCGTGTCAACTTGGAACGAATTGATCGTCTCATGAACTTGTTCGAAGAATTCATCATCGATCGTGGGCGTTTGGAACGACTCGCTGACGAGGTGGGGCAACCAGAATTGAATGAAACGGTTGAAAAAATCAAGCGGGGTACGAACGAACTGCAATCTCTCGTCTTGACACTTCGCATGATGCCGATTGAGCAAGTGTTCAATCGCTTCCCACGCATGGTTCGCTCGGTCGCGAAAGAAATTCATAAGAAAGTTCAATTGGATATTTCGGGTGCGGAGACAGAACTTGATCGGACGGTCATCGATGAAATTGGCGACCCGCTCGTTCACTTGATTCGGAATGCAATCGACCATGGAATCGAACGCCCTGAAGTTCGCGTGAAAGCAGGCAAGCCGGAACAAGGCATGCTAGCCCTCCGCGCTTATCATGGCGGTAACCGCGTCTTCATTGAGATTGAGGATGATGGTGCCGGCATCAACGTCGACAAAGTTCGCTCGAAAGCATTAGAACGTGGCGTCATTTCGGATGAAGAGGCGACCATGATGTCTGAGAACGAGCTGGCGATGCTGATCTTCGCCCCAGGCTTCTCGACAGCAGATGTGGTAACGGACCTTTCAGGTCGTGGTGTCGGACTCGATGTCGTCAAAAATAAAATCGAGTCGCTTGGTGGTGTCGTTTCATTAGAGACGGTCGCAGGACAAGGAACAAAATTCCAGGTCAGCTTGCCACTCACCCTCTCCATCATCTCGGCCATGCTCGTACAAGTCGGTGAGGAATCGTATGCGATTCCGTTGTCATCGATTCTTGAGACAACCTTACTTGATGAAGCGGACATTTTGACGGCGCATCGTGAGCGCGTCTTTGATTTCCGTGGGCAATTGGTTCCACTCGTCTACTTAAAAGAAATGTTCGGAATCGAATCAGAAACGAAGTCCCAATTCCCGGTCGTCGTCGTTCGAAAAGGTAACAAACTCGTTGGTGTCGTCGTCAACGAGTTGATTGGCCAACAAGAAATTGTCATGAAACCGCTCGGTACGTATCTTGAAGGGATTCCTGCTATCTCAGGTGCGACCATTCTCGGTGACGGTCGCGTCGCCCTTATCGTAGATAGTAACGATCTCTTTTAAGGAGGAATATAGATGGAACAGAAATGGGTAGTCTTTTCACTTGAAGAAAATACGTACGGGATCGATGTGCAATCGGTCCGCTCAATCGAGCGACTTCAGCCAATCACACGCGTTCCGAATGCCCCGTCACACGTGAAAGGGGTCATTAATCTTCGAGGTGTCGTCACACCGGTCATCGATCTTCGTTTACGCCTCGGTTATGAAGAAATCGAACCGACGGATGAGACACGTATTTTAATCGCATCATTGAATCAAGGGGACGCGGGCTTTATCGTTGACCGGGCAAATGAAGTTGTCGAGAGTGATGAAGTGCGGATTGAACCGATTCCTGAATCGAGTCGCGACATGATTTCAGCACACTTGACAGCAATCGCTAAAGGGGAAGACAAACTCTTCTCGCTTCTCGATGCGAATGCGTTGTTTGAGGAACAATATGCTGAGTGAGTTTGAGCAAGACTTGTTAAAGGAACTGGGAAATATAGGGTCTGGTCATGCGGCTACTGCGTTATCCGCCATGTTAGCCAAACCGGTGAATATCACGGTCTCCTCGGCTGAAATGGAGCCGATCTCGTATTTACCTGATCGAGTGGGTGGTCCGGAGCGACACGTCGCTTCGGTGCTACTCGAGTTAGATGGTGAGATTCGCGGCATGATTCTTATTTTATTTGCCGTTGAGGACGCCGAGCAGATGGTGTCGACACTGATCGGCATGCCGTTCTCATTCCAATCTGGTGATGAACTCGGACAGTCGGCCTGGGAAGAGGTCGGGAATATTATGAGTGGTGCGTACGCACGTGCACTAGGGGATTGGTTGCAGACTCCAATCATGATCCAAGTACCGGCAACCGCCATCGATATGGCGGGATCGATCGTCGAGTTTGTCGTCACATCGGTTCAACCGGAGGAAGACGCCGCATTGTATATCGATACGACCTTTATGATTGATCAAAAAGTAAGTGCAGGACATGTGTTGTTCCTACCAACACATGGTTCACTCAAACGCATTCAAGAACGGTTGATTGGTCATGGCTGACGTTTTAAAAATTGGCATCGCCGAGTGGAAGCAAACGACGGCACCGAATCGGTTACGGACAGCCGGACTTGGTTCGTGTGTAGGCGTCATCTTATATGACACTCGTCTCCAATTGGCGGCAATGGCGCATGTCATGTTACCTGACTCGACCATTGCGCGGAAGAATCAAGCGATTGAAGTAGGAAAATATGCGGACACAGCCATCGATACGCTCGTCCGTTCTCTCAAACGAGAGGGAGCGACGCGGCTACAAGCGAAAATGGCTGGTGGGGCACAAATGTTTCAATTTAAATATGAGAATGAAGCGATGCGAATCGGTGAACGAAACGCCGAGGCGATTCGTCAAGCATTAAAGGTTCATCGGATTCCGCTCGTGGCCGAAGATTGTGGCGGTCATAACGGACGGACGATTGAGTTCGATGTTGCGACATCGGTCTTATCGATTCGGACGGTGAGCGTAGGTACGAAAGAACTATAAGGGGGGATCGACATGACGACTCATCTTACACAGTTGTGGGATCGCTGGAATACGGACCGTGATATGGATACAGCAAACGAACTACTAGCACATTACGAGTTTCTCATCCACTACCACGTACAACGGATGATCGTGACGCTTCCAAAGAGCGTCGAACGCGACGAATTGAAAAGTTTGGGTTACATGGGATTGTACGATGCCCTTATGAAATATGATCCAGAGCATAACAATAAATTTGATACGTACGCTGCGTTTCGAATTCGAGGAGCTATTATCGATGGATTGCGCAAAGTAGACTGGTTACCTCGTTCGGTTCGTGAGAAAGTAAAAAAAATCGATCAGGTAGCAGAACAACTTGAACAATCACTTCATCGCGCTCCGACGAAGAATGAGTTGGCAGTCGCCTGTGACCTTCCTGTTTCTGAGATTGAACGGACGATGGCAGAAGGATATTTTGCCAATATGTTATCGATTGATGAGGCTGTGACGTTACAAGAAGAAGGCAAAGTGATGTCTGTCACGTACTTCGATCCAGACTCCGAAAAACCAGAAGACACACTCCTTCAACGAGAATTGATTGACGTGCTCGCGACAGAAGTGGACCATCTATCGGAAAAAGAACGGCTCGTCGTATCGTTATTTTATTTTGATGAATTGACATTGACTGAGATTGGGGAAGTGCTCGAACTATCGACTTCCCGCATTTCTCAAATTCATTCAAAGGCCTTGAAGACGTTGAAACAAGCGCTTGGACGGTCCTATTTAGAAGAAAAGACATCGTGAGGAGATGAACAAGTGTATATTGTGTATGTAGTAACGGCTTGTTTGGTTGCTTACGGTTTTTTATTCGGATACCGTCAAGTCCAGACGTTACAAGAACGGATCGAACGACTCGAACGGGAGAAGCAGGAAACGGAGACATTGCTTCTCTCGTTCATGGAGTCGATGAACGACCTTGTCACGAAGGAACCGGTAGAGCGTAAAGCGGACGTTCATCAGGAAGACTCGATACTTGTTGAAGCAAACATTGAGTCCGTGTCCGATGAGTTGAATGAAGAGAACTCAACAACGTCGGTTGACGTAGACGATGTGTTACTGCGCCACTCGGTTCGAGACGCGGCCCGCATCCTCGGAAAAGGGGAAGGTGAACTCGCGCTATATGCGAAACTTCGCAAAAAGTGAGAGTTGCCGGATTTCGTGACATATGCTATAGTAGTTCTCGGTGTTAAACACATCACACACGTCTCGGGATGATATTCCTCGGTGCCGAAAGGTCGGAATACAACAATGAACGAGGCGGAGGACTTTTTTAAACCACAAGGAGGAAATTTATCATGGCAGTAATTTCAATGAAGCAATTGCTTGAAGCTGGTGTACACTTCGGTCACCAAACACGCCGTTGGAACCCAAAAATGGCGAAATACATCTTCACAGAGCGTAACGGGATCTACATCATCGACCTTCAAAAAACGGTCAAAAAAGTAGACGAAGCTTACAACTTTGTTCGTGAACTCGCGGCAGAAGGCGGAAACGTCCTCTTCGTTGGTACGAAAAAACAAGCTCAAGATACAATCAAAGAAGAAGCAATCCGTTCTGGTATGTTCTTCATTAACGAGCGTTGGTTGGGTGGAACACTCACTAACTTCTCAACAATCAAAAAGCGTATTAACCGCTTGAAGCAACTCGAAAAAATGGAAGAAGACGGCACGTTCGAAGTGCTTCCTAAGAAAGAAGTCATCATCTTGAAAAAAGAAATGACTCGTCTTGAGAAGTTCCTCGGCGGAATCAAGGATATGCCTGGTGTGCCTGACGCACTCTTCATCGTTGACCCACGTAAAGAGCGTATCGCAATCGCGGAAGCTCACAAATTGAACATCCCAATCGTTGCGATTGTCGACACAAACTGTGACCCAGATGAAATCGACTACGTTATCCCAGCGAACGACGATGCAATTCGTGCAGTTAAGTTGCTCACTTCGAAAATGGCAGATGCGATCATCGAAGCGAAGCAAGGTGAAGAAGAAGTTGCTGAAGAAGCTGTAGCGACAGAAGCTGAAGCTACAGAAGCTGAGTAATCAGTGAGACAATAGGTGATAAAGGGAAAGCCTTTTATCACCTTTTTTTAGGACAAGTATTCAAAAAGCCTCGTGCTTTTTCTTAAAATTCGTAAGTTTTACAAGGAGGAATTTCCGATGGCAGTTACAGCAGCAATGGTAAAAGAACTTCGTGAAAAAACAGGAGCAGGAATGCTCGATTGCAAAAAAGCACTCGTTGAAACAGACGGTGACATGCAAGCAGCAATCGACTTCCTTCGCGAAAAAGGAATCGCTAAAGCAGCAGCAAAAGGTGATCGTATCGCCGCTGAAGGTTTGACAGCAGTAGCAGTTGAAGGCAACAAAGCTGTGCTCGTCGAAATCAACTCAGAAACAGACTTCGTTGCGAAGAACGAGAAGTTCCAAACACTCGTCAACAACGTAGCAAAAGCAGTACTCGCTTCAGGCGCAACAACTGCAGAAGCAGCACTCGCAGCTGATTACGAAGCAGGCAAAACGCTTGAAACGTACATCCAAGAAGAAGCTTCTACAATCGGAGAGAAAATCTCACTCCGCCGTGTGGCTGTTCTTGAAAAAGCTGACGACGCTGTATTCGGTACGTACCTCCACATGGGTGGTCGCATCGGTTCTGTAGTCGTAATCGACGGCACGTCTGACGAAACAGTTGCAAAAGACGTTGCAATGCACGTTGCAGCAGCACGTCCACTTTACGCGACACGCGATGAAGTATCAGCTGAAGAAATCGACCGTGAGAAGAAAGTCTTGACTGAGCAAGCTCTTAACGAAGGCAAACCTGCTAACATCGTTGAGAAGATGATTGCTGGTCGCATGAACAAGTACTTCGAGGAAATCTGCCTCGTAGACCAAACGTTCGTAAAAGACGGCGACTTCAAAGTTGGTAAGTATGTAGAATCTAAAGGCGGGAAAGTCAACTCATTCGTACGCTTCGAAGTAGGAGAAGGTATGGAGAAACGTGAAGAGAACTTTGCTGAAGAAGTTATGAACCAACTTAAAAAATAATCTGCGTCATCGTATATGATGCATTCAAAATTGGGAACACGTCTTTATAACCTTGAGTTAGTTCGTTAAGGGAGCGTGTTCCCTTTTTTCAAGCAAGAGGAGGCAAAGTTATGGAACCGAAATATAAACGAATTGTGTTAAAATTGAGTGGAGAAGCGCTCGCTGGAGATCAAGGTTATGGGATTGACCCTAACATTGTAAACTCAATCTCAAATCAAATTAAAGAATTGATCGAGATGGGTGTAGAAGTGGCCGTGGTTGTTGGTGCCGGAAACATTTGGCGTGGAAAGACGGGTAGTGAACTTGGGATGGACCGGGCAAACGCAGACTACATGGGAATGCTCGCCACTGTCTTAAACTCACTTGCCCTTCAAGACAGCCTTGAAACGTACGGTGTCCAAACGCGTGTCCAAACATCAATTGAAATGCGACAAGTTGCTGAGCCATACATTCGTCGCCGGGCAATGCGTCACCTTGAAAAAGGTCGCGTCGTCATCTTTGCAGCGGGTACAGGAAACCCATATTTCTCAACGGATACGACAGCTGCACTTCGCGCTGCTGAAATCGAAGCCGATGTCATTTTAATGGGTAAAAACAATGTGGACGGCGTCTACTCTGCCGATCCGAAATTGGATGCCACTGCAGTGAAATATGAATCGTTGTCATACCTTGATGTCTTAAAAGACGGGCTTCAAGTCATGGACTCAACGGCAACATCACTCTGTATGGACAATCACATTCCATTGATTGTATTCTCATTGCTTGAAGAAGGTAACATTAAACGTGTCGTACTCGGGGAACATATCGGGACGGTAGTAGGAGGAGTCAATTCATGAGTGTCAAAGAAGTATTGCAAACAGCTGAAGAAAAAATGGAAAAAGCGCACACGTCACTGAAACGTGATTTTGGTACGCTTCGCACTGGCCGTGCCAGCGCATCGATTTTGGATCCTGTTCAAGTTGATTACTATGGTGTTCCAACACCACTCAATCAAGTAGCAAACATCAATACACCAGAAGCGCGCTTGCTCTTGATTCAACCATGGGATAAATCAATGGTTTCTGAAGTAGAAAAAGCGATTCAAAAGGCAGACCTCGGCTTGTCTCCATCTTCTGACGGAACAGTCATCCGTTTGGCGATTCCTGCCTTGACGGAAGAACGTCGTAAAGAATTGGTTAAAATCACGAAGAAATATGCGGAAGAGGCGAAAGTCGCTGTCCGTAACGTTCGCCGTGATGCTAACGAAAACTTGAAAAAACTCGAAAAAGATGGCGAGTTAACAGAAGACGATCTCCGCGGATATGCAGATGACGTTCAAACGTTGACGGATTCGTATATCAAGAAGATTGATGAATCTGCAGCAACGAAAGAAAAAGAAATCATGGAAGTGTAATCACGGAAGTGGTATACCAAAAAGCTGTGTGGGGACCCTTTTTCTGAGAGGGTCCTTCTTTCATACAATCAGGAGGATAACAGAATGTTTAAATGGGTGAATCCTAAAACAAAAATCGAGGCAGAATTAAGTGTTCCTGAGCACGTAGCCATCATCATGGATGGAAATGGACGTTGGGCCAAAAAACGTGGTCTCCCTCGCATCATGGGTCACCGAGAAGGGATGAAGTCAATCCGTGAAGCGGTTCGGACAGCGCAAGAACTCGGGATTCAATCACTGACGCTTTACGCGTTCTCTACGGAGAACTGGACTCGTCCGGAAGAGGAAGTCTCATTCTTGATGAAGTTGCCGAAACAGTTTTTAGAGACCGATTTGAAGGAACTTCATGAACAGAACGTCCAGGTGCTTGTCGCTGGGGACACGACGAAGCTTCCACGCGAGACGCGGGAGGCTGTCGATCAGGCGAGAGAACGGACTGCCACAAATACAGGCTTGAAACTCGTTTTCGCACTCAACTATGGTGGTCGGGATGAGCTCGTCCAAGCGATGCGTAGCATTGCCGAGGATGTACAGTCTGGTATGCTAATGTCAGACGCCGTGGATGATCAGTTAATCGGTGAACGTCTCATGACTCACGTTCAAGATGTGGACCTCATCATACGTACAAGCGGTGAACAACGACTCTCAAACTTTTTACTTTGGCAAAGCGCATATGCTGAACTCCACTTTACAGAAGTATTGTGGCCAGAATTTAAGCGTGAGCATTTTGTAGAAGCGATTGAATCTTACAACGCGCGCACGCGACGTTTTGGTGGGGTGTAACATGAAGACACGAATTATTACAGGACTTTGGGCGGGCGCAATCTTTATTACCGTCATTGCACTTGGTGGTAACGCCTTTGTTTCTTTAATGGGGATTCTCGCCCTCATTGGATTGAGCGAGTTTACGTTGATGCGTAAACATAAACTGTTGGCATTCCCATTTTTAGTGACATCGCTCCTCGTTGCTTTCCCGTTTGTCTTGTTGTTACTGGAAACGCGAATCGTCACGGACGAGATGCCGTTCACGATTGAACAGTGGCTCGTATTAGGGCTTGTGTTATTACTGTTTTGGACGGTTGTCACAAAAAATCGATTCACATATGAAGATGCAGGATTCTATTTCGTATCCGCTGTCTACTTGGTCGTCGGTTTCTCAAGTTTCGCGCTCGTACGCCTATCTGACGATGGGTTGTCGAAAGTGTTGCTTATTTTGTTCATGATTTGGGCGACGGATTCTGGAGCCTATTTCACTGGGAAAGCGTTCGGGAAGGCAAAATTATGGCCATCGATCAGCCCGAATAAGACGATTGAAGGGGCAATCGGCGGAATTGTATCGGCCATTGTACTCGGCATCATCTTCGTCTGGATCGATCCGATCTTACCCGTATTAGAAGTGATTATTTTAGCCATTGTCGTTGCTGTCGTCGGACAGCTCGGTGATTTGGTACAATCCGCTTATAAACGTCAGTTCGGAGTAAAAGATTCGGGTCATCTCTTACCTGGCCACGGAGGAATCCTTGACCGGTTCGACAGTATGATTGCGGTTTTTACCGTCATTTGGGTGTTTAATCTGCTATAAGAAGGAGTGTCGAGATGAAGCGAATTAGCTTAATTGGGGCGACAGGTTCGATTGGCGTGCAGACATGTGACGTCATCGAACAGCACCCCGACCTGTTTGAATTAGAGGCGTATGCGTTCGGCACGAACGTCGATGTTGCCACGGAATGGATCAATCGACTTAGACCAAAATATGTGTCGGCGACAAGTATCGAAGTACTCGAACAATTGAAGCCGCGCCTTACATATGAACCTCTATATTTCATCGGTCCTGAAGGTCTCAAAGAGTGTGCGACGGCAGAACGCGCGGATATCGTCGTGACAGCAGTCGTGGGAGCGGTCGGTCTCGAGCCGACGCTTGCTGCGATTCAAGCAGGAAAAGATATTGCACTCGCCAACAAAGAAACACTCGTTACGGCAGGGCATCTCGTCAAGGCGGCCGTGAAAGAACATGGGGTTAAACTTTTACCGGTCGATAGCGAGCATTCTGCCATCTACCAATGTTTGAACGGGGAACGAAGAGAAGATGTTTCAAAAATTATTTTAACTGCGTCTGGCGGAAGTTTTCGTGACCGTTCACGGGAAGAACTAGCCGACGTGACGGTTGAAGATGCATTGAATCATCCGAACTGGTCGATGGGGGCGAAGATCACAATCGACTCTGCGACGATGTTTAATAAAGGGCTCGAGGTGATCGAGGCACACTGGCTGTTCGATATCGACTATAATGATATTGAAGTCATCTTGCATCGGGAATCGATTATTCACTCGATGGTCGAATTTAAAGATGCGGCTGTGATGGCACAACTCGGAAACCCGGATATGCGGGGACCGATTCTCTATGCGCTTTCGGAACCGAAGCGGCTTGAAATTGAGGGGAATAAGCGGTTAAACTTGAAAGAAATCGGTAAGCTACATTTTCAAGAGGCTGATTTCAACCGTTATCCGGCACTTCGGTTAGCGTTTGAAGCAGGAAGAATTGGCGGCTCGATGCCGACAGTCCTGAATGCGGCCAATGAAATGGCAGTGGACCTGTTCCTAAACGGTCAGATCACGTTCTTAGAAATTGAACGACTCGTTGAAGAGGCGATGGCTCAACATGAAGTGATTGCCGAACCGACGCTCGCACAAATTCTAGAAGTGGACCAAGCAGTACGTCAACAGATTCAGCAAGGAATTGAAGGTGGGGAATAAATCATGACGACTTTTATCGCCATCGTCCTGATGTTCGGGGTTCTCATTTCTGTACACGAGTGGGGACACCTCGTCATGGCGAAACGGGCAGGCATTCTCTGTCACGAGTTTGCAATCGGATTCGGTCCGAAAATTGTTTCATTCCGTAAAAATGAAACGCTCTATACCATCCGTCTCTTACCAATCGGTGGCTATGTCAAAATGGCTGGGGAAGATTTCGAACCGATTGAAGTACGTGCAGGGCAGCACGTTGGACTTCGTTTAACCGAACAAGGCACAGTGGATCGGGTCTATTTTCAGCCGGACACCGCTACGGATGTTCAAGTCGTCGGTACCGTCGATAAATTTGATGCGACGCATGAATTAAAAGTACAGCTCCTCATCGATGAGGAAGTACGTGTCTATTCGTTAGAACGGGATACACTTCTTGTCGACCAAGGGATGGAAATTCAAATCGCACCGTATGATCGCACGTTCGGTGCCCAATCGGTATGGAAACGGGTCTTGGCGATTGCAGCCGGTCCAGCGATGAATTTCGTGTTAGCGTTCATCTTGCTCATTATCGTTGGTCTCGTTCAAGGAACGCCGACGAACGATGGTCGAATCGGTACCGTTCAACCTGATTCAGCCGCTGATGAGGCAGGGTTGATGAGTGGAGATGAAATTGTTTCGATTGAAGGCGAACCAGTCACGGATTGGCTCGACTTGCGCACGGCTCTAGCTGACCGCGCCGATACGCCAACGGATGTCACGTACGTCCGTGATGGTGAGGAGGAGACCGTCACCGTCACACCACAAGCGGTTGAACAAAATGGCGAAACGGTCGGGATTCTAGGTGTCACGAACGCATTAGAGCGTTCACCGGTCAAAGCCGTGACGACAGGTGCTGAGACGACTTGGACGATGTCCACCCTCATCTTCTCAGCCGTCGGTGATTTAGTGACGGGACAAGTTGGTGTCGATCAATTGGCAGGACCTGTTGGAATCGTTCGGATGACAGATGAAGTGGCAGCGAGCGGTTTGATCATGTTGTTGAACTGGACAGCGCTCCTTTCCGTCAACCTCGCTATCTTCAACTTGCTCCCACTTCCGGCTTTGGATGGAGGACGTTTGATCTTCCTCTTATTCGAAGCGGTGCGAGGGCGTCCGATTGATCCGAAAAAGGAAGGATTCGTCCACTTTATCGGATTTGCCTTATTGATGATCTTAATGTTGATTGTCACTTGGAACGACATTCAATCATTCTTTAAATAAGCTGTTTGTAGAGAAGGGAAACGTTGAACTGTATGAAACAATCTAGATTGCTCATGCCTACATTGAGAGAAGTACCGGCTGACGCGGAAGCGGTCAGCCACCAACTTCTCGTCCGTGGAGGATTCATCCGTCAAAATGCGGCAGGAATCTATTCTTATCTTCCACTCGGACATAAAGTGTTACACAACATCCAAACAATCATCCGTGAAGAGATGAATCGTGCGGGTGCACAAGAGTTATTGATGCCGGCCATCCAACCGGCAGAACTTTGGGAAGAGACAGGACGATGGGGCATTTATGGTCCTGAGTTGATGCGCTTGACTGACCGTCATGACCGTCGTTTCGCACTCGGTGCGACACACGAAGAATTGATCACGTCAATCGTCCGAGACGAGCTCAACTCGTATAAAAAACTTCCGATGAACTTGTATCAGATTCAAACGAAGTATCGCGATGAGCGTCGTCCGCGCTTTGGATTGCTTCGCGGACGTGAGTTCTTGATGAAAGATGCATACTCATTCCACGCGACACAAGAAGGCTTAGATGAAGAATATACAAACATGTATAACGCGTACTCACGCATCTTCGACCGTACAGGTCTTAAGTATCGTCCGGTCGTCGCAGACTCTGGAGCAATCGGCGGGAAAGATACGCACGAATTCCAAGCGCTCGCTGATATCGGTGAAGACACGATCGTTTATACCGATTCATCGAACTATGCGGCGAACATTGAAATGGCAGAAACACTCGACCGTTATGAGATGCAACAAGCTGACGTACGCCCTCTCGAGAAAGTGGACACGGAAGAAAATCGCACGATTGAAGACGTAGCGAAATTCTTGAACGTCGATCCGAAGACGACCATCAAATCTGTCCTATTCAATGTGGATGGAGAGACGGTGATGGCAATCGTTCGTGGCGACCATGAAGCGAACGAGGTCAAAGTGAAGAATGCACTCGGTGGACTCGATATTCAACTCGAAGATGAGGCTAAAATCGTTGAGTTGTTCAAGTGTGCACCAGGTACGCTCGGGCCAATCCATGCGCCAGTTAAAGTCGTTGCCGATTATGCGGTCAAGTATCTCGTAGACGCTGTTTGTGGAGCGAACGAAGCGAACACGCACTACACAGGCGTAAATGCCGAGCGTGACTTAGGAGAATTGACTTATCATGATTTACGTTTCGTCGTCGAAGGCGACTTAGCACCTGACGAGTCGGGTCCTGTTCGTTTCGCTCGCGGAATCGAAGTCGGACAAGTCTTCAAACTTGGGACACGTTATTCAGAGGCGATGGGAGCGACATTCTTAAACGAAGAAGGTCGTGCTGAACCACTCATCATGGGTTGCTATGGAATCGGTGTGTCACGGACACTTTCTGCCATCGTCGAACAGCATCATGATGATCGTGGAATCATCTGGCCACGAAACGTGGCGCCGTTCGATCTTCATTTGATCGCAATCAACACGAAAGATGAGGCGCAAGTTGAACTTGCAAATCGTCTTTATGAAGAGCTCGGCCAAACGTACGATGTCTTGTTCGATGATCGAAAAGAACGAGCGGGCGTCAAATTTGCCGATGCAGACTTGATTGGTCTTCCGATTCGCGTCAACGTCGGGAAAAAAGCCGGTGAAGGAATCGTTGAAGTAAAAGTACGTGCCACAGGCGAAGTGATTGAAACTTCAATCGACGAATTGAAACAAGTCATCACTTCAAAATTTAGCGAAGTTCATTAATTAATGGATGAAGGTGACAGCGTAAGCGGTCACCTTCATTTGTCGAATTGGCATAAAGGGGGAAAGACGGACCCGTGGAAGCAAATCAAAAGATGCAACTATTATTAAGTGATCTTGGGATCACGACTGAGACAGACCTGTTCGATGAAGCGGAACTCTCACGACTCGTCGTCAATAAAAAACGACGCACGTGGACGTTTTATTTTACATTTCCGACAGTCTTACCGTACGACGTCCATCAATTGTTCATGAGTCGGTTAGAAAATCGGTACGCGACGTTCGCTGACGAAGTGTACGCGCGGTTCTCGACAGCAAAAGGTGGGAGCGAGCAGGACTATATCGACTACTGGCCACGAATCGTCAGTGAATTGAGTCAAGTGTCCGGAGCGATGCGAAGCTATTTCGGATCGGTCTCACCGCGATTTGAACAGAATAAATTGTTGATCCCGGTACGCTCTGGACCTGAGGCGAGCTATGTGGACAAAGAGCTCTGTCAAGAAGTCCAAGCGCTCTATAGCGCTTATGGGTTCACGAAAAAACCGTGTCAGGCACACTTTTCTGAAGACGCCGAAGCCAGTCAGGCTTTACGTGAACAAGTGGTACAAGAAGATATCGAGCAAGCGAAAATGGCGCTTGCGGCACAGTTCGCTAAAGCGACGGAAACGAATGATGAGCCAATCACAGAGATTCGGATGGGTGCGCTCATCAAAGATGAGATTGTCCCAATCAAGACAATCATCGAAGAAGAGCGCCGTGTCGCCATCCGTGGTCTCGTCTTCTCTGCGGAGCGAAAAGAGCTGAAGAGTGGGAAAAAGCTATTCACTTTCAAAATGACCGACTACACCGATTCGCTCATCGTGAAAGTGTTTGCGCGCGATGACGATGACGACCGGATGCTCAGTGCCGTCAAGAAGGGCATGTGGATTCAAACGGCAGGACGAGTCGAGGATGATTCATTCATGCGTGAACTATGCATGATGGCGTCGCAACTCCAAGAAGTGAAAGTCGAGCCACCCCGAGATGAGTGGGAAGGTGAGAAGCGGGTCGAACTCCACGCACATACACAGATGAGTCAAATGGACGCAGTCACGAACGTGTCCGCTCTCGTCGCGCGTGCCGCGAAGTGGGGACATCGTGCGATTGCGATTACCGACCATGCTGGTGTCCAAGCGTTCCCAGAAGCGTATTATGCCGGGAAGAAAAATGACATCAAAGTGTTGTACGGAGTCGAGGCGAACGTCGTCAATGATGGCGTCCCGGTCGCATATCATCCAAGTGATGTGTCATTAGATGATGCAACATACGTCGTCTTTGACGTCGAGACGACGGGACTTTCTGCCGTCTACAATAAAATCATCGAGCTCGCAGGTGTCAAAATCAAGGACGGAGAGATTATCGACCGCTTTGAGGCGTTCGCTGACCCGAAACATGCGTTGTCGGCGACGACAATCGAGTTGACGGGAATCACGGATGACATGGTGCAAGGACAACCTGACCCAGAAGTCATCACGAAACAGTTCGTCGAATGGTGTGGTGACAGTATCCTCGTCGCCCATAACGCATCGTTCGACATGGGCTTCCTCGAGGCGACACTTCGGAGCGGAGGTCATGAACCGGATGATTACCCGGTCATCGATACACTCGAGCTGGCTCGTACGTTGATGCCGACCTTGAAGAATCACCGACTGAACACCCTTGCGAAGCGATTCGATATCGAATTGACTCAGCATCACCGTGCGATTTATGACGCGGAAGCGACAGCGTATTTATTGATGAAACTTCTCGACCTCGCCAAACAGATGTTTGAGATGACGACGCATCGCTCGTTGAACGCCAAAGTCGGGAGTGACGTGTCGAAGATTCGTCCGTTCCATGCGACGATTTATGCGAAAAATAAAAAGCCGGGACTTCGCCACCTATATGAACTCATTTCACTCTCTCATATCGATTATTTGTATCGGATGGCACGGATGCCGCGGTCAGAGCTCGTGAAGCGTCGTGAAGGACTATTGATTGGTTCGGCTTGTGACAATGGTGAGATTTTTGACGCTGCTTTGAACAAGTCGGATGATGAGCTCGAGAAGATGATGTCGTTTTATGACTTTATCGAGATTCACCCACCAGCGCTCTATCATCATTTGATTGATAAAGAGATTGTCGCGAATGAGATGGAGCTCCGTGAGATCATCAAACGAATCATCCGTGTCGCGGAGAAAGCCGAGTTGCCGGTATGTGCGACAGGAAATGTGCACTATCTGGACCGGTCCGACCGTTCGTATCGTGAGATCTTGATTCGTACCCAAGGTGGGGCGAACTTCATCAATACACGTAAAGAGTTGCCACATGCCCACTTCCGGACGACGAAGGAAATGATGGAAGAATTCAAGTTTCTAGGTGACGACTTAGCACGTGAAATCGTCATCACGAACCCGAATGCGATCGCCGATCAAATCGAATCAATCCAAATCATCCCGGATGACTTATATACGCCGAAAATTGAAGGCGCGGATGACGAGGTTCGGAATATGAGCTACGATATGGCCCGTTCGATTTATGGGGACGAGCTTCCTGAGATTGTGGAGGCACGTCTAGAAAAAGAATTGAAATCGATCATCGGTCATGGATTCGCGGTCATTTACTTGATCTCACATAAACTTGTTAAGAAATCTCTAGACGACGGGTATTTGGTCGGGTCGCGTGGATCGGTCGGATCGAGTCTCGTCGCTACGATGACAGAGATCACCGAGGTCAACCCGCTACCGCCGCACTATGTATGTCCAAACTGTCAGCATTCGCACTTCTTCAATGACGGGTCTGTCGGTTCAGGATATGACTTACCGGACAAAGAGTGTCCGGAATGTGGCACATGGTATACAAAAGATGGACATGATATTCCGTTCGAAACGTTCCTTGGATTCAAAGGGGACAAAGTACCAGATATCGATTTGAACTTCTCGGGTGAATATCAACCACATGCCCACGCCTATACAAAAGTGTTGTTCGGAGAAGAATATGTATATCGTGCCGGTACGATCGGAACGATTGCCGATAAGACGGCATATGGGTACGTGAAAGGATATGCGACCGAGAACGACAAGATTTATCGAAACGCGGAGGTCGATCGTCTCGTCTCCGGGGTCACCGGCGTGAAACGGACGACGGGGCAGCACCCGGGTGGAATCATCGTTGTCCCTGACTATATGGACATCGCGGACATCTCACCGATTCAATATCCGGCGGATGACAATTCGTCTGAATGGAAGACGACACACTTCGACTTCCATTCCATCCATGACAACTTATTGAAGCTCGACATTCTCGGGCACGATGACCCGACCGTCATTCGGATGCTCCAAGACTTATCCGGGATCGATCCGAAAACGATTCCGACAGATGATCCGACCGTCATGAAAATTTTCTCCTCGCCAGAAGTACTCGGAGTGACACCGGAACAGATTGAGTCGAAGACCGGCACACTCGGGATTCCTGAGTTTGGGACGAAGTTCGTCCGTCAGATGCTTGAAGAGACGAAACCGTCCACGTTCTCGGAGCTCGTTCAGATTTCAGGTCTGTCTCACGGAACGGATGTGTGGCTTGGGAACGCGAACGAACTGATTTATAACGGAACGTGTGAACTAAAAGACGTTATCGGTTGTCGTGATGACATCATGGTCTATTTGATTTACGCAGGGCTCGAACCATCGTTCGCCTTCAAAATCATGGAGTCCGTCCGTAAAGGAAAAGGTCTCACAGACGAGATGGAGTCAGAGATGCGGGAGAACGACGTGCCGGAATGGTATATTTCTTCTTGTAAGAAGATCAAATACATGTTCCCGAAAGCGCACGCGACGGCATACGTCTTGATGGCCGTTCGAATCGCGTATTTCAAAGTGCATCATCCTATCCTGTACTATGCGACCTACTTCACCGTGCGCGCCGGGGACTTTGACTTATCTGCGATGATCAAAGGTCCTCAAGCCGTCCGTAAAGCGATGTCGGATATCCGTGAAAAAGGCTTCGACGCGACAGCGAAAGATAAAGGATTGCATACGGTCCTCGAACTTGCCCTCGAAATGCTTGAGCGGGGCATGAAGTTCCAAAACATCGACTTGTATCGTTCAAGCGCGACAGAGTTCTTGATTGAGGATAATACGTTGATTCCTCCATTCAATGCGGTCGATGGGCTCGGAACGAATGCGGCAAAAGCGATTGTCGAAGCGAGGGAGGAAGGGCAATTCCTTTCGAAAGAAGATTTACGCAAACGAGCGAAGTTGTCGAAAACCGTCATCGAGACACTTGATACGATGAAATGTCTTGAAGGCTTGCCTGATGAGAACCAACTCTCATTCTTTGATTTTGGGGTGTAAGTTGCGATTTGTCGGGAAAATATGATATATTGGTATCGAACAAAGTTGGATACTACGACGGAAAGGAGTAGGGAACCCTACTCCTTTCTTGTATGTAAAAGCCAGAAGGAGGGATGAGAGTGTCCAAAATAACAGAAGTCGTTGAATCGATTGCGTTGCCAATCGTCGAACGAGAAAACATGGAATTGGTCGATGTGGAATTCGTAAAAGAAGGTCCAGACTGGTTCTTGCGCGTTTATATCGATAAACCAGGGGGCGTCGATTTAGACGATTGCGTCAATATCAATGAACAACTCTCGGAAAAACTGAACGAAACCGATCCGATTGAACAGGCTTATTATCTTGATGTCTCGAGTCCTGGTGCGGAGCGTCCGCTTAAAAAGCCGAGTGATTTCGAACGTGCTGTAGGCAAAAACGTCTACATGAAAACGTTCGCTCCGATCGATGGTGCCAAAGAGTTTGAAGGAATTTTGACGGCATATGATGGGGAAACGGTCGTGATCGAGACACGCATCAAGACGAGAAAAAAAGCGGTATCGCTACCGGTAGACAAAATTGCACAAGCCCGCTTAGCGGTCACGTTTAGTTAAGGAGAGGGAAGAAGATGGGTCCACAATTACTCACTACAATCGAACAGATTGCCAAAGAAAAAGGAATTGACAAAAATATTATTATCGACGCTCTCGAACAAGCGCTCATTTCTGCATATCGCCGAAACGTCGCGAACCCGAACGAGCATGTGAAAGTCGAATTCGACCAGGTGACAGGAGACATTCGTGTCTACGCACTTTTAGAAGTCGTCGAACGTCTCACACAACCAGACCAACAGCTCTCGCTTGAGGAAGCACATGAAATCGACCCGAACTATGAACTTGGTGACTTCCATAAAGAAGAAGTCACACCAAGTGATTTCGGACGTGTCGCAGCGATGACGGCGAAACAAGTCGTGACGCAGAAAATGCGTGAAGCGGAGCGTGAACGCATCTACAATCACTTCGCAGACAAAGAAGACGAGATCATGACAGGGATTGTGGAGCGCTTTGACCCGCGCAACTTGTATATCGGTCTTGAGAACAACATTGAAGCGGTCCTCACTCCGAACGAACAAATGCCGAACGAGTCGTATCAAATTCATGACCGTATCAAGGTATACGTGACAAAAGTTGATTCGACGACGAAAGGTTCAGGTGCTGCGATTCAAGTGTCGCGTACGCATCCGGGACTTTTACGCCGTTTGTTCGAACTTGAAGTACCTGAGATTTCAAACGGAACAGTCGATGTCATGTCTGTATCGCGTGAAGCAGGTGACCGTTCGAAAATTGCTGTGCACTCGGATATCGTTGACCCGGTCGGCGCATGTGTCGGACCGAAAGGGCAACGTGTCCAAACGATCGTCGATGAGTTGAACGGTGAGAAAATCGATATCGTTCGTTGGTCTGAAGACCCGAAAGAGTTCGTTCGAAACGCACTCAGCCCGGCACAAGTCGTTGCCGTCTATGTCAATGAGCCTGCGAAGTCGACGACAGTCGTCGTACCGGACTACCAATTATCACTCGCGATTGGAAAACGTGGTCAAAACGCTCGTCTCGCAGCGAAATTGACTGGTTGGAAAATCGACATTAAGAGCGAGACAGATGCGGAAGCACTCGATTTGTTCGATACGTTCGCTGAAAAAGTTGAATCAGAACCAGAAATTGTTCAAAATGAAGTTGAACAAGACTTATCAGATGCTTCAGTTGAAACAGCTGTGGTGAAAGAAGAGGAATGACCATGAAGCAAAAGAAACTTCCTTTGCGTAAGTGTGTGGTCACACAAGAAATGCTCCCGAAGAAAGAATTGATTCGTGTCGTTCGAACGCCTGAAGGTGACGTGGTCATCGATCAGACGGGTAAAGTGAACGGTCGCGGTGCCTACTTATCAAAAGATATCGATGTTGTTCGTCAAGCAGAGAAAAAACGGACGCTCGATCATCATTTGAAAGTGAAAACGAGCGATGACTTGTATGAGCAGTTGAAAGCTGTCGCAGGTGACGAATCATGAGTCAGTGGGAATCATTGTTAGGCCTTGCCGCTCGAGCAAGGAAAGTAACGATGGGAGAAGAGTTTGTATTAAAGGATGTGCGAGCGGGTCGTGCCAAGCTCGTCATTCTAGCCGGAGATGCAGGTGCCTCGACGAAAAAACGAGTCACCGACAAGTGTGCATCTTATCAAGTGCCGCTGATTGAAGTGAGCGATCGCTATACGATCGGTGCTGCACTTGGGAAAGATATGCGTGTCGTCGTATCGGTGACAGAATCCGGATTTGCGAACAAGCTTAAGCAACTTCTCTCTTAACTATTAACGGAGGTGGATGCTTTGGGAAAACGCGTCTATGAATTTGCAAAAGAACAGAATGTAACGAGTAAGCAAGTCATTACTCAACTAGAAAAATTGAACAAACCGGTGAAAAACCACATGGCCGTCCTCGATGATGAGACAGTCAAACAGTTGGACCGTGTGTTCAATCCAGAAAAATATCGCGCTGAGAAGCAAGCTGAAGCGAAAGCGACTTCAACTTCAAACGAGCCGAAACAAGAGAAAAAAGAACAGTCACGTCCGCAAGCGGCGCAACAAAACCGTGGCGGTCAAAACAATCGCGGTGGTCAAAATCGTAACGACAACCGCAACAACGATCCGCGCAATAAAAAGCGCGGAAAAGGGAAAGGTAAAGGCAAGCCGGTAAAAGCGGCCGTGCCACAAGAAGCCGATCCAAATTCGAAGACAAGTCAGCGTAAAGCGGCTCGTCTCGCTCAAGAAGCAGAGATGGGGAACGTCATCAAGTATGAGGATGTACTCAGCGTCTCTGCCCTCGCAGAGAAAATGAACAAAAAGCCAAACGAAATCATCATGAAGTTGATGGGTCTTGGTGTGATGGCGACAATCAACCAGACACTCGATGACGAAACAATCGAATTGCTCGCTTCAGAGTTTGGTTTTGAAGTAGAAAAAGAAGTCGTCGTCGATGAGACAGACTTCGAAACAGTTGAGATTGATTTCTCACAATATGACCTTGAAGAGCGCCCAGCGGTCGTTACAATCATGGGTCACGTTGACCACGGTAAAACGACACTCCTTGACTCGATTCGTAACACGAAAGTCGTTGCAGGAGAAGCTGGTGGGATCACGCAGCATATCGGTGCGTACCAAGTGTCTGTAAACGACAAGAAAATCACATTCCTCGATACGCCAGGTCACGCGGCGTTCACAACGATGCGTGCACGTGGTGCGGAAGTGACAGATATCGCCATTATCGTCGTTGCGGCTGACGATGGCGTCATGCCACAAACAGAGGAAGCGATCTCGCATGCGAAAGCAGCGAACGTTCCAATCATCGTTGCGGTCAACAAAATGGACAAAGAAGGGGCAAACCCTGACCGTGTTAAACAAGAATTGACAGAGTTCGGTCTCATTCCGGAAGAGTGGGGCGGCGAAACGATTTTCGTTCCGATCTCTGCGATTAAAGGTGAAGGAATCGATGAGTTGCTCGAGATGATTCTTCTCGTATCTGAAGTCGAAGAATACAAATCGACGCCAGACATGCCAGCTCGTGGATCAGTCATCGAAGCAAAACTCGACAAAGGTCGTGGACCTGTTGCAACGCTTCTCGTTCAACACGGTACGCTTCGTATCGGTGACCCAATCGTTGTCGGTAGCACGTTCGGTCGCGTCCGTGCAATGGTCAACGACATCGGTCGTCGTGTGAAACAAGTCGGTCCATCTACACCGATTGAAATCACAGGTTTGAACGATGTTCCACAAGCCGGTGATCAGTTCATCGTGTTTGAAGATGAGAAGAAAGCACGTGCAATCGGGGAAAAACGTTACCAACGTTACCTCGAGTCACAACGTCGTGAATCAGCGAAAGTCAGCCTTGACGACTTGTTCAGCCGTATTCAAGAAGGTGAAGTGAAAGACTTGAACGTCATCATTAAAGCAGACGTACAAGGTTCAGCTGAAGCATTGGCTGGTTCACTCCGCAAGATTGATGTCGAAGGCGTCAAAGTTAACATCGTTCACCAAGGTGTCGGTGCCATCACAGAAGGTGACGTCATCCTCGCTTCAGCGGCGAACGCTGTCATCATCGGTTTCAACGTTCGTCCTGACGGTAACGCCCGTTCAATGGCTGAACAAGAAAATGTTGAAATGCGTCTCCACCGCATCATCTACAACGCGATCGAAGAAATTGAGAGCGCGATGAAAGGGATGCTTGACCCTGAGTTCGTCGAAGAAATCACTGGTCAAGTCGAAGTCCGTGACGTCTTCAAAGTATCGAAAGTCGGTACGATTGCAGGTTGTTATGTGACTGAAGGTAAAATCACACGTGACGCGGGTGTCCGTGTCATTCGTAACGGAATCGTCGTATATGAAGGCAAGCTCGATACGCTTCGCCGCTTCAAAGATGACGTAAAAGAAGTTGCGACTGGTTATGAATGTGGGATTAAAGTAGAGAAATTTGATGACATCAAAGTAGAAGATGTTATTGAAGCGTTCGTCATGAAAGAAGTCGAACGTAAATAATGTGAGGAGGGATCACGTATGAAAATTCGTGCCCAACGTGTTGCCGAGCAAATGCGTAAAGAGATTACAGATGTCTTGTTACGGGAAGTGAGTGACCCACGTACAAAGAACGCTACAATCACGAGCGTTGATGTGACAGGGGACTTACAACAAGCAACGGTCTACTATACGGTGCTCGGTGATGAGGAAGATGTGAAAGCAGAAACGCAAGCAGGTCTCGACAAAGCGAAAGGATTTATCCGTCGCGAAATCGGGAACCGCATCCGTCTTCGTAAAACACCAGAAATCTCGTTTGAATACGATTCTTCGGTCGCATATGGTAGCCATATCGATTCATTGATTCGTGATTTGAACAAAGACCAATAATTTGAAAGGGGAGACATCGTTCTCCCTTTTTTGTATGGAGGGATGAAGTTGGAACCGAACGGAGTGCTTGTACTCGATAAGGACCGAGGCATGACGAGTCATGACTGCGTGTTCAAGTTACGAAAGTTGTTTCAAACGAAAAAAGTGGGTCATACGGGCACGCTTGACCCGGAAGTGACAGGCGTATTACCAATCTGTTTAGGACGTGCCACGAAGTTATCTCGTTTTATCACGGATGAGGGCAAGCGTTACGTGGCCGAGGTGACAATCGGGACGGCCACTATGACCGAGGACGCTCATGGCGAGGTCGTAGAACAGAAGACGGTCACACCGAATAAGTTGGACGAGTCACAGATTGATGAAGCGATGCGGCAATTGGTCGGAAAGATTGAACAGATTCCACCTTATTATTCAGCGGTCAAGGTCAATGGGAAGAAACTGTATGAGTACGCCCGCAAAGGCCAAACCGTGGAACGCCCCCGTCGGATGGTCGAGATTCACCGTCTGAAGCGGACGAGCGAGTTAACGTTTGAAGAAGGAGTATGTCGTTTCCAAATGGAAATCGATTGCGGAAAAGGAACGTACATTCGTACCCTCGCCGTACAAATCGGGGAGAAACTCGGTTACCCTGCTCATATGAGCGAACTCAGACGGACGAGTTCTGGGTCATTCGAGGAGGCACATGCCGTATCGCTTGAAACGCTACAGGCACTCGAGACGGTCGAAGAACGATTGGCGCATGTCATCCCACTCGAAGAGGTCATCAAACGTTGGCCAGCCATCACGATTCCAAAGAATCGAGAGCGGTATATTCGGAATGGTGGCAAGCTGAACGGCGTTTCGCTCGAATTTGAGTTATTTACTGTCTATAATGAAGAAGGAATCCCTCTTGCTTTATATCGAAGACAAGATGGAACGACAGACGCTACAGTCGAGGTCATGCTGGCCATCGACTAAGGGGGAAATTGACAGTATGGAAACAAGACATCTCACCTATCCAGAAACGCCTGACCTGTATCCATCGGTCATGGTACTCGGTTTTTTTGACGGTGTTCATAAAGGGCATCAAGCCGTGATCAATCATGCGAAGCGTGTCGCGGCGGAGCATAACCTTCCGGTGACGGTCGTCACGTTCGACCCACACCCGAAACAAGTACTCTCAAACAAACCAGACGCGGTCCGTTATATCACACCGCTATCCCGAAAATTAAAACGAATCGAAGCGCTCGGGGTCGAGCGATGTCTCGTCTTGACGTTTACGAAAGAGTTGGCTGGATTATCTCCTCAACAGTTTGTCGACGATTATTTGATTGCTGCTGGAGCCGTACACGTGACGGCAGGATTTGATTACTCGTACGGCAAGTTCGGTGAAGGGACGATGGAGACTCTCCCATACCATTCTCGCGATCAGTTCACGACGTCCATTGTTACAGAACAGACGATAGATGGAGAGAAGGTATCATCGACGCGAATTCGTAAGCTATTGGCTGAAGGCCACGTTGATGCAGCTCAAGAGTTACTTGGTGCCCCATATGTCATCTGCGGTGAAGTCATTCACGGAGACGCGAGAGGTCGTACAATCGGGTTCCCGACAGCAAACGTGTTGATGGACGCCTCATATGTCATGCCACGGCTCGGCGTATATGCGACACGTGTCACGCTCCCTGATGGTCGGACGTTCGAGGCAATGACGAATGTCGGGCGTCGCCCGACGTTTTATGAGACGGGAGCGGTCTCTGTCGAAAGTCATCTCTTTGACTTCTCGGAGGATTTGTACGGGCAAGTGATCGAGATCGAGTGGGTTCAGTATATTCGTAACGAGCGAGCGTTCGATGGATTAGATGCATTGGTCGCTCAACTGAAACAGGATGAGGTATCGGCACGCTCAATCCTATCTTGACTTTCGGTTGCGGTTACGCTATCCTTGTCAAGTACGCAAAGTACACCGTTTCGCTTGGCTGGTCGATTCACCAACGCCGGCTCGGCAACGCGGCAATTTTTAATTAAATGGAGGTGGAGAGGCAATGGCACTCTCAAAAGAACGTAAAAACGAAATTATCGCGGAATACGCGACTAAACAAGGTGACACTGGTTCACCGGAAGTACAAGTGGCAGTGTTGACTGAACAAATCAACACATTGAACGCTCACCTTCGTACACACAAGAAAGACCACCACTCACGTCGCGGTCTCTTGAAAATGGTTGGACGTCGTCGTAACTTGCTTACGTACCTTCGTAACAAGGACGTTACGCGCTACCGTGAATTGATTCAACGCCTCGGTCTCCGTCGTTAATCGATCGAGACTGTTTAACGGGCTGGGACAACGTCCTAGTCCGTTTCTTGTTTGTTAAGAGGAAAATGATTAGACATTCGTAAGATAGAGTTACATAATAAACTAGATAAGGTTTGAGAGGAGAATGTACATGTTAGGTACGAAACAAGTATTCTCTACAGAGTGGGGCGGACGCCCATTGTCTGTAGAGGTCGGTCAACTTGCGAAGCAAGCAAATGGATCGGCGCTCGTTCGCTATGGTGACACGGTCGTCCTTGCGACAGTAACGGCTTCGAAAGCACCAAAAGATTTAGACTTTTTCCCATTGACGGTCAACTATGAGGAAAAACTATACTCGGTAGGTAAAATTCCAGGAGGATTCCTTCGCCGTGAAGGACGTCCAGGGGAAAATGCGATTTTGACATCACGTCTCATCGACCGTCCGATTCGTCCACTCTTCCCAGATGGATTCCGTCATGACATTCAAGTCATGATTTATGTCATGTCGAACGATCCAGACTGCTCGGCGGAGATGGCGGGAATGCTCGGAACGTCAATCGCACTCTCGATTTCAGATGTACCATTCGATGGTCCAATCGCAGGTGTGACGGTCGGACGTGTTGACGGTGAATTCGTCGTCAACCCAACGACAGCTCAAATGGAGAAAACGGATCTTGAACTTCAAGTTGCAGGTACATCGACTGCCATCAACATGGTTGAAGCTGGCGCGAATGAAGTGCCAGAAGATGTCATGCTTGAGTCGATCTTGTTTGGGCATGAAGAAATCAAACGTTTGATTGCGTTCCAACAAGAGATTGTTGATGCAGTCGGCAAACCGAAGTTTGAATATACGGTCTCGAAATACGATGAGGCACTCACAGCAGAGCTTGAAGCAGCTCGTCCTGAAATCGTTGAAGCGGTTCAAGTGGAAGAGAAACATGCCCGCGATGAAGCGATCAACGAAGTGATTGCGAAATACGTGGCGATGTATGAAGAGCGCCTTGCTGATGAACCGTCGAAACTTGGTGAAGTTTCGGGCATCTTGAACAAATTCGTCAAAGATGAAGTCCGTCGCTTGATCACGGTCGACAAAGTCCGTCCAGACGGTCGTCGCCCGGATGTCATCCGTCCGCTCGCATCAGAAGTCGGATTGCTTCCACGCGCACACGGTGTCGGTCTCTTCACACGTGGTCAAACACAAGTCATGTCGGTTGCAACACTCGGTGTCATCGGTGATGCGCAAATCATCGACGGAATCGGCTTAGAAGAGAACAAGCGCTTCATGCACCACTATAACTTCCCACCGTTCTCGGTCGGTGAAGCACGTCCGGTCCGTGCACCAGGTCGTCGTGAGATTGGTCACGGGGCACTCGGTGAGCGCGCACTCTTGCCAATCATTCCAAAAGAAGCAGACTTCCCGTATACGATTCGTCTCGTCTCGGAAGTACTTGAATCAAACGGTTCAAGTTCACAAGCTTCAATCTGTGGCTCGACGCTTGCCTTGATGGATGCAGGTGTACCAATCAAAGCGCCGGTCGCTGGGATTGCCATGGGCCTCATCATGGAAGGGGAGCACTACACGGTCTTGACAGATATTCAAGGTCTCGAAGACCACCTCGGTGACATGGACTTCAAAGTTGCCGGAACGAAAGATGGGATTACAGCCCTTCAAATGGATATCAAGATTGCTGGAATCACGCGTGAAATCTTAGAAGAAGCGCTTGAGCAGGCACGTGTCGGTCGTCTACACATCCTTGACCATATGCTTGAAACATTAGACACACCACGTACACAATTGTCGAAATATGCACCGAAAATCGTGACGATGACAATCAATCCGGATAAGATCCGTGATGTGATTGGACCAGGTGGTAAGATGATCAACAGCATCATCGACCAAACAGGTGTCAAGATTGACATCGAACAAGATGGTACGGTGTTCATCGCCTCGACAGACCAAGAAGGCATTGATCTTGCCATGAAGATGATTGGGGACATCGTTCGCGAAGTCGTCGTCGGTGAAGTATTTGATGCAACGGTACGCCGCATCGAGAAGTTCGGCGCGTTCGTCGAACTCTTCAAAGGAAAAGATGCACTCGTACACGTTTCAGAATTCAGTCTCGAGCGTGTCGCAAACGTTGAAGACGTTGTGAAGCTCGGTGATACGATTCAAGTCAAAGTCACGGAAATCGATGATAAAGGTCGTGTCAACGCGTCGCATAAAGCGCTCATCTTAGAAGGCTTATCTCCTGAAGAGCGTGAAGCGTATGAAGCGAAACGGAAGGCTGCACGTGAAAGCCGTCCACCTCGTGAAGGCCGTCCGCCACGTCGTGACGGGGACCGTCGTCCACCGCGCTCGACAAATTAATTATTCTGGCCATCGTCTTGGTGCGATGGCCTTTTTCATAGGAGTGAGAATATGGAATGGATGACACTACAAAATGGTATCCGCGTCATCATCGAACCGATTGAAGGTTCTCGCAGTACGTCAACAGGTGTCTTTATTAAAGCTGGGACACGAACAGAGTCATTTGAAAACATCGGAATCAGTCATTTGATTGAACATATGTTATTTAAAGGAACATCGACGAAAAACGCGAAAGAAATCGCTTCCTTTTTCGATGAACTTGGTGGAAGCGTCAATGCCTTCACCTCAAAAGACCATACTTGTTTTTACGTGAAGACGCTCGACGAGCATGCGGTCATGGCGCTCGACGTCTTGACGGACATGTTATTTGATTCGGTACTCGATGAGACAGAACTCGAAAAAGAGAAACGTGTCGTCGTGGAAGAAATCAAAATGTATGAGGATACGCCTGAAGATCTCGTACATGAGCTATTGGCAGTTGCAGCATACCGTGACGATATTCTCGCACAACCAATCCTTGGAACGGAGGAGAGCGTCAATCGATTGACACGCGACCAACTCGTCGATTATTTACAAGAACGGTATGTGGCAGAAGAAATCGTCGTCTCCATCGCAGGACATGTTTCTGAAGAGTTGATGGAGGCAGTGAAGCGTAGGTTTGCCAACATCCCTTCTAGGGAATCGTCGAAAGAACTCAATCAACCAGAACTGTTCCATGATACGTTGACGAAACGTAAGGAGACAGAGCAAGCACATCTCTGTTGGAACTATGAGGCCATCTCGGCAACGGATGATCGTTTACCGCACTTGGCACTGATGAACAACGCCATCGGTGCAACGATGTCCTCACGGTTATTTCAATCGATTCGTGAAGAAGAAGGTCTGGCCTATTCGATTTATTCGTACTATACGACGTTCGCCGATCATGGGACGTTTACAATCTATGTCGGAACATCTTCAGACACGTTGAATCAAGTCGAAGTCATTTTAGAAAGAGAATTGAAGCGTTTGTTCGAAGAAGGATTGACGGATGAAGAAGTCGATAAAGGGAAACGCCAATTGAAAGGTTCGCTCGTTCTCGGGAATGAAAGCTCGAGCGCTCGGATGAATCGGAATGGTCGGAACTTGTTACTACTTGATGAAGTGGAGCCGATTGAACAAGTGATTCAAAAAGTGGAGAAAATCAAGCGTGATGAGGTCAATGCGTTGATTCGTGAAGTGTTGACACATCAGCCAGCGAAGTCATACGTCCTCCCAAACGAAGCGTGACTTGAAACCGAATTGTAAGTTCTCTACACTGATTAAGAGGTATTCTTTAGTTTGGATAGGATACAGGTGAAAGAAGGGAAAGACTTGAACTTAACGGACTTAGTGAAGACGATACAACTCATTAACCAACCAAATCTTGAAGGCATCGTGGTGACTCACGTGACAACCGATTCTCGGGAAGTAGTCCCAGGAACGTTGTTTGTCGCCATCAAAGGCTATACGGTCGATGGACATGAATATGCGACTCAAGCAGTGGAACGAGGGGCAGTGGCAGTTGTTAGTGAACGACCGCTCGAACTATCGGTTCCAAACTTGATTGTGCGTGACAGTTCTCGCTCGGTCGGACTTTTGGCTTCGGCGTTTTATGCGTATCCTTCTGAACAGATGCGACTGTTTGGAATCACTGGAACGAATGGTAAAACGACGACGACCACGATTTTACGAGATGTCCTAGACGTTCTCGGACACTCGACTGGCCTGATCGGCACTGTCGAGGTACGAATCAATGACAAGGTCGTACCGAGCAAGAATACGACACCGCAAAGCTCAGAACTGCAACAACTACTGGCACAAATGCGTGATGAAGGTGTGACGGACGTCATGATGGAAGTCTCTTCACACGGTCTTGAACTCGGTCGTGTCATCGGTACGGATTTTGATATCGTCGGATTTACGAATTTGACGCACGATCATCTCGATTTTCATGGAACGTTTGAAAATTACGCCCGTGCAAAGGGATTGTTGTTCGCTCAACTTGGTCAAATGGCATCACGTGGGAAGGTTGCCGTCTTGAATGCGGATGATGCACAGAGCGCTCTCTATGAGACGATGACAGGTGCTAAAGTGTTGACATACGGAATCGACACAACGGCCGATTTAATGGCGTCAGAGATTGAACAGACGTTGTCTCAAACGAGCTTTGTGTTGAACTATCAAGGCAAACGCCTACCGGTGACCGTACAGTTTATCGGTCGTTTCAACGTGTATAATTTGTTGCTTGCGACAGGTTGCCTCCTCGCAGCAGGATACTCATTAGAACAAATCGCTAGAGCGCTTGAAATGATTCATCCAGCCAAAGGACGCATGCAGCGCCTAGACGTGCCTGGGTATAACGTATACGCAGACTATGCCCATACACCCGACGGCATCGAACAATGTTTGAAATCGCTCGTCGGTGTACCAAAAGAGAAGATTGTCTTTTTAATCGGTACAGGCGGAAACCGTGACGTGACAAAACGTCCGGCAATGGGTGAGATGGCATCGACTTACGCTGGGACAGTCATTATTACAACGGACGACCCGCGTTTCGAAGCATATGAATCCATTACAAAAGGAATTGCGGCCGGAATGACACATGACAACTATGTGGAAATCGGCGACCGGGAAGAAGCAGTCCGTTACGCGGCAAGTTTAGCCAAACCAGATAATATCATCGTGTTAGCAGGAAAAGGGCATGAAAAATATCAAATTATCGGAAACGAGAAATTGCCACTCGACGAAGAGGCGATTGCCCGAGCGACCATTTTGAATACGGAGGAAGCATGATTTATGGCAGTACAACCAATTACGTTGACAGAAAAAGAACATGACGACTTCGTCAAAGCACATGATCGTGGTGATTTATTACAACTATCAAGTTGGGGAGATGTAAAACGACAGAACGGATGGACGTCGGAGCGCGTTGCGGTTGCCCGTGACGGCTTAACGACCGGTGCGGCGTTACTGTTATTTAAGCGCGTGCCGAAATTACCGTATACGTTATGTTATGCCCCACGCGGATTTGTAGTGGATTATGATGACGTGGCGTCTCTCCAGGCACTTGTAAAAGAGACGAAGCGAGTCGCTGCAAATCACAAGGCGATTGTCGTCAAAATCGATCCAAACATCGACCGTGATGAGATCCCGGGCCTCTTAACGGAAATGGAAGCCGTCGGATTTCATCATAAAGGGTACGGGGGTGGCTTTGACTATGCGCAACCTCGTTTCACGATGGAGACAGATTTACGACCGAGTGAAAAAGAAATCTTTGCGAAATTCCATCATAAATTCCGTTATAACGTCCGGTTAGCGGAGAAGAAAGGCATCGTCTGTAAAGAAGTCGGGCGAGACGGGTTAAAAACGTTTGCCGACCTCATGAAAGTGACGGGAGAACGTGATGGATTTGCCATTCGAGGTCTCGATTATTTTGAGAATCTATATGATTGTCTCCAACCGAACGATGCACGACTCTTTTTGACAAAGCTCGAACCGAAAATTGCGCTCGATCAGCAACAAGCGACGCTTGAAAAAGCAAAAAAAGAGTTGGAAAAGATTGAACGTGGTTTAGAGAAGGAGACGGTCGAAAAGAAACGGACAAGCCTTCTTAACCGTAAAGAACAGACAGGGGCTCAAATTCAAAAAGCTGAGCAGGCGTTACCTGAGCTCATCGAACTGAACAAGACTTATCCGGATGGACTCGTGTTGTCAGGTGGGCTATTGACACTTGCAGGACGACGTTCGTATTACTTATATGGTGCCTCATCGAATGAGTTCCGTGAGTTCATGCCGAACCATTTGATGCAGTGGACGATGATGCAAGCGGCGAAAGAGAGCGGAGCTGAACGATATGACTTCGGCGGCGTCTCAGGCAGCACAGACCCAGATGATGAATATGCGGGTCTCTATGCCTTCAAGTCCGGATGGGGAAGTGACATGATTGAGAAAGTCGGAGAGTTCGACCTCGTTTTAAACCGTCCTCTATATCTGGCACTCGAAAAAGGATTACCAATCCTTAAAGGACTGCGTAAACGGTTAAGAAGATGAGGTGGACCGGCGTGTTATCACTTGCGATGGTCGCCTTCTTGATTGGGATTGTGCTGGCTTATTTTTATATGCAGCCCCAACCTGTACCTTGGGTGGATGAGCCGACGTTTGAAGCGAACATGTGTGTGCGGGACATAGAGGCAGAAAATACAATTTTGGCAAGAACCAATATTGATTTCGACCGACTTCATCCGCAAGTTGCGGAACGGGGAGCAATCTTTGTGCGCTTGGCACATTCTTGTCTCGATCTCGAAGTTCGATTGACGTCAGGGTATCGTTCAGCAAAAGAACAGAACGCATTATATGCGCAAGGTCGGTCTGAACCTGGACAAGTCGTGACGAACGCAAAAGCAGGTCAGAGCTATCATAATTATGGACTTGCAGTCGACTTTGTCATCATCCATGACAATAAAACGGATTATGACTTAAGTACGGACCGCAATCGTAACGATATACCAGACTGGCAAGAGCTCGGAGAATTAGGAAAGGCGCTTGGTTTTGAATGGGGAGGCGACTGGAACTCATTCCCTGACTATCCACATCTCCAAATGGACTTTGACTTGTCCATCCGACAACTTGACGCAGGGAAACGCCCGGACAAAGAAGCGGTCGCACCGCTTGCCGATACTCTAAAACCTCTACTAGATTGAACGGAAATGTTGGCAATGAAGCCGTTTTCCGATACAATATTCAGTAGCGATAAGGGACGAAACAGAATATGAAACATTTAGGAGGTTTTTGTTAGTGTCAAAAAAGAAGACAGAGAATATTAGCGTCTTTGCGCTTGGAGGCGTAGGCGAAATCGGAAAGAACATGTACGTCGTGGAGCTAGACGACGACATCTTCGTCATCGATGCCGGTCTCATGTTTCCAGGCGATGAGATGCTCGGGATTGATATCGTCATCCCAGACATCACTTATTTAAAAGAAAACAAGGATTGCGTCCGAGCGATTTTCATCACACACGGTCACGAAGACCACATTGGTGGACTCAGCTACGTCTTACGCGATTTAAAACACGTTCCGGTATATGGGACAAAATTGACTCTCGGGTTAATTGAACTGAAATTAAAAGAGGCCGGTTTGTTGAAAGAAGTCGACCTTCGCATGATTGATGCCAAAACGAAATTGACTATCGCTGATCATCTCGTCACGTTCTTCCGCGTCAATCACTCGATTCCCGACTGTGTCGGTGTTTGTATTCAAACATCTCAAGGTGCAATCGTCCATACCGGAGATTTCAAGTTTGATTATACGCCAGTCGATGGGAAACAATCCGATTTCAATAAATTAGCAGCGATTGGACAGCGCGGTGTACTTGCGTTACTTTCTGATTCGACAAACGCAGAGCGTCCGGGTCAAACTGGTTCAGAATCGATTGTCGGTGCTGAATTGAACGATGTGATTTATCAAGCCGAAGGTCGTGTCATCGTAGCGTCATTCGCGTCGAACGTCCATCGTTTACAACAAGTTTTCGCAGCTGCAGAAGCGAATGATCGTAAAGTAGCGGTTGTTGGCCGCAGTATGGTCAACATCGTCGAAGTCGCACAAAAATTAAACTACTTACGTTTCAAAGCGAAGACACTTGTCGAGTTGTCGCAAGTAAATCGTCTTCCTGATAACAAAGTCGTCATCTTGACGACGGGATCTCAAGGAGAGCCGATGGCTGCGTTGACGCGTATGGCACGTAACGCGCATAAGCAAGTGAACATTCGTTTGAACGACACAGTCGTCATTGCGGCGACACCGATTCCAGGGAATGAAAAGTCGGTTTCGAAAACGATTGACTTATTGTTCCGTTCTGGGGCAAACGTCATTTACAACCAACGTAAAGTTCACGTATCCGGACACGGTTCGGCAGAAGAGTTGAAGTTGATGCTCAACCTCGTCAAACCGAAATACTTCTTACCGATTCACGGGGAATACCGGATGCAAATGGCGCACTCGAAACTCGCTGAACAAGTAGGTGTCAAACCGAACAACATCTTCATCGTCGAAAAAGGAGATGTCGTCGAGTTCACAGGTCGAAAAGCCCGGATGAGCCGAAAAGTTCCTGCGGGTAACGTTTTGATTGATGGGATTGGCGTCGGTGACGTCGGGAACATCGTCTTACGAGACCGTCGTTTGTTATCACAAGATGGGGTCGTGCTTTGCGTGGTCACATTGAATCGGAAACAGAAGAAATTGATTTCAGGACCTGAACTCATCTCACGTGGATTTGTGTATATGCGCGAGTCGGAAGAAATGATTTCAGAGGCAAACCGTATTGTCACGAAACAGATTGAAAAGAGTCTGCAAGCTGGCAGTGATTGGACCGAATTGAAATCAAATATCCGCGAGCGACTTAGCGTCTTCTTATTCGAGCAGACGAAACGTCGTCCGATGATCTTGCCGATCATCATGGAGATTTAATGGAATGAGAGTGAGGCAAAAGTCATCTGACTTTTGCCTTCTTTTTTTAGGAGGAACTAAAAGTGGCTCAAAAAACAAGAAAAACACCCGTGAAGCGGAAGCGACCAGCAACGCGCAACACGAGAAAACGGAAAAAACAGCCGATTGCGCCACGTACATATGGATGGGGAATTTTCGTTCTTTCCATCGTCGCATTCGTATTTGCCTTATTCGATTTTGGATGGATTGGTCGGCAACTATCTGATTTGTCCGAATACCTGTTTGGTGGCTGGGGTGCGCTCACCTATTTGATGATTGCCATCCTGTTATGGATTGCATTAAAACCGATGAAACCGATGGAGCGAGCAGGACTGCTCAGTATGACCGCCTCATTTCTACTATTTGGAGATTTACTTTGGGGAGATGAGCGCGGTGGGGTCAACGGTGCACTTTATGGGTTAAACCAATACTTATTTTCTGATTTTGGTCTCATCTTTTTAGGCATCGTCTGTTTTATCCTCGGTGTTTCCCTCTATGTCCCAACGATTTGGGGAACCATCTATCATCGCCTAGAGGAATCCGTAATGGCCGTGAAAAAAGAATGGCAATCGAGACCGAAAACAGAAAAAAAACAAGACAATAAGCAAAATCAAGAACCGAAGCGGTCGCGAAAACCATCGCCTGAGCCGATGCTGGCAGAAGCCGATTTAGAGGTGGAGTCAGAATCAGATGTGGTCACGATGAATGACATCCCAATCGTCGGATTCAGTGAGAAAGTTGTCGCGGAGAAAAAAGAGGAGCCTAAAAAGGAGTCGTCTACGGAAACGGATGAATCGATCTCGACCGAGGAGATGATGATGACCGCGGCGCAAGACGTCTCAGATACGTATGAGCTCCCGCCGTTCACCAATCTGAAGGAACCGGTGATCACCGATTTATCTGGGGAAAATGCGCGTCTGAAAGAGAATGCAGCTAAGTTAGTGAAGACGCTAAAGTCGTTTGGTGTAGGGGTGAAAGTATTGAAAATTCACCTTGGTCCGACGGTCACAAAGTATGAGTTACAGCCGGACATTGGTGTGAAGGTCAGTCGCATCACTTCGCTTAGCGATGATCTCGCACTTGCGCTTGCCGCGAAAGATATTCGAATCGAAGCACCGATTCCAGGCAAGGCGGCGATTGGTATCGAGGTACCGAACCAGGAAGTCGCTCCAGTCTGTTTACGAGAAGTGCTTGAAGCAGACCCAGTGAAACAAGACGATTCGAAACTGCTCGTTGCACTCGGACGAAGCATTAGTGGGGAGACTGTCGGCATCTCACTAAATAAAATGCCGCATTTACTCGTAGCAGGATCGACAGGTTCCGGTAAATCAGTCTGTATCAACGGGATGATTGTATCCATCTTGATGCGTTCTCGACCAGATGAGGTCCGTCTCATGATGATTGATCCAAAAATGGTCGAACTCAATGTTTATAATGGTGTGCCGCATCTGTTGACGCCGGTTGTCACAGATCCGAAAAAAGCGGCCCAGGCACTGAAACAAGTTGTTGCCGAGATGGAAAGACGATATGAGCTGTTCAGTCGATATGGTGTCCGCAATATTGAAGGATACAATGAACTAGTAGACAAGTCCGATGATGAGGATGCAAAACGTCTACCTTTCATCGTCGTCATTGTCGATGAGTTGGCAGATTTGATGATGGTTGCTTCAAATGACGTTGAGGACGCCATCATGCGACTCGCGCAAATGGCGCGGGCCGCAGGGATTCATATGGTACTGGCGACACAACGTCCGTCGGTTGACGTCATTACAGGGGTCATTAAAGCAAACATCCCGTCTCGCATCGCATTTGCGGTCTCATCACAAACCGATTCCCGTACAATCTTGGACGGAGGAGGAGCAGAAAAACTACTTGGGCGTGGCGACATGCTCATGCTTGCTAATGGGATGAACAAGCCAGTACGTGTCCAAGGAGCGTTCGTCTCCGATCAAGAGGTCGAAACGGTCGTCAATCACGTCATCGCACAGCAACGTGCGCAGTACGTAGAAGCGATGATGCCGAAAGAAGAAGAGGTGACGACGATTGACTCGGACGATTCATTGTTCGGAGAAGTCATTCAATTCATCGTTACCCAGGAAACGGCTTCGACCTCAATGATTCAACGAAGATTTAGAATTGGTTATAATCGGGCAGCGCGTTTGATTGACTCGCTTGAAGAGGCGGGATATGTAGGTCCGTCAGAAGGTTCGAAACCACGAAAAGTATTAATTCATGAACAAGATGAATGATTTTAAAACGAACGATTGTATATATTGATATACAATCGTTCGTTTTTTGTTCCTTTTTATACGATATGGAAATATTCGCGCAAATCAGAGAGGTTCGCTATAATATAAATGTAATATAGCACATATGTCCTATAACGTTTATTAGTACATACTTTTAAAAATGACTGAAACGCTTACATTTTTTAATAACGTTTACATTTTACAAAAGTTTTTCAAACTGAATCTAAATGGGTAAAATGGACTCAGAGGTACGGTTCGAGATGGTTTTTTAAAATATTTCCTTGATTCCGAACAAAAACTATTGCGTTCTAATTCTCGAATCCCTATACTTAATATTGGCAAGGACATTCATACGTCAGATGTCTGAGCACTGGTAAGTAAATTAAAGGTGGTGAGGCCAATGTCGATTAAGCTCGATCATCGATTGCTCTATCTTCGAGTGATTGAGAAAATTAAGCAAGATATCGACGCTGGTGTCTATCGTGAAGGTGAGAAGTTACCTTCAGAGTTCGAGCTTTCGAAGCAACTCGGAGTAAGTCGAGCGACACTTCGTGAAGCGTTAAGAATTCTCGAAGATGAGAAATTTGTCGTGCGAAAACATGGAGTAGGGACATTTATTAGTTCTAAACCGCCATTCACGTCAGGGATTGAAGAGTTGTTCAGTGTCACTGATATGATCACACGCGCAAAAATGACACCAGGAACGAAAGTATTGGTGGCCGAGAAAGTGTTGGCAACAGAGAGAGAAGCCGAGCGTCTCAAGATTGAGCCGAACTCACCGATTTATCGGATTGTTCGAATTCGATATGCGGATGACACACCGGTCGTTTATTGTGTCGACAAAGTGCCGGCCCATCTCGTCTCAAATCCTGAGGCATTGACTGAAGGAAAGTCTTTGTTTGACTCTCTCGAAAAAGAGGTAGGACGTCGAGTCGCATACGCGATCACGCACATCGAACCGAGTGTCAGCTCTGAAATTTCGTCACAACTTCAGACGGACCAACCGTTACTCGCTTTAAAACAATTGCATTACGATGAGAGTGATTTACCATTGCTCGATTCGGCCAACTTTTTCCGAGCTGATCGATTCGACTTCCACGTCGTACGTAAACGAGTGTAACCGAACAGTTTTTTGACGGAAGAGTTATTTTTGGGGAACAGCGTGAAAGCGCTTTCTTATACCGGTGTAAAGACTACTGATAACATGACAACAAAATTTGTTATGAACCGAAAGGGGAAACACGACGATGATGAACAAAAAGAAAACGATTCTCTCAGCTTTAGCAGCAGGACTCACACTCTCTACAGTACTCGCAGCATGCGGTGGAGATGACAACGAAGGCGGCTCATCTTCAAACGGCGAAGGCGGCGAGGGCGGCGACTTCAAAGTAGCAATGGTTACAGATACTGGCGGTGTTGATGACAAATCATTCAACCAATCTGCTTGGGAAGGTCTCACGAAATTCGGTGAAGACAACAACTTGACTGAAAACGAAGGATACAAATACCTTCAATCAGCTAAACAAGCGGACTACCAGCCAAACTTGCAACAATTGGCTCGTGACAACTTCAACTTGATCTACGGTATCGGCTTCTTGATGGCTGAAGACGTACAAAAAGTTGCTGAGCAGTTCCCAGACAACAACTTCGCAATCGTTGATATGGTTGTTGATAAGCCAAACGTTGCTTCAATCACGTTCAAAGAGCAAGAAGGTTCATTCCTCGTTGGTGTCATTGCCGGTCTCACAACGACAACTGATAAAGTCGGTTTCATCGGTGGAGTAGAATCAGACTTGATCAAGAAGTTTGAAAATGGATTTAAAGCGGGTGTCATGGCTGTTAACCCAGAAGCAACAATCGACGTGAAGTATGCAGAAGACTTCAACTCGGCTGAAAAAGGAACAGCAATCGCTTCAGGTATGTACGGTTCTGGATCGGACATCATCTATCACGCAGCTGGTGGTACAGGTGTAGGGGTATTCACAGAAGCGAAAAACCGTAAGAAGAACGGCGAAGAAGTTTGGGTAATCGGGGTTGACCGTGACCAGTACGAAGAAGGTCTTCCAGAAGACGTTACGTTGACTTCAATGGTTAAACGTGTAGATACAGCTACTTATGATGTATCGAAACAGACGATGGACGGAGAATTCCCAGGCGGCGAAATCATCGAGTTCGGTTTGAAAGATGACGGTGTCGGAATCGCAGAAACTTCTGACAAGCACGTTTCACAAGAGATTCTCGATAAAGTTGAAGAGTACCGCCAACAATTGGTTGACGGAGAACTCACTGCACCAGCAACTGACGCTGAGTTCGAAGAGTTCATGAAAAACGTAAAATAATTCATTTGAGTGAAGGGGGGACCCATGTGGTCTCCCTTTACTTAAAGTTAGGGGTGAACTTCCTTGGAATATGTAATTGAAATGCTAAATATTCGCAAAGAGTTCGGTACGTTCGTTGCGAACGACAATATCACACTCCAATTGCGCAAAGGAGAAATCCATGCGCTTCTCGGAGAGAACGGGGCGGGGAAGTCGACGCTCATGAACGTGTTATTCGGTCTCTATCAGCCTGAAGGCGGAGAGATTCGTGTGCACGGAAAGAAAGTGGATATTGAAAACCCGAACATCGCCAACGAACTTGGGATCGGGATGGTCCACCAACACTTTATGCTAGTTGAAAAATTCACAGTCACTGAGAACATCATCCTTGGACTTGAGCCAAAGAGCGGTGTGACGATTGACCGTGCGACAGCCCGTAAAAAGGTCATGGATATTTCAGAACAGTATGGACTTAAGATTGATCCAGATGCCAAGATTGAAGATATTTCAGTCGGCATGCAACAACGTGTAGAAATCTTGAAGACGCTCTATCGTGGGGCGGATATTTTGATCTTCGATGAACCGACGGCAGTGTTGACACCACAAGAGATTCAAGAACTTATCCAAATTATGAAACGTCTGATTGCTGAAGGTAAGTCGATCATCTTGATCACGCACAAGCTGAAGGAAATTATGCAAGTCGCAGATCGTTGCACGGTCATTCGCCGTGGACGTTACATCGGTACCGTTGAAGTGGATGAGACGGTTAACGAAGATAGTCTTGCTGAAATGATGGTCGGACGAGAAGTCAATTTTGATGCAGAGTATTCGAAAGCCGACCCGCAACAAGTCGTTCTCGACGTTCAAGGACTTGTCGTTAAAGACAGTCGTGGTTTGAAAGTCGTCGAAGGATTAGACCTTCAGATTCGTGCTGGAGAAGTACTCGGGATTGCCGGAATCGACGGCAACGGTCAGACAGAACTGATTGAAGCGATTTCTGGGCTCAAAAAACCGGAATCGGGTAAAGTTTTGCTCAACGGAAAAGATGTGACGGGGCACACGCCACGTAAAATGACGGAAGCTGGCATCGGACACATTCCACAGGACCGTCATAAACATGGTCTCGTCCTTGACTACTCGATTCGTGACAACATGGTGCTTCAAACGTACTACAAAGAACCGTTCTCGAAACGAGGACTCATGAATTATAAAGCAGTGGCAGAGAAAGCGAAGGCGTTGATTGAGAAGTTTGACGTCCGAACTCCATCCATCGACGTTCCGGCGCGTGCCCTTTCTGGTGGTAACCAACAGAAAGCAATCATTGCCCGTGAGGTCGATCGTTCACCTGATTTACTCATCGCAGCACAGCCGACGCGTGGTCTTGATGTCGGTGCGATTGAATTCATTCACGAACAACTCGTTAAAGAACGTGAAAAAGGCCGTGCCGTCTTGCTTATTTCGTTCGAACTTGATGAGATTTTACACGTATCCGACCGGATTGCCGTTCTTTATGAAGGAAAAATCGTAGGAATTCGTGATCCGAAAGAGACGACGGAACAAGAGCTTGGCTTCTTGATGGCCGGCGGTCAGAGAGGGGACGACAAAGAATGAAAAAATTAAGTTTAAATCAACTTCTCATTCCATTCCTATCCATCATTTTAGGACTTCTCGTCGGAGCCATCGTCATGTTGATTGGTGGATACGACCCGATTCAAGGCTTTATCTCCTTGTTTGAAGGGATGTTTGGAAGCCCATATGCCGTCGGAGAAACGTTACGAGCAGCAGCACCACTTATCTTCTCAGGTCTCGCGGTTGCCTTCGCATTCCGGACCGGGCTATTCAACATCGGGGTAGAAGGTCAAGTATTGATCGGATGGGTAGCAGCTGTATATGTAGGGATCAACTTCGATTTGCCGATGTTCATCCATTTACCGCTTGCACTTCTCGCAGCGATGGTCGCAGCAGCACTTTGGGCTTTCGTTCCTGGATTCTTGAAAGCGAAGTTTTACGTCCATGAAGTCATCACATCTATCATGATGAACTATATCGCGCTTTATACGACAAACGCGATTTTGCGTAACGTCATCGGTGTGACGAACGAACGTACAGATTCAATCAACGAATCGGCATCGCTTGCGTCACCGTGGTTGCAAGAGTTGACGACGTACTCACGTCTTCACTGGGGTGTCCTCGTTGCGGTGCTCGCAGCGATTGTGTACTACTATATCCTTCAGCGTACGACACTCGGTTATGAGTTGCGTGCAGTCGGTTTCAACAAACATGCCTCTCAATATGCGGGGATGAGCGTTGACCGTAACATCGTCCTTTCGTTTGTCATCTCAGGGATGTTCGCAGGTCTCGCAGGTGCGATGGAAGGTCTCGGGACGTTCGGTAGTATGACACTTTCCGCATCGTTCACAGGTGTCGGGTTTGACGGGATCGCAGTAGCTCTTCTTGGTGCCAACACAGCGATCGGTGTCATTCTCGCAGCGATTCTATTTGCTGGATTAAACATCGGTGGATTGGCGATGCAGCTCGGTGCGAACGTACCGTCTGAACTTGTCAAAGTCATCATCGCAGCAATCGTCATCTTTGTGGCATCTGGTTACGCCATTAATTATGTCGTTGAGAAACTTAAAGGAAATCGTAAGAAAGGAGTGGAGAAAAAATGAGCTTCTTAGAAGTCCTCTATATCGTCGTACCGGTTGCACTTGCCTATGCGACTCCACTCATTATTGCAGCACTCGGTGGAATCTTCAGTGAGCGCTCTGGTGTCGTTAACATTGCCCTTGAAGGTATTATGATTATCGGTGCCGCAACAGGGATCATCACGACGCTTACGTTAACAGACTTAGGAGCCGGTGCATTTAGCCCATGGATCTCCTTGCTCGTTGCGATGGTAGTCGGTGCGCTCTTCTCGCTCTTCTTGGCTGTTCCGGCCATCCTATGGCGTGCAGACCAAACGGTTCTTGGAGTAGCGATCAACATGCTTGCGATCGGTCTCGCCATCTTCGTTGTGCGTGTGCTTTACAACAAAGGTCAAACTGACTTTATTGAGTACCGTATTGCGAAGGAGAACGTACCATTTTTATCAGATATTCCTGTATTAAAAATGTTCTTCATTAACGTGCAATACACGTCATTCGTTGCCATCGCTTTAGCGTTTGTCGTCTGGTTCGTTATCTTCAAGACGCCGTTCGGACTACGTCTTCGCTCAGTCGGAGAACACCCGATGGCCGCTGACACGATGGGAATCAACGTCACAAAAATGCGCTTCATGGGCGTCATGCTTTCTGGTGCGTTTGGTGGTCTTGCCGGAGCGGTATACGCCGTCACGGTTACGACGAACTTCAGTGGAACGACAATCGTTGGTCAAGGATTCTTGGCGATTGCCGCAATGATCTTCGGGAAGTGGAATCCACTCGGAGCGCTCGGCGCTGGATTATTCTTTGGGTTCGCCCAAGCGCTATCGATTATCGGAAGCAACTTGCCTGTCATCAATAACGTGCCGCAACTATTACTTTTGATTGCACCTTATGCCCTCACGATTCTAGCGCTCGCTGGACTCGTCGGTCGTGCGGATGCACCGAAGTCGGTCGGTATTCCATATATTAAAGGAAAACGTTAATTCGGAATAGGACATATGTCCATTATGAAAAGGTTGTTTGGTGCTTAAGCCGAACAACCTTTTTTGTTATACTTGGCTAGAGCTGTCATGATTAGAATGGAACGGAGAAGCGGATCAAAAAAAGACATATCGGTCATCTGACCAATATGTCTTTCCAAGTTTATTCGTACTTCAATGCATCGCCATCGAACGATTCGTCTGCCACTTTGATTGAATCGGTCGGGCACCCTTCGAATGCATCCATCATGTCTTCGTACAACTCGTCAGGGATTTCCACAGTACCTGTGTTGTCATCCATCAAGTTGAATGCGAGACCTTCATCATCGTAATCGTAAATATCTGGTGCTGCTGCGCCACAAGCTCCGCATGCGATACATGTATCTTTATCGACGATAGTAAATTTTGCCATGATAATAACCCTCCAAACGGTTCGTTTCTCTTAGAAATCAATCTACTGTCTACGAGTAATTGTAGTCTACATACCCAATTATTTCAATGAGGAAACGAGTGTCTTTTTGGTAGGATAATGATTTTTTTAAGGATGTGACGACTTGGTTCATTTAGCAGATGGAGTTTTACTGCTGGCCATTAAGCGATTAAACGGGGAACGGAGTGAACGTAGCCTGTTCCATGTCTTGAACGGAAAGCGCTCGGCCACGACGTTACAAGACGCGTTCTTTTATGAGCTAGAGCCTGTTTTTGGGCAATTTCCTCAAACGACGTACTCATATGAGTCTTTATTAAAAGGATTTGAAAAGCGGGGATGGTTGGACCGCAAACAATTTAAACTGACAGAAGCGGGAAACCTATTGTCTTCACCTGAAACGGTTAAAGATTTATTCAATCGTTTAGGGGGAGAGCGCCGTGATTATAATGTGACGACGTGGAAACGTTTGAGTCTCTTTGTCCAGACATTCATGTCTAGAGAACATGAGAGGACGTTTTATCCCGTTCAAGCCGATCGACCCGCGGAACAGTGGGTCAAACAGTTGTTACAGATCGATCGAGATTGGAAGGTGCTTATGCAAACATTCCATCATGAGATCGAGGCCGCGCTTGACATCATTGGAGATCCATATGCGACAGCGGTCGTCTATCGATTTACGGGAGCCTTTGAGACCGGTCTGACCTATGAACAAATCGCCAGTCTCCTTGATGTCGATTCGGAGGCGGCTCGCCTTTATTTTTTAGCAGGATGGAATGAACTGTTAACTGTGTTGCCGAAAGAGGCGAAGCTTCGTGGTTTCACGTATGGGTTGTCGACTGAGCGAATGACCTTTTCGGCGCGTGAATCGTATGATCTCTTTCTCAAAGGCTATTCGTTTCAACAAGTTCAGTCTCGCCGACGACTACGAACGAGTACGATCGAGGATCATGTGGTGGAGATGGCAATGTATTTAAACACCTTTCCCCTTGATCAATTTGTGCCGAGCGACGATATCGTCACAATCGAGAAATTGCGAGACCCGGAGAGCTGGGCTTTGAAACCTATCTTCGAAAAGATGGGCAACGTGAGTTACTTTCAAATACGCCTTGTGTTCGCAAGGTTGAAACGAGGTGAGACATTTGTATGAATCGACATTGAAACGCGTGTTCGGATATGATTCGTTTCGTCCTGGGCAACATGAAATCATCCATTCCGTTGTCGAAGGGCAAGATGTATTAGCCGTCATGCCGACAGGGGCAGGGAAATCCTTGACGTTTCAACTCCCTTCGTACATCAAAAATGGGGGATTGACGGTCATCGTCTCACCTCTCCTCTCTTTAATAGAAGACCAAATGCTCCATATCCGAGAGCGGGGAGAACGTGGTGTCGCACGTTTGACGTCGATGGAGTCTTCTGAAGAAAAACAAGAAATTATCAATCATTTGAAACGTTATCGATTTTTATATCTCTCCCCCGAACAGTTGGCCGTTCCGTACGTTACACGCGCACTCTCAAATGTGAAGATTCAAATGCTCGTCATTGACGAGGCGCACTGTATCTCACAATGGGGTCATGAGTTTAGACCAGAATATGCGCGCTTAGGCGAACTACGCAAACAAATCGGGAGTCCTCAATGCATGGCCGTCACAGCGACGGCTCCTGAGAGCGTGAAGCAAGATATCATTGAGAAGTTGGCACTCTTTTCACCGGAGCAGTTCGTGCATTCCGCGAATCGACCAGAAATTCGCTTGATGGTCGAACGACTTGAAAAAGAAAAGAAACTTGAACGGCTAAAAGAATTGGTGAGAGACGTTCCAAAACCGGCAGTCGTCTATACGGCGACGCGTCGAGAAGCGGAAGCGTTGGCATTTGAACTAGACGACGCGTTATTTTATCACGGCGGCATGTCAACGGAAGACCGACGACTCGTCCAATCTCAATTTTTACGTAATGAAGTGTCGGTCATGGTGTGTACGAGTGCATTCGGGATGGGCGTGAACAAAGACAACGTTCGTTCTGTCATTCACTATCAAATCCCTGCAACGGTGGAAGCGTATATGCAGGAGATTGGACGAGCGGGTCGTGATGGAGAGCCGGCGTTTGCTGTCCTCCTCTATGCGGATGGAGATGAACGCATTCAACAATTTTTGATTGATGGTCAATATCCAAAAGACGAAGAGATTCGCTTAGCATACTTTGAGTGTGAAAATGGCACGACACTTTCGCAATTACCCCGCTTATTGAGGATGAACGAAGAAGACCCGAAATTCCTTCTTTTAAAGCAGATGCTGTCTGAACGTTCGCTTCAAGAGGCGCTCGATTGGGTAAAAGAAAGAAAACGTGATCGCTATCGTCAGCTCGGACAGATGATGGATTATGCACTTATCCGAACGTGCCGACGTGATTATTTACTCCGTTATTTTTCGGAGCCGACAATCGACCAAGAGGAATGTTGTGATGTGTGTGGGACAATTGAGTTTCCTGAGACACCGCAAATTGTTCGAAAAAATGTGACAGAATGGAAAATACGGTTGACGCAAATCTTTTCCTTTGAATAATATCATAGTAAAATGATAAAAAAGGTAAAGGAGGGCATACGTTGCGACATCGGAATCAGGCAGATTCTTTACGCGAGCAGTTGGCGGACACGCTGCCGTCTCGATCGGAGAGGCAAGAGCATGAACGGAAGAGGAAGTTGAATGATAACTTAATGAAGCGCCCGTTGGCGATGACTCTAACCTTCGCCATGTTAGCGATTATTCTCATTTTCATATATATCGGGCGAGATGCCATTTTTTAAGAAGGGTGCGGACATGGTCCGTGCCTTTTTTATTTTGGGAAAATACTCGATTGCACAATAAAAGGGGTAAACCTCTTTAATTGAGGATATACTTATATCATAGAACGAATAGGAGAGGAGGGCGGAGATGCCGAAATACTCCATTAAAACTGTGGCGACGTTGACCGGTGTCAATCCAACGACCATTCGAGCTTGGGAACGGCGATATCAATTTATCGTACCGAGCCGGACCGAATCAGGTCACCGCCTGTATTCAGATCAAGATGTCGAGAAAATTAAATGGGTGGTAGACAAGCAAAAAGAAGGGTTGACGGTCTCACAAGCAATCCAACAACTCCACCAAGCTCCTGAACCAGAACCGACGTCTGCGAAGCTTTACGATGAAGAGTTAAAGGATGCTCTGCTTCAGGCATTGCTTTCTTTTGATGAGCGGACCGCGCATGATCTAATCAATCGTGCGTTCAATACGTTCAGTTTTGAAAAGGTCACAAAAGATATCATTGGACCGTTACTGATGGATATAGGTTCAAAGTGGGAGCAAGGAACGATTACGATTGCCCATGAGCACTTCGCCACGGCGTTTTTACGGGCACGTCTCTCTACGTTGTCACTTCAAATGCCGATGAACCCATTTCTTCCACGAGTCACTTGTGTCTGTGCACCGGGTGAGATGCATGAAATCGGATTGTTGTTTGTCACACTTTATTTGCGCCAACATGGGTACGACGTCATCTTTTTAGGAGCGGGCTTCCCGAAAGAAGATTTAAGCAAGGCGCTGCACGACATCGACACATCTTGCCTTATTTTCGCATGCACGTTAACGGACCATATCCCGAACTTGTTAGAGGCGATGCATTATATTCAAGAAGAGCACCCTACATTAAAGATTGGGGCGGGAGGATATGCGGTCAGCCTCGAACGGAGTCGGTTCGATGATGCATTTCTTGGTGATACGCCAGAAGAGTGGACGAAATGGTTATCAACTATTTGACACGGGATTAAAACGGGAGTAGCTTATTAGTAGGATTGAATATTCACTGGAGGTTTTCGATTGAGATTTGAAAAACAAACAAAAGAACATCTTCGTGTATATGTGACTGCGAATGAGCTTTCGTTACGTGGGATCGCTATCGATACGATCGTGGGGGAAAACGGTCAACAGCTGTGGAAAGAATTACTTGAAACAGCAGAGAGTGAATACGGATTCTCTCCACAAGGAGCGGTCGATTTGAATGTGACGATGTTTCCTCGTGATGGTCTCGTCATCGATGTTCAAAAAGGTGAGGCCATAGCAGAGCTTGATGTCGAGCAAGTTGAGATTCGACTCACAATTGATGTCATCCATCATTTGATTTATCAGTTTGATGATATTGAAGATGTGATTAACGCGTCGATTCAACTGTTTCCACATATACATGAGACTGAGCAGGGCGGAGCACTTTATCACTATGAGGGACGGTACTATCTTCACTTCGTGGAAGTGCTACCTGAGAAAGTGGAAGAGCGTCTCGCTGCCATTTTATCCGAATATGGAAAGACGACCACGGTCAGTCCGTACGTCATGATGGAATATGGAAAAACGATTCAAACTGAACAGGCTGTGAAAGAGCTGTACGATGCATTCGCATAAGTACGGCTTTTTTACTTTTCTGTTTCTATTGTTTTTGACATGTCCGTGTTATGATTAGACATGAATTTTCAGTAGTTAGTTGAAGGAGAGATTGGAATGAAGGTCGCTGTATTGTATGGTGGAGTGTCAGGAGAACGTGAGGTATCCCTCACAAGTGGACAAGGGATGATTGAGGCATTGACGGAGCGTGGCCATGAGGTCACGGCAATCGATTTTCATCCAGAACGCGCGAACGAGTTATTGACGTTAGATGTCGATGTCGTCGTCAGCGCATTACACGGGAAGTATGGCGAAGATGGTCGCGTCCAATCATTGTTAGAAATGGCGGGAATCCCGTACACAGGGTCAGGTGTCTTGGCATCTGCTCTTGCGATGGATAAGGCACGAGCGAAAATCATCTTCGCAGCATCAGGCATCCGAGTGGCGCGCGACGTGTTAATTGAATCTGTGGATTCGATTGATGCGAAAGTAGCTGAGTGGGGAAATGAGTTTCCGTGTGTCGTCAAGCCTGCACAAGAAGGTTCTTCGAACGGTTTGACGATTGCGATGGACGAGTCGATGTTACGTGCGGGAATTGATCGAGCATTTGCATGTGATTCAGCGGTATTAGTCGAGCAGTACATTAAAGGAAAAGAACTGACGGTACCGGTCATCGGGAACTTCGGGAAAGAAGAAGCACTTCCTGTCATTGAAATCATTCCAAAAAATGAGTTTTACGACTATGAGTCGAAGTATACAGAGGGTGGTTCGATTCATGTTTGTCCAGCCGAAATTTCGGATGAGTTGACGATGGAAGTGCAACAAGCGGCTATCATGGCTCACCGTGCCCTCGGTTGCTCAGGGTACTCACGTTCTGATTTCCTCGTATCGGAAACGGGAGAAGCGTATATTTTAGAAACGAACACGCTGCCTGGAATGACGCCGTTGAGTCTTTTCCCGGACAGTGCGAAAACAGTCGGAATTTCGTATGGCGAGCTTTTAGAACGCTTTATGGAGCTAGCACTCGAACGCGAGTCGAAGTAAGTTATCTGGATCATTCCACACTTCAAGAAAACGCTTTCATTATTTTTGTAAAACCCTTTCAAATTGAGCGTGTATCAGCTATACTTTTAAACGAATACGAGGTTAATTCTTGGGGGAGAATTGACAATTTAGGGGAGGAAACCTTCATGATTACGGATCAAGAAAAAGGTCATCAAAAACGAAAAAACATCTTGGAATCGACACAAGAGGTAATTCACGAAGCTTTAGATAAACTCGGCTATCCAGATGAGATGTACGAGTTGTTAAAAGAACCGCTTCGCATGCTGACCGTTCGGATCCCAGTTCGCATGGATGATGGCTCGACAAAAATCTTTACGGGTTATCGCGCTCAACATAACGATGCGGTCGGACCGACAAAAGGAGGAATTCGGTTCCACCCGAGCGTAACTGAAGTAGAAGTCAAAGCATTATCTGTATGGATGAGTTTAAAGGCGGGGATTGTTGACTTGCCATATGGTGGGGGGAAAGGCGGAATCGTCTGTGACCCACGTGAAATGAGTTTCCGTGAAATCGAACGATTGAGCCGCGGTTATGTGCGTGCCATCAGCCAAATCGTAGGACCGACAAAAGATATCCCTGCTCCGGACGTGTTCACGAACTCGCAAATCATGGCATGGATGATGGATGAGTATAGCCGAATCGATGAATTCAACTCACCAGGTTTTATTACAGGTAAACCGCTTGTACTTGGCGGTTCGCACGGTCGTGAAACTGCGACTGCGAAAGGTGTAGCCATCATGATTCGAGAGGCGGCACTCCGCCGTGGCATCGAACTGAAGGGTGCCCGTGTCGTTGTTCAAGGATTCGGGAACGCGGGTAGCTTCCTTTCGAAATTCATGTACGATGCCGGAGCAAAAGTGATTGCGGTCAGTGACGCGTATGGCGCGATCCATGACGAGAATGGCTTAGATATCCCTTACTTGTTAGACCGTCGTGATTCATTCGGTACGATTTCGACGCTCTTCAAAAACACGATTTCGAATAAAGAGATGTTAGAACTCGACTGTGACATTCTCGTGCCAGCTGCTATCGAGAATCAAATCACGGAAGATAATGCCGATGCCATTAAAGCTTCCATCGTAGTGGAAGCGGCGAACGGACCGACGACGAACGAAGCGACGAAAATCTTGACAGAGCGCGGGATTCTCCTCGTTCCGGACGTATTGGCATCAAGTGGCGGGGTCACGGTCTCTTACTTCGAATGGGTACAAAACAACCAAGGTTATTACTGGACGGAAGAAGAAGTCGAGGAAAAACTTGAAAAAGTACTCGTTCATTCGTTCAACACTGTTTACAACACATCTTCAGCCCGCAAAGTCGATATGCGTCTCGCTGCCTATATGGTCGGCGTACGTAAGATGGCGGAAGCGTCACGTTTCCGTGGTTGGGTTTAAATAAAAAAGTTCGGTCAACATGCGTTGACCGAACTTTTTTATACTTGAATACGATTCGCGATCGTGTCTGCGATGGCTTTCCCATGAAAGCGACCGTTTTCGATAAAAATCTTATTCGCATCGTTGCCGGCAGCGACAACACCAGCGATGAACAAATGCTCGACATTCGTTTCGAACGATTCCTCATCAAACGTCGGAACACCGCTCTCCTCATCGATTGTGATTCCCGCATTTTCAAAAAGATGATGATCTGGTTGATACCCCGTCATCGCGAGGACGTGATCGGCATACACGTGCTTCTCTTCCCCGTGTTGATGATAATAGACGCCGTCTTCGGTAATGTGATCGATTGTCGCTTCAAATTCCATTCGAACTTTCTCATGTCGAACGAGTGAATCGAAGTTAGGCAGAACCCATGGCTTCACGGAAGGACTATAGGAGTCACCGCGATAAAGCACTGTTACATATGCTCCAGCCTTTTCGAGTTCGATTGCCGCATCGACTGCAGAGTTCTTTCCACCGATGATAGTGACGTGTTGTCGATAGTACGGATGGGCCTCGTGGAAATAATGATGGACATGTTGTAACTCTTCACCAGGTACGTCGAGCATACGAGGACGTCCATAATATCCTGTGGCTAAAATCACATAATCTGCCTCACGAACGATCTCCCCACGACGCTCATGTCTTGACGTCACGACAAATCGTTTGTCGATTTTCTCGACTGATTCGACGGTCTCGAACGGATGGACGTTCAATCCCGTACGGGTGACGACTTCCCGATAGTAGACGAGTGCATCTTGTCGCCGTGGCTTCAAATCTTTGCAGATAAACGGGATGTCCCCGATCTCTAACAGGTTTGCAGATGAAAAGAACGTTTGATGGGTCGGATATCGATAGATTGCATCAACGATATTTCCTCGTTCAATTACCGTACAAGAAACCCCAATCTTCTCTAACTCGATGGCCGCTGATAGACCACATGGTCCAGCACCCACAATAATCGCTTGTTTATTCACTGAAAATCACCTCTTTGCTCATTGTAGGGAAGGGACTGCGGAAGCGCAAGGTTATTGCTGGAAACTAAAGCTATGCTCCATCACGGATTGAGAAGAGCCGGATTCGAGTTCCACGAGTAAACGCAGGCGAGCTTTTTGCGAATTTAGCCCGTTCGAGAAAATGATCCCCATCTCTTTCAATTGTTTCCCACCACCTGCATACCCGTATACGTCTTGGACGATTCCGTTAAAGCAACGGCTGACAATCACGACGGGAATTTCCTCGACCAAACGTTCAAGTGCCGGCAATAGTGTCGGTGGGACGTTTCCTTGCCCTAACACTTCGAGGACGAGTCCGTCGTATCCAAGTTCCATCACCGATTCGAGCAAATCAGGTTCCATTCCCGCAACGACTTTTAACACAGCTACCCGTTTTGAGATGGACGGAATCATTTTAGGCTGTCTCGTTGCCGGTTGACTATAGATGAGTACGTGATCCTTTGTGACCATACCCACGTTTCCGAAATGAACCGACTTAAACGTATCGACGGATGACGTATGTGTTTTTGTGACGTTGAAGGCCGAGTGTATCTCTCCGTTAAATACGACGAGTACGCCTTTTCCGCGAGCCGATTCACTCTTTGCGACCCGAAGAGCGGTAATTAAATTGAATTCACCGTCTGAACCGACTTCATTCGAGGAACGCATCGCTCCTGTCAAGACGATTGGTACAGGCGCACCGAGCGTAATCTGCAAGAAGTAAGCCGTTTCTTCAAGCGTATCTGTTCCATGTGTGATCACGACTCCGTCATACGTGTCCTGTGTCAACTCATGTTGAATGAATTGGGCTAGTTCAAGCATTTTGTCGGGTGTCATATGTGGAGATGGGATATTTGAGAAATGCTTCGTCGTAATGTGGGCGATGTCCGTCGCCTTCGGAAGTGTAGCGTCGATTGGGTTCACATCGCTCGGTTCGACGTGTCCTGTACCGGATTGAGACATGGCGATTGTACCGCCTGTGTGAATAAGTAATAAATGATTCATAAATGACCTCCTCATTATTTTTATGGATATTTCCATTTTCTAGGCGTTACACACTTTTTCTTTCAGACAATTCAGTGTATGCTAATGAGAGAAAGGAGAGATGCGTCATGATCGCAATCGCCTTGTCTGCGGTTGCACCAGGGCTTGCCCTTCTTTCCTACTTCTATCTTCGGCATGAATTGGAAGCAGAACCGCTCGGATATGTGATTCGTTCTTTCGTGGCCGGGGCCGTTCTCGTTTTCCCGATCATGTTTATCCAATATGCGTTCGTTGAAGAAGGGGTGCTGACTGGTCCGTTTTGGCAGGCATATGTCACCACTGCCTTACTCGAAGAGTTTTTTAAGTGGTTTATGATTTATTATACAATATATATACATAAAGTCTTTGATGATTACTACGACGGGATTCTCTATGCGGTCGCCTGCTCATTAGGCTTTGCGACGTTAGAGAATTTTTTATACTTATGGGTGTATGATTCATTAGAAATCGCGATTTGGCGCGCCATTTTACCTGTGAGCGGCCATGCATTGTTTGCGGTTGTCATGGGCTATTGCTTGGGGCGTGCCAAACATTCGGCACGTGAGCGGGTGTGGCTGTTTATGGCAGTCTTTTCTGCAACGGTTATCCACGGGACGTTTGATTTGATCTTGATTTTAGAACCGAATCATAAGTTGCCGGCCGTGCTCTATATCGTCATTTTATGGATGGTTGCACTTCTGCTTGTAAGAGCAGCCAATCTGTCCAATCGTCGTCAATTTAAATAAAGGGGAACATGCGTATGCTGAAAGAAGGACAAGAATTACGAATCGAATTAGAAGGACGGAATGAGGGGAAAACAAAGATTGCGGCCATTGTGGATCAAATCGTATGGATTGAATCACCAAGTGACATGACGACGCTCAAAACCTTCTTCTTACATGAAGAAGAAGAGATGCGTGTTTACTTTTTCAAAGGGGATAACCAATTGTTCGCATTTGATACGAAAGTTGCGAAGCGAATCAGTGATGCGCAGATGACAATTCGCTATGCTTTCAAGATGCCGGATGAAAAGAAAATCAAACGAATTCAACGACGTGAATATTTGCGCGTCCCTGAAATGATTGACGTGACAGTTGTTGCGGCGGATGGGGCAGACTTCGAGTCGTTTGAAACGACGTCGCTTGATGTATCGGCTGGCGGCATGAAAATTATTGCGAACCGTGCGCCTGTTGATATAAATGAATCACTCATCGTCGTGTTCCGAATTGAAGATGAGCAGGGTACGCCGCAACTCTTTCGTGTGAAGAGTCGTTTAGTACGTATACATAAACAAGAAGTGAAACAAGAGCTTTCTATGGCATTCGAAGATTTGACGCCTCGCGATCAGGAGACGATTTTACGATACTGTTTCCGCGTTCAACTAGAAGCGCGTAAGCGGACAGGGTCTGTATTTTCTTCAAGATAAAAAACTGTTATGATGTTCTCGGGATTATAGACCGAGAGGAGGAGGGTATCGGGCACACTCGATACCCGTTTTGTATGAAAAAATCGTTACAAATTGCTTTAGATGGACCGGCTGGTGCCGGGAAAAGTACAATCGCCAAGTCGTTGGCGAAACAATTGGGCTATGTCTATATAGACACAGGTGCGATTTATCGAGCAGTCACATATCGTGCTTTAAACGAAGAGATTAATCTTGAAGATGGTCCCGCACTTGCAAAGATGATCGAGAACATGTCGATTCGTCTCGTGCCATCTGAAGAAGGGCAACGTGTATTCGATGGCGAACAAGAAGTGACAGATGTCATTCGCTCTAGTGAAGTGACGAATAATGTGAGTTTTGTCGCCCGTCAATCGGAAGTACGGGATGCTTTGATGGATTTACAGCGTGATTTGGCGAAGCATGGCGGTGTCGTCATGGATGGGCGCGATATCGGCACGCACGTGTTGCCAAACGCAGACTTGAAAGTGTTCATGACCGCGTCAGTCGAAGAACGAGCACGCCGTCGTCATGAGGAAAATGTGTCAAAAGGAATCCCGAGTGATTACGAGCGGTTGAAGGAAGAAATCGCTCTTCGTGACAAACGTGATTCAGAGCGCGAGGTCGCGCCTCTCCGTCAAGCTGAAGATGCTCATTATCTCGATACGACGACGTTGTCGATTGATGGGGTCGTCTCGGCGATTGAACGATTAATTGAAGAGGTGAAAGCATGAGTAAACCGTTGAACAATGGTCCGTTTGGAATGTATCGGATGGCTAGGGCCGTCGTGAACATCATTCAACGCGCATCGTTTCGCGTCGAATTCATCGGACGCGAACATGTCCCAAAAGATGGGTCGATCCTCGTCTGTTCGAACCACCAGTCAAACTGGGACCCGGTCCTTCTCGCATGTGCGATTCCGAAAGAACGTCCATTACGATTCTTTGCGAAAAAAGAACTTTTCAGCGTTCCTGTATTGAAGCATATTTTGAATCGTGCGGGACAAATTCCTGTATCGCGTGGGGAAGGTGACCGTCAGGCGCTACGAGTTGTTCTTCAAAAGCTAAAAGAAGATGAGGTCATCTCGATTTTCCCTGAGGGTACACGTTCAAAAGATGGGACGTTAGGAAAGGCGCAAGCCGGGGTTGGTTTCTTTGCGATGCGTTCAGACGCGCACATTTTACCGATTGCCATCATCGGTAGATATAAGTTTCGTGCGAAATTGCGTGTTGTCATTGGAAAGCCGATTGATTTGACTCCTTTGAAGGAACGTAAGGCAAACGCACAAGAGGCGGCTGACTTAATCATGGATACAATTGCCGACCTCTATTTGAAACATTCATTCACGAAGTAATTATAGGTTTGAGGAATTGAGGTTTAAACTTCTTTCAATAGAGGTACAATCTTCATAACGCCTTGACAAATTCTCGGAATTATAAGAGATTTATACTAGGTGTAAGCGCCTCAGGGCGCTCCTTTTTGTACTCATCGTGAGGGGGTAGTGTTGGAATGGTCGAAGAAATGAAAGATATGCCTGATTTTGAAATTAATCGTGGTCAAATTGTGACAGGAACAGTTGTCAAAATCGAGGACAAGCAAGCGCTGATCGATATCGGTTATAAAACCGAAGCGATTTTGCCAATTAGCGAAGTATCAAGCATGCATCTAGACGATTTAAACGAATCACTCCAAGTGAACGACGAGATTCGTGTCAAAGTTAAAAAAGTCACGGACGAAGAAGTGGTCGTTTCGAAAAAAGACGTCGATGCTGAAGCAGCATGGGATCGAATTGTCGAGAAATTCGAATCGGGCGAAGTGTTTGAAGTGATGGTGAAAGATAAGGTCAAAGGTGGCCTAGTCGTCGATATCGGAATCCGTGGATTTATCCCGGCATCTCTTGTCGAAAGTCACTTTGTCGAAGACTTCTCGTCTTATTTAAACAAACCAATTACCGTAAAAGTCGTCGAGATTGATCGCGAAAAAAATCGCGTCATCTTGTCACATAAAGCAGTTGTCGAAGCAGAAATGAGTGCCAAGAAATCAGAGACGCTTGAATCGCTCGAAGTCGGTCAAGTGATCGAAGGAACGGTTCAACGTTTGACGGACTTCGGTGCGTTCGTTGATATCGGCGGTGTGGACGGTCTCGTCCATATCTCAGAAATGGCGCACAGCCGTGTTGAGAAGCCGAGCGATGTCGTAACAGAAGGCGACCGCGTCAAAGTGAAAGTCCTTGGTCTCGACTTGGATAATGAAAAAGTGAAACTCTCGATTAAAGAGACACAACCAGGTCCGTGGGAAACGATTGAAGGGAAAATTCAACCGGGTGATGTGATCGAAGGAACTGTCAAACGTCTTGTGACGTTCGGTGCTTTTGTTGAGGTCGCACCACAAGTGGAAGGACTCCTTCATATCTCGCAAATCGCGAACCGTCACATCGCAACGCCATCTGAAGTGTTATCAGAAGGCCAAGAAGTGAAAGTCAAAGTATTAGATGTTCATCTCGATGATAAGAAAATCTCATTGTCGATGCGTGCACTCGAATCATCTGAACCGACTCGTCAAGATGATGATCAAGCATTACTCGACGAATACAGCGACCAAGGAGGATTCTCTGTCTCTGAACTGACAGGTGATGAATCTTCGGACGACTCTAAATAAGATGATCGTTCAAGCGGGAGTCAGGCTCCCGCTTCTTTTTGTATGGTCACTTAATTTTGCCTGTGATATGATAGGTAAGTTGCGTTTCGAAATGTTGAAATGATGAAATTTTGATAGAAAGATTAGTGAGGTGTTGTTATGGGAATTCCAGCAGTGGCCATCGTTGGCCGCCCGAATATCGGGAAATCCACAATTTTTAACCGCATCATCGGAGATCGTGTCTCAATCGTCGATGATAAACCAGGTGTCACACGTGATCGTATTTATGGTACAGGAGAGTGGCTCAACCGTAAGTTCCATTTGATTGATACAGGTGGGATCGAAGTAGGAGACGAGCCATTGCTCGTACAAATGCGTCATCAGGCTGAACTTGCCATCGATGAGGCGGATGTCATTATCTTCATGGTGAACGGTCGCGAAGGTATCACAGCAGCCGATGAAGAAGTAGCGAACTTGTTGTTCCGTTCGAATAAACCGATTGTCCTTGCCGTCAACAAAGTGGATAACTTTGAAATGAGAGATCTCATGTATGAGTTCTATTCACTAGGATTCGGCGATCCGTTCCCGATTTCGGGTACACACGGGTTAGGACTTGGTGACTTGTTGGACCAAGTGTTCGAACTTGCTCCTGAAAAGGATGAATTTGAATACAACGAAGACGTCATTCAGTTCTCGTTGATTGGTCGTCCAAACGTCGGGAAGTCTAGTTTGACGAACTCGATCCTTGGTGAAGATCGTGTCATCGTGTCAAACATCGCTGGAACGACTCGCGATGCGATCGATACACCGTTCACACGTGACGGACAAGAGTACGTCATCATCGATACGGCTGGTATGCGCAAACGCGGAAAAGTATACGAATCGACAGAACGTTACAGCGTCATGCGCGCGCAAAAGGCGATTGAACGCTCGAACGTCGTCCTCGTCGTCCTCGATGGTGAAGAAGGAATCATCGAACAAGACAAACGTGTTGCTGGTCTCGCCCATGAAGCCGGGAAAGCGATTGTCATCGTCGTCAACAAGTGGGATGCAGTCGAAAAAGATGATAAGACGATGAAGAAGATGGAAGAGGAAATTCGCAAAGAATTCTTGTTCCTTGATTATGCACCGATTGTCTTCTTGTCGGCACTTACGTCGAAACGGTTGCAAACATTGTTGCCTGTCATCAAGCAAGTGGCAGAAACACATCGTCGTCGGATCTCGACGAGCGTATTGAACGATGTCATCGTCGATGCGGTCGCGATGAACCCGACACCGACAGATAAAGGACAACGTTTGAAGATCAACTACGCGACTCAAGTTGCCATCGAGCCGCCGACGTTCGTCTTGTTCGTCAACGATCCTGAATTGTTGCATTTCTCGTATAAACGTTATCTAGATAATCAAATCCGTAAAGCATTTGACTTCACCGGGACGCCGATTCATATCGTGGCTCGTCAGAAAAACTAATAACGGGGGTGCCACTTATGGCAAATGTAGCTGTCATTGGAGCGGGAAGTTGGGGAACGGCCATCTCGCTCGTATTAGCGGATAATGGTCATGACGTCCTGCTCTACGGACGTGAACAAGAGCATGTGGACGAGATCAATTCGTCTCATACAAACTCGTTTTATTTGAAAGACGCACCGTTACCGGAATCGATTCGGGCCACGACAGATTTGAAGGAAGCGCTCGACGGACGCAACATCGTCTTCCTTGTCGTCCCAAGCTCGGCGATTCGTCCTGTCTCGAAACAGTTGAACACCATGTTGAAGGAACCGGTCACCATCGTTCATGCCGCAAAAGGGATTGAACCGAAAACGCACAAACGCCTTTCGGAGATCATTGCGGAAGAAATCGACCCGTCGAAACGTCGGGCTATCGGTGTCTTGACTGGGCCGACTCACGCTGAAGAAGTTGCAGTGCGGAAACCGACGACAATCACGATTGCTTGTGAGGACCTCGATGTCGCTGACGAAGTGCAGGAGCTGCTTACAAACGATCAATTCCGTGTCTACTTGAACTCGGATGTCGTCGGTGCCGAGTATGGCGGGGCGCTTAAAAATATTATCGCTCTTGCTGCAGGTATGACCGACGGACTTGGTTATGGGGACAATGCAAAAGCTGCCCTCATGACACGTGGGATTGTGGAAATTGCTCGACTTGGAGTGAAGCTCGGAGCAAATCCGGCCTCTTTCTCTGGATTGACAGGAATCGGGGATTTGATTGTGACAGCGACGTCGCAACATAGCCGAAACTGGCGGGCCGGCAATGCGATCGGACGCGGCGAAAAGCTTGAAGACGTTCTTGGAAACATGGGAATGGTCGTCGAGGGTGTCCGTGCCTGTGAGGCAGCACACTCGCTCGCGAAAGAAGCGGGCGTCGAAATGCCGATCACGGAAGCGCTCTATAACGTGCTATTTGAAGAAAAGAGTCCTCATGATGAAGTGAAAAAACTTATGAGACGCCCACAAAAGCATGAGATGGAACAAGTATTTCATTTTGAAGAATAATACTTTGGAGAGGAGCTGACGTTTTCGTTCAGTTCCTCGCTTTTTTTTGCTACACTTGAAGTCTGGAGAACATAGAGAAAGTAGGGGGATAGACGTGACACCGTCACTCATCAAAATGTGGATTTCATTTGCGGGGATTGGTGCTTTTGCCATCGCTGCACTGATGGTCGCCATCAGTCACACGAAACTGACCGGATGGTTTGCGACACTTGTGCGCCTGATTGCGTTCATCATTTTCTTATTTGGGACAGTTATTATGATTTTTGTCGTCGTCTCAGGACCGACGGGAGGATAGACCATGAAAAAGAGCATTATCGCTGTTAGCGTACTGTTAACGACTTTGTTGGCAGGATGCATGTTTCCGGACTCGGAACGAGCTAACAATATTCCGTATGAAGACCAATTGAATACCGTACAAAGTGCGGTCGATGCATATCGTGAACAATCTGGCGTCTTGCCCATTAAAACAAAACCAGCGGAAACGCCGCTCATGGAGCGTTATCCAATCGAGTTTGCCCGTCTCGTACCGGGATATTTAGCAGACCCTCCAGGGAATAGCTTTGAGGGCGGTGGGTTGTTCCAGTATATTCTCGTCGATGTCGAAACGGAACCGACCGTCAAATTGATTGATTTGCGTGTATCGGAGCGTCTTCAACAGCTTCAGACAAACATTAATGCGTTTCGGGCAAAAGAAGGGAAGTTTCCGTTCGATGGCTCGCTCGGAAAAAACCAGTTCACGCTCGATTACGACAAAATATTTGTCACAGAAGAGCCGGTCATCCCAAGTCCGTTCTCGGATCGTGAACTTCCAATCTACGTAGACGGTACCGGACAACTATTTGTGGACTATCGAGAAGACGTGAAAGAAGCGCTTCGAAATACGGATGAGTCGCCAGAAATCGGCGAAGACATTCGTTATTTGCTGTATGAAGACGCTCCATTCGCCCCTGCTTATTCACAAGGCTATACAATAGATGAACAAGGAGAAGTTGTTTTTTTAAACAACTGAGCTTGTTTTGATGGTGAATGTCGTGAATTCACGCAAAAAATGTTGTCATATCAACGTTTGTACGATATGATTAATCCCGTAAACTCCTAGTGAGAGGAGGTGAATCGTGATGAACAAAACTGAATTGATCCAAGCAGTAGCGGAGAAAGCAAATGTTTCGAAAAAAGAAGCTACAGTAGTTGTAGAAGCTACTTTCGAATCTATCACTGAAGCACTCCAAAACGGTGAAAAAATTCAATTGATCGGTTTTGGTACTTTTGAAGTTCGTGAACGTGCTGCCCGTAAAGGTCGTAACCCACGTACAAAAGAAGATATCGAAATCCCAGCGAGCAAAGTTCCTGCATTTAAAGCAGGTAAAGCGCTCAAAGATGCGGTCAAGTAATCTGCAATACATAAGTCGCCGAAAGGCGGCTTTTTTGTTTCGTTTGCGAGTTCGAATGACGTGAATGTGACAAAAATGTGCTATACTATGTCAGAATGACAATGAAGTGGACGAGGGGGGATAGCATGGAACAGTTGACAAATGAATTCGTTGTCACAGACCTTGCTCGTCAAATCCAACAACGTATGAATCATCCCTATTTGACGAAACACGAGGTTGTACCAGCGGTCGACATGCTGTTGCTTCGTTGGATGGTCGAGATGATTGATTTGGAATCGATTGAGCATCGACAACTCGTGATGGCAACTTATTTCGCTCATCAGGCGCTCGAATTACATGATCAAGTGAACAGTAGTCCGAAAGGGTCGCTAGAGCGCCAATTAAAAGTGCTCGCGGGCGATTTTGCCTCGGCTCAGTTTTATAAAATCTTGACGGCTTTCCCAGCGTCGTATAGCGATCGATTCGGACAGTCTGTACAACGTGTCAATGCTGCAAAATGTACATTACTGCTCGATAAAAACGTCTCGATGAACATTTGGATCGAAGCGAACGTCGGATTGATTCAAACACTTTCCGAACTGATTGAACAACCTTATTTGACAACAAGTGGGAAACGAATGATTGATAAGAAAGCGACAGCGCTCAGACAGGACCAAAAGGAGCAGCTTCACACGTTGCTCGCGCACGCGGTCGCTTAGAACGGAAAGGATGTTACGCGTTGCAACCGATAGAAAAAGAGCAAAAAGTATACGAAGTATTTCAGTCCATTTCTCCGAGCTACGATACGATGAACTCGATTATCAGCTTCCGACTTCACAAATGGTGGCGTCGGACAACGATGAAGAAAATGAACGTCTTTCCGGGGGCTAAATGTTTAGATGTTTGTTGTGGCACAGCCGACTGGACGATTCAATTGGCTGAAGCTGCAGGGAATACGGGGGTCGTCAAAGGTCTCGACTTTTCAGAGAATATGTTGAAAGTGGGAGAGGAAAAAGTAAAATCAATGCCGACGATTGAATTACTACACGGAAATGCGATGGCGCTACCGTTTGGGGATCATTCGTTCGATTACGTCACAATCGGATTTGGACTGCGGAACGTTCCGGATTATATGACGGTTTTGCGTGAAATGCATCGCGTCTTAAAACCGGGTGGGACGGTCGTCTGTCTTGAAACGAGTCAACCGACGGCACCCGTCTTTAAAGAATTGTATCGATTCTACTTTGGGACCGTCATGCCTCTGTTCGGAAAAGTATTCGCCGGATCATACGACCAATACAAATGGTTACAAGAATCGACCGATCAGTTTCCTGACCGTCTGGCGCTTAAACGCATGTTTGAAGATGCCGGGTTCGAACAAGTCGAAGTGAAGACATTCTCCGGAGGTGCATGTGCCATGCATCTAGGAAAGAAGTGGTGAAACATGTCTTTGAAGCGACTTTACCGTCACATGAACCGAGAGATTGATCAAATCGATCAATTTTTATCAACTCGAGTCAGGACGGACCACCCTGTTATTGAATCGGCATCTCGCCAACTACTCGATGCTGGTGGTAAACGCATCCGACCAGCTTTCGTTTTATTGAGCGCGGGATTCGGTGAGACGAAAGATATCCGTTTGACGAAAGTTGCCTCAAGTCTTGAGTTGATTCATATGGCATCGCTCGTTCATGACGATGTCATCGATGATGCGATGCTGCGTCGGGGGAAACCGACCGTCATGGAGCGTTATGATGAGACCGTTGCGATGTATACCGGAAATACGTTATTTGGAGAGGCGATTCGTCTCGTATCCGAAATCGATTCCCCGGAAGTGATGCGAATCATGGCGGACACGATGGAACGAATTTGTGTCGGCGAAATCAATCAAATCCAAGATCAATATGACTGGGGTCAATCACCTAAGCGATATTTAGATCGAATTGCACGAAAGACAGCCCTTTTGATTGAGACGAGTTGTGCGGCAGGTGCTGTTATTTCAGGGGCGTCACCTCAAGTCGTCAAACAGCTAAGCCTATTCGGATACGACATTGGGATGGCATTCCAAATGACCGATGACTTACTCGATTTCACGGCAAAGAGTTTCCAACTCGGGAAACCGGTCGGAGAAGATTTAAGGCATGGGCATAAGACATTGCCGCTGCTCTATTCATCGGAGGACCCGACCTTTTACGAGCGTCTCCGTCAAGTGAGTGCATCGACAGACATGGAGAAGACGAAATCACTTGTTCGTGAAGTGCAACGAAATGGAACGTTAGAACGAAGCCAACGCACGATTGACCGATACGTTGAACGCGCCATCCGACGACTCGATGGGTTGCCAGATGTGCCTGACAAACGATCTTTGATTGAAATCGCTCAATATATCGGGAAGCGTAAATGGTAAATGCCCATGTAACCCCTTTCAAAAATGTGCAGGAGCGTGTACACTAAATACGTACAACGTACACATTTATTGACTTAGGGGGATTTGGGGAATGGAAAAGACATTTTTAATGGTTAAACCGGATGGGGTAAAACGTGGATTGATTGGGGAAATCATCTCACGCTTTGAAAACAAAGGATATACATTGAACCGTCTCGAAATGGTGACACCGTCAGTTGAGGTCGCAGAGGCACACTATGCAGAGCATAAAGAAAAGCCGTTCTTTGGTGAATTGGTTGAGTTTTTGACTTCTGGTCCGGTCGTCGCGATGGAATGGGAAGGGGAAGACATCGTAGCCGTCTCTCGTCTCATGATCGGGAAGACAAAGCCGCTTGATGCACAACCTGGAACGATTCGTGGTGATTTTGCATCGACGATGTCACAAAACGTAATTCATGGTTCTGATAGTGTGGACAGCGCGGAGCGCGAATTGGCACTTTGGTTCGCAGGAGTTGCCTCACACGTTTCATGACTTTTCGAAGGGACGGGGAAACCTGTCCTTTTTTTGATTCCCTTTTAAAAGCATGTGGTCAGAAGAAAGAGGAAATGAGAAAGAATTGAGGTTGAAATTGGTGATGAATGATTATGCCATCTTCGTAAAAAAGTTTTATATCAAGTCTGGAATTGACTTGAATTTATATAAAGAGGCGCAGATGAAGCGTCGGATGGTCGCCTTACGCGAAAAGAAGGGATACGCGTCGTTCCTTGAATACTTAAAGGCGATGGATACAGATCGCCAGCTCTATGAAGAGTTCCTTGACAGAATGACGATTAACGTGAGTGAGTTTTATCGCAATCCGATACGTTGGCAACAGCTTGAAGAAGATATCCTGCCTCACTTGATTCGTTCGAGTCAAGGGAAGCTCCGCGTGTGGAGTGCAGCGTGCTCGACAGGAGAAGAACCTTATTCACTCGCCATGCTGTTGTCTAAACATCTGGCACCTTCTCAATTTTCCATTATGGCCACTGATTTAGATGATCTCGTCATTGAAAAGGCGAAACAAGGGAAGTATCACGAACGTGCACTGATCGACTTGCCAGATGAGTTTAAAAACCGATACTTTACGCGTCGTGGAGACGACTATTTCATTTCGGATGAAATCAAACAACTCGTGACGTTTAAAAAACACAATCTACTAGCGGACGTGTATGAACGGAACTTTGATTTGATTGTCTGTCGAAACGTATTGATTTACTTTACGGAAGAAGCGAAAGAAAAAGTATATACGTCGTTTCAACGTGCCCTTCGTCCAGGAGGAATCTTGTTTGTCGGTGGAACCGAACAAATCTTCCAGCCGAAGCGTTACGGCTATGCGATGAAACAAAGCTTCTTTTACGAAAAAATAGATGGATGAGGTGAACAGATGCGCTATTTGACAGCTGGTGAATCACACGGTCCGGGACTGACGGTCATCATTGAAGGTGCCCCTGCCGGTCTCGCTATAGATTTAGATCAAATAAACCTAGAGTTGAAAAAACGTCAGTCGGGATATGGCCGAGGACGTCGCATGCAAATCGAGTCAGACCAAGTAGATGTTCGTTCTGGTATACGTCACGGTAAAACGACAGGCGCACCAATCACATTCTGGATTGAGAACAAAGACCATACCCATTGGAAGCACGTCATGCAAGCCGAGCCAATCGAAGATGATGTCGAAATCAAGCGCCGAGTCTCGCGACCGAGACCAGGGCATGCCGACTTGGTCGGTGGGATGAAGTATGACCATCGCGATTTGCGGGATGTTTTGGAACGCTCGAGCGCAAGGGAGACGGCGGCACGCGTCGCGGTCGGTGCCTTTTGTAAACAATTGCTTCAACAAGTCGGGGTGTCGCTCTTCAGTTACGTCAAAGTGATTGGTGGAGAACGGGCAGAGATACGTACATTTGAATCGCTCCAAGAAGCAAAAGAAGTGATTGACGCCTCACCCGTTCGGACGCTTGACGAAGCAGCTGCTGAGCGGATGATGCGTCGCATCGATGAAGCCAAGGCGAATGGAGACTCGATTGGCGGCATCGTCTGTACGGAAGTGCACGGTGTCGTACCTGGTCTAGGTTCATATGTGCAGTACGACCGAAAATTGGATGCGAAAATTGCGCAGGCGGTGTTGAGTGTCAACGCATTTAAAGGCGTGGAGTTTGGAGATGGTTTTGAAATGGCATACCGTCCCGGTTCTGAAGTGATGGACCCGATTGCATATGGAGACGAAGGATATACCCGACTCAGTAATCATCTCGGTGGCTTTGAAGGTGGGATGACAACGGGTATGCCGATTATCTGTTCAGCCGTCATGAAACCAATCCCGACACTTTATAAGCCTCTTCAATCAGTCGATATTGATACGAAAGAGGCATTCCTCGCTCAAATCGAACGGAGCGATTCGTGTGCTGTTCCTGCAGCATCACTCGTCGTCGAGGCGGTCATTGCGTTTGAAATGGCGAAGGAAGTATGTGAGACGTTCGGTCACGATACGATGGACCGAATAAAACACCGAATCGATGAGTATCGAGAGGAGTTACGAGTATGGTGACCATTCCAATCGCGGCATCGACCCCGTATCAGGTTGTCGTCGACAATCAAGACCGCTGGATGGAAACAAATGATTGGTCACGTTACCCGATGCTCTGGGTCGTCACGGATGAACGGGTCGACGCACTTTACGGGGAATCGTTCCTTGCAAAGTTGGAGCAAGTTCACCCATGCGTCGTCTCATCTGTCGTCAAGGCGGGTGATGCGTCGAAGTCGTTATCGCAACTCGAACAGCTCGTCACAGAAGGATTGAGACACGGATGCGACCGTCATACTCTGATTGTCGCTTTCGGTGGCGGGATGATCGGTGATTTGGCTGGTTTTTTAGCGAGTGTCTACATGCGTGGTGTTCCTTACATACAAGTCCCGACAACGATTTTGGCACATGATTCGGCTGTCGGTGGTAAAGTGGCCGTCAATCATCCGTTTGCGAAAAACGCGATCGGTTCATTCTATCAACCAATCGGTGTCTATTATAATGTTTCTCGTCTTCATACCTTACCGGTTCAGGAAGTTCGGAGCGGTCTCGGTGAACTATTGAAACATGCGTATTTATCACGTTACGTCCTCGAATCCTCTTTCGAGGACGACTTGTTTTCCGCTCTTTCTGAACATGACGAATTGAATTGGATCACATGGCTAGCTCGTGGCATTGAAGTGAAACGAGCAGTTGTCGAGAAAGATGAGCAAGAGCAAGGTATTCGCGCTTGGCTGAACTTCGGGCATACGTTCGGTCATGCGCTTGAGTCCGTCGAAGCGTACCGTATCCCTCACGGAGAAGCGGTGTTACACGGGATGGTGTTTGCCTTTTTACTATCGGGAGACGAGACACGGGCGAAACGATTGTTTGATTGGATTCGTCTGAACGATGTCACACCGATTGACTGGAAACCGTTCGAGCAATATGTCGAAAAAATGGTTCGGGATAAAAAGAATCGTCATGGCGAAATTCGGTTCGTCTTGCTCCGTGACACGATTGTCGTTGAATCTGTGCCGCTCGAGCACCTTGAACATACATTTGAACAGATGAAAGGATGGTGGGAATGATGAGTTTAAACGGTTCAATCCGTGTGCCGAGTGATAAGTCGATCACTCATCGTGCGCTTTTATTCGGCATGATGGCGACTGGGACGACGCGCGTCGTGCATCCACTTCTCGGGGCCGATTGTCGCTCTACGCTTGACATCATTCGATCACTCGGAGCAGAAGTGATTGAAAAACAAGACGAACTCCTCATCACGGGGATCGAGTCACCGCGTTCGGCACGATTAGACTGCGGGAACTCAGGGACGACGATGCGCTTGTTGATTGGACTCTTATCGGGGTATGATGGGTCATTTGAACTCGTGGGAGATGAGTCATTGTCAAAACGTCCGATGCGACGTGTCAACGCACCACTCCGTGAAATGGGAGCGGACGTGAAAGGTGATCTGGCGCCGATCGTGATTGAAGGAAAAACGCTACAATCCATCGACTATACGTTACCGGTAGCGAGCGCCCAAGTGAAATCGGCTGTCCTCCTTGCCGGGTTACGTGCGGAAGGGACGACGATTGTTCGTGAGCCGATATTGTCTAGAGACCATACCGAGCGAATGTTGCCGCTCTTTGGGGCGCAGCTCACTGTTGATGCGGAAAAAGGGGAACGAATCATTCGTGTCGAACCTTCTCGACTAAGTGGCGCGACGGTCGATGTACCGGCAGACCCTTCGTCGGCTGCCTTCTTCTGGGCAGGGGCGGCCATCGTGCCGAATAGCTCCGTCACGACGACGGACGTCTGTTTGAATGAGACGCGAATCGGATTTTTGCGGACGCTCGAACGGATGGGGGCACACGTCATCATCTCCAATGAACGAACCATCGGGGAGGAATTGGTCGGTGACGTCACGGTGACGACAAGTGAACTGTCTGGCACGGTCGTAGAAGGAGATATGATTCCGTCACAAATCGATGAGTTGCCGTTATTCGCACTCGTCGCTTCACAGGCAAATTCTCCGTCAATCGTGAAAGACGCAGCAGAACTGAGAGTGAAGGAGACGGACCGGATTGATGTGGTCGTCTCGGAGTTGCGAAAATTGGGGGTGGACATCGTTGGAAAAGAGGATGGATTTATCGTAAAACCGAGTCGTCTTCATGGCGGAAACGTCTCGGCTCATGGTGACCATCGTCTGTCGATGATGTTACAAGTCGCTACACTCGTCACGGATGAAACGATCCAGATTGAAGGCATTGATGCGTCCGATGTCAGCTATCCCGGCTTCCGTCAAGATTTACAACAGATTCAACGTGAGATAGAATAACGACAAACCGAAGGCCAGGAGGACGAAACATGCTAGATGAAGCAGCATTAACACATATTATCGAGATGCTTGAATCAGGAGAGACTGAACATGCTCTTGCGCATATAGAAGAACTTGAGAAAGACGGGTCGGATGATGATCGCTTAGCGATTGCTGATTTGTATTTAGAGCTTGGTCTTGCCGACCGAGCGACAGAAGTCCTTTCAAAATTGTACGTGGATTACGAAGGTGACCCAAACGTCGCCCTTTCACTTGCAGAGGCATATTTAGACAGTGACCGTGAAGAAGAGGCGATTGCTGTTTTAGAGAAGGTCAAGTCAGATGACGCGGAGACGCAAGTGAGAAGTCTCGTCTTATTAGCTGATTTGTATCAATCTCAGGGGCTCGATGAGGTGGCCGTGAAAAAATTGATGGAAGCTCTTGAAAAGAATCCAGACGAACCATTACTCATCTATGGGTTGGCGGAATTGTACGCATCGACCGGGTCGTTCGAGCAGGCCATCCCGCTCTATGCACGTTTACCTAAAATGAATTTGCCGTCCGAGATCGATTATCAAGCGGACTATGCGGAAGCACTCACAATGGTTGGGTCGTTCGAAGAAGCGCTCGACGAGTATGAAAAAGCAACACATCGTAATTTAAATACCGTCTTCGGACATGCGATGACAGCACATCGAATCGGTCGGGAGGAAGTTGCCATCAAGCAGTTTAAAGAGCTTCAGGCGATGGACCCGGACTTTACCTCGCTCTACCTTCCTTACACCGAAGCATTGGACGCGAATGGACAGACGGAAGAAGCGCTTGAAATCGTCGATCAAGGAATCACGCGCGACGACTATAATGACGAACTTCGTCACGTCAAAGCGAAATTGCTCCTCAAACTCGGTAATCGCGATGGGGCCGTTAAAGAGCTTCGAGAAGCACTCGTCTTGAATCCGGAATCACTACAAGCGACAGAATTGATCTTATCGATTTTATTCGAAGCAGGAGAAATCGATGACGTCCTCGAAACAATAGATGCACTCGAAGATCATACGACGTCCCCGCTGATGACTTGGTACAAGGCGAAGGCGAAATATGAGCTCGAGGAATATGACGAAGCTGTCAGTTTATATGCCTCGATTGAGCCGATGATGAAAGAGGACGTGTCATTTGTGACAGAATGGGCTACACTGTTGATAGAGGAAGGTCGTAGACAAGACGCGAGACGTGTGGTCGAGCAATCGCTTGCACTAGTGGTCGATCTTGAAGATCGCCAAGTGCTCGAAGACCAGCTCGAACAATTGTCTGATGACGTAGAATGATAAAGGGAAGGGAATGAGGTCAGATGGTCGAGCGGAAACGGAATTTTTTGAAGCGATTTGTCGCTCATCATACACTTCGGAAACGTGAAGCGAAATGGATTCTTGACTACTGGTTGAGACATCCGGATAAGCTTGGCAACGTTCATTTCGTAACAAACGCCTCGGTCTCGCCACGAAGTCTTGTGATGACGGCGTACGGATTTGACGGTGAACCGTTTCGATATCGACGGGGAGACCTTGTGACCATGAATCCTGAAAAGGCTTATCATGACATCCGTCTGCACGATGGGCCAATTTATGTGGAATTGAATTTTCAAGGCATGATGATTGATGAGAATTGGATCGACATCGTGGAGCAAAATCCGTTTGAACCGGTGGCGGAAGTGAAAGATGAAGTATCGTCTTCTGCTCAGACGGTCATTCAAGCTTCCGTTGCCCAATTCGAAGAAGAGCGTTTATTGATTGAAATCGATAAAGCACTCGACCGTCGGGACGAGAACTTATTCCGCAATTTGACGAGTCAACTCCACCAAGTACGTGAATCTAAATTATTTTGAAAAAAACAAGCGCTTCCGTTCCGGTTGGCGCTTGTTTTTTGGTATATTAATAACGTAGGAATACACAATTATTTCACAGTTCGTTCATAAGTTTGAAACGTGAACGAAGTCATGTACGATACAATAGACATGATGAGATAAGTTGGAGAGGAGGGAAAAGATGAGGTTCGATAGTCAAGGGGCACTGCGCTCGATTGCCGAACGACAATACGTCGATACGCTCATCGTTCCGCTCGCAGAATTGGCGTTTGGTGAGGATATGGTTCGTAAAGCCGAAAGCTATGAAGTGATTCATGCCGTCACGGTTGAGACAGAACGTCAATTATCTGGTCGGACGATGCTCAGCCCAACGCTCAGTTACACCGATGTGGAAGCTGGTGTGGAACTAGCGAAAGATGTGGTGGCAAAAGCGGAATCATCCGGTTTTTCTCACGTTTTGTTTATTGCGTCAGACGTCCGTTTCAAGCCATATGATTTGCCGATTTTGTTCGTACCACCGCTTGCGCTAGGAGCGATGTCGAGCGATCAGGCGCACACGATGGTTCAAAATTTTGCGACACAAGTTATCACGGAACTTTCGAGCCGTTGGATGGCGACATGAAGCGGTTGACGTAGAGGTTTTATTGATATACTATTTTGTTGAGTGAGAAATTTTTGTGAAGAATGCATAAAGAATTATGGGGTTATGCACACGAATGAGGGGGGAACGAAATGGCTCAAAATGGGTCAAAAGTCACGCGCCGTCAGTTCTTAACGTACACACTGACTGGAGTAGGTGGCTTTATGGCGGCAACATTGATCAGTCCGATGGTCAACTTTGCGATTGATCCGGTTTTGAAAAAATCTGGAGCAGGCGACAAAGTAAAAGTAATGAGTCTTGATGACATCACGACTGAGCCGCAACGTGTCGACTTTAAGAAACAAACACAAGATGCTTGGTACGAATTTGAAGAAACGCTCTCAGCATGGGTATACAAAACAGAAAGTGGCGAAATCATCGCACTCTCTCCGATTTGTACACACCTCGGCTGTCAGGTAGCTTTTGCGGGTGATCCGACTCGTCCACAAGAATTTTTCTGTCCGTGTCACTTAGGACGTTACGAAAAAGATGGAACGAACATCCCGGGTACACCACCAACAGCACCACTTGCACGTTATGAAAAAGAAGAAAAAGATGGCTTCCTATACCTAGGTAGCCCAATTTCACAGAAGTGAGAGGGGGACTAGTCGATGTTACAAAAAATTTATGATTGGGTCGATGAGCGCGTAGACATCACACCACTTTGGCGCGATATCGCAGACCACGAAGTACCAGAACACGTCAACCCTGCCCATCACTTCTCTGCATTTGTCTATTGTTTTGGTGGTTTGACGTTCTTTACAATCGTCATCCAAATCCTTTCAGGGATGTTCTTGACGATGTACTATGTACCAGATATCATCAACGCGCACGCGTCGGTATACTATTTGCAAAATGAAATCGCACACGGACAAATCGTTCGTGGGATGCACCACTGGGGCGCATCCGTTGCAATCGTCATGTTATTCTTACATACGCTCCGCGTGTTCTTCACGGGATCGTATAAGAAGCCACGTGAGCTTAACTGGGTCGTCGGTGTTCTCTTGTTCTTCGTCGTCTTGGCGCTTGGACTCACAGGATACTTGCTTCCATGGGACATGAAAGCATTGTTCGCAACGAAAGTTACGCTTCAAATTGCTGAAAGTGTACCGGTCATCGGTGGTATTGCGAAGACACTTCTCGCCGGTGGTGAGATTGTCGGGGCGAGCACGCTCGCACGATTCTTCGCCATCCACGTCTTCTTCTTACCGGCGGCATTGTTCGGACTATTGGGAGCCCACTTCTTGATGATTCGTAAACAAGGGGTTTCTGGACCGCTATAAGCCGATTCAAGGAGAAAAAGGAGGAGAAACGATATGCATCGCGGTAAAGGGATGAAATTTGTAACCGACTCTCGAGTAGGAATCTCGAATCGGAAACAAAACATTGCAAAAGACTATTCAGAATACCCAGGACGCACAGAGGCGTTTTGGCCGAACTTCTTGCTTAAAGAGTGGATGGTAGGGTCGGTCTTCTTGATCGGCTTCATCGCTTTGACAATCGTCGAAGCACCACCGCTTCAAAATATCGCCGATCCAACGAACACGTCATACATTCCATTACCGGACTGGTATTTCTTGTTCTTGTATCAATTACTCAAATATCAATTCGCTGCAGGAGACTGGATCTTGCTTGGTACGGTCATCATTCCAGGTTTGGCGTTCACGGCACTTCTCATCGCACCTTGGCTTGACCAAGGTCTCGAGCGTCGTCCGGCGAAACGTCCAGTCGCCATCAGTTTCATGTTGCTCGGTATTCTCTCGGTCTTCTACTTGACTTGGGAATCTGTTCAAACGACACACTGGGATCAAGTCCACGCTCAAGGTGAACTTCAAATTCCAGGTGAAGGTCCTGAAATTGATACAGCTGCACCAGGATATGAGATTTATTCAGCTCAATCTTGTGTGAACTGCCACGGTCAAAACCTAGAAGGTGGAGCAGCAGCTCCAGCACTCGTCGGAACACAGTACACAGCTGAAGAGATTGCGGATATCGCTGTAAACGGGATTGGGACGATGCCTGCTGGTCAGTGGGACGGCTCACCTGAAGATTTACAAGTACTATCTGAATTCATCGCTTCATATGGTGAGGGCGGCGAAAATAACGAGTAAGCCATAAAGTGTAGCCTGAGAAACCAGGCTACACTTTTTTACTTATGTATTCGTATTGCGATAAACTGAAGAAAAAAGGATTGAGAACATGAACCCGACGTTTTTAAACACTTTCTTAATGAATCGAATCGTACTGACGCTATTATTTGTGATCAACTTAGGCGGTACGATTTACGGTTATATTTGGTATGAGCCTCAGCTGCGAGACACACCATACGTCTATTGGCCGTTTGTCCCGGACAGCCCGACAGCATCCCTCTTCTTTACGATTATCCTCGGATTATGGATCGTAAAGAAGCGTTCACCATTATTCGAGACGCTTGCATTCATTACCTTAATCAAATACGGCGTCTGGGCCGTCATCATGAATATCATGTTTTTAGGAACGTTACCCGCGGATGCACCGACCATCACCATCTTAATGGCGGTCATGTTGATGGTTTCTCATGGAGCGATGGCGCTTCAGGCACTCATCTATGCACCGTTTATGAAATGGACCATTACTTCGTTTGTCTGTTCATTGATTTGGGTAATTCATAATGACGTGGTCGATTACGTGCTCGGTCAGTGGCCGCGCTATCCGTCACTCGCGGAACATATCATGTGGATTGGCTACGGCTCGTTTTGGTTAACGGGATTATGTTTTTTTATGGGATATGCGTTCGTTCTACGCCCCTCGCTTGAAAATAAGTTCATAAGAATGTAAAATCAAATTATCAAATACACGCAGAGGTGAAATAGAAAATGTCATTAGGTGGCTATATTTTCTATCTTGCACTGATTATGCTCATCCCTTTATGGGCCCAGATGCGAGTGAAAAGCACGTATAAACAGTTCTTAAAACAACCGCTTCAAAGCGGTGTCACAGGCGCACAAGTCGCTGACTTCATCATGAAACAGAACGGTGTCCACAACGTACGAATCGAGATGGTCGATGGACTCATGAGTGACCACTATGACCCGGTCAATAAAGTCGTCCGTCTCTCTCGTGAAGTGTATCAAGGATCGACGATTTCGTCGGCGGCCATTGCGGCCCACGAGATCGGTCATGTCATTCAAGACGCGACGGACTACAAGATGATGCGCGTTCGACATAGTCTTGTTCCAGTCGTCAACATCACGTCGAACTTGTCGTTCCCATTGTTACTCGGTGGTTTCTTGTTCGGTGCACTCGGATTGGCACAACTCGGTGTCATCATGATGCTCGGGGCGGTCGTGTTCCAATTGATCACGTTACCGGTCGAGTTCGATGCTTCGAAACGGGCGATGGCTCAGTTGACGTCACACGGAATCGTGACGGCGACAGAAGAGTCTGGCGCACGGAAAGTATTGAATGCCGCAGCATGGACGTATGTGGCTGCTACGCTCGTTGCGGTTGCCGAACTTATCCGTTTGGCACTCATCGTGTTTATGCCACGTGAGGAGTAGAACGAAATCCCGTCAAAATCGGCGGGATTTTTTTATTTTTTGATGAAAGGAAATGTTGTTGATGAAACTGCAACTGACAGAGAACGGTCATGAGCAATTGAAAAATAAACTAGCCATGTTAAAGCAAGACAGGACGGATGCACGTGAACGTATACGTACGGCGCGGAAATTTTGTGATTTTCGAGAAGATGTGACCTATACTGAGGCAGTACGGGAATATGAGCGGGTAGAGGCGGATTATCAAGACCTTGAGCGCCTGCTTGCCGACGTGACAATCGTCGAATCCGAACAGTCGGAAGTCGTGACATTCGGGAATCGGGTCGTGATTCGTGAAGGCGACGAGGAGACCGAGAGCTATCGAATCGTGAGTGAGGCAGAAGCAGATCTAGAACGAGGAACTATTTCGATGACATCGCCACTCGGTCGTAGTTTGATGGGGGCGACAATTGGTCAAACGATTCAAGTTGAAACGCCCGGAGGCACGATTCAAGTCGAGGTGCTCAACATCGAGCCATAAAAAATCGCCCGTTCATTACTATGAACGAGGCGATTTTTTGCTTATTTCAGCGGCATTCGATTCTCATCGAACGTAAAGCCTTCACCGCCCACTTCATAGACGTGATGGAATGTGACGAACGCATGAGGATCAATCTGTTTGACGATCGTCTTCAAGCGATTCACTTCATTTCGCCCGACGACGACGTACAATACTTCAAGTTCACGGTTCGAATAGCCACCTTTGGCAAGTAGTCTTGTCGTGCCGCGATTCATCGTCGCATGAATACCGTCGGCGATGGCAGTCCGGTGGTCGCTGATGATCATCGCCGCCTTACCGGCATACGTTCCTTCTTGCATCGAGTCGATGACACGTGCCCCGATATAGACAGCGAGAAGCGTATACATCGCCTCGCGGATATCGAGATACGTCAAACTGAGAACGATGACAAAGAAGTCAAAGATGAGGAACGTCTTTCCGATCGACCAGCCGATATAGCGTTGTACGAGTCGCGCGATGATATCGACGCCACCAGTCGTTCCGCCATTGTTAAAGATGATTCCGAGTCCGACTCCGATAAAGAGACCGGCAAACAAACTTGCGAGCACCATGTCATCCGTCAGGTCGATGACGAGTGTAGAATATTTAGCGATGAGTGCATACCAAAGTGAAAATGAGAACGTCCCGATAAGTGTATAAACGAAAGTCGTTCGACCTAACAACTTATAACTCATGAAAAAGAGCGGGATATTTAACGCCAAGTTCGTGATGGAAGGCGAGATATCAAAGAGACCACGTAGAATCAAGGTGATCCCGGTGAACCCACCCTCTGCCAAGTTGTTTTGGACGTTGAAGTGATAAACGCCGAATGCAAAAATAAAAGAACCTATTAAGATGAAAATAATATTTCGAACACGAATCGGTAATTGTACCGTCATTAGGTTCACCTCCCCTTAGATAGAGTACTCGAAAAACAGTTCGATTGACTACCCTGAACATATGACATTCAGAAACGAGTCGGCTATACTTTTCAAAGAAGAGGTGATGTAAATGAAAGTAGTAGCCATCGGGGCACATCCAGATGATATCGAGATCGGGATTGCAGGGATGACCGCCCAATGGACGAAAGAGAAGATTGAGGTCGTTTACGTCGATTTGACGAGAGCGGAACTTTCTTCAAATGGTGATGTAGAAACGAGACAACAAGAAGCCAGTATGGCAGATGACGTGCTTGGTGTCCGTCGAATCAATCTCGGATTTAAAGACCGGGGAATTGACGGGGGAGAAGAACAGCTCAAGGCAATCGTCTCCTTGATTCGACGTGAGCGTCCAACGCACTTATTGTATCCATATGAAGTCGACCGCCATCCCGACCATGCGGCATGCGCTTATCTCGTGACAGAGGCGTTATTCAACGCGGGTATTCGAAAATATTTACCGGAGCTTCCGGCATATCGACCAGAAAGTGTGTATCAATATATGATCAATGCACATGTTGAGCCGGATGTATGCGTGGATATTAGTGACACGATTGAAGTGAAGACACGGGCACTCCAATGTTACGCAAGCCAGTTCACTCCAGTCGATGGGGTGAAAACACCGCTCACCGATGCATACGTGGAACGGGTCATTGCCCGTGAACGCCATTTTGGGAGTTTGATTGGCGTGTCGTATGCGGAAGGGTTGAAACGCGTGCGACCGTATGTCGTGAAACGGGCAGGTGAGCTCACATGACGTATCGAATCGGAATTCTGTGTTATCCATCTGTCGGTGGTTCGGGGATTTTAGCGACGGAACTCGGCATGAAGCTTGCAGACCGAGGACATGACGTTCATTTCATTACGAGCAGTATGCCGTTTCGTTTGAACGCCTATCATCCGAATATCACGTTCCACCAAGTCGAAATCAACCAATATTCGGTCTTTCGCTATCCGCCGTACGATATGACACTCTCCGCGAAAATCGCGAGTGTCATCCAGTCATTCGGTCTTGATGTCATTCATGCGCATTATGCCGTACCACATGCCGTGTGTGCCGCGCTCGGTCGGGAGATGGCCGGTGTGAAGACGCCGATCGTCTCGACGCTACACGGAACCGATATCACCGTTCTCGGTGAGGATGAGGAATTGAAACCGGCGATTTTATATGGGTTGCGCCAATCTAACGCGATTACGGCTGTCTCGCACAGTTTGAAACGGGAGACGGAGGAACGGATTGCTAGCAATTTGCCGATTCAAGTCATTCACAACTTTATTGATGAATCGGTATACACCCCACAATTCGACCCGACTTTACGGGAACGATACGGCTTGACAGTAGACGACCGGGTCGTGATCCATATTTCAAACTTCCGTCCCGTCAAGCGCGTCGACCTCGTCCTCGATGCGTTCAATCAGATGGATGTTCCAAATAAAAAACTGTTACTCGTCGGAGACGGCCCGCTCATGGGTGCCATGCGCCGCCTCGTGACGGAGATGGGGCTTGAAGATCAAGTCATCTTTGCCGGGAAACAAGAGCAAGTCGCTGCACTGCTCTCCATTAGTGACGTTCATGTTCTCTTATCAGACAAAGAGGCGTTCGGACTTGTGGCACTCGAGGCGATGGCAACGGGAGTCCCGTCGGTCGTCAGTGACGCCGGCGGACTACCTGAAGTGATCACGGACGGCGAGGACGGGTTCGTCGTTCCGCGAGGTGATGCAACGAAAGCCGCTATGGCGATGCAACAGCTGTTGAAAGATACAACGTTACAGGAGCGTTTCAGACAAAACGGGTTGGTGAAATCAAAACGATTCGCCTCACAAGACATCGTGACACAATATGAACGCTTGTATGAACAGGTGGTGACATCATGACAGAATGGGAGTATGCAAAACAGATCATTGAGACGATTGAAAGACATGGCGGCGAGGCGTACATCGTTGGCGGAGCCGTTCGGGACTATGTCCTTGGAAATTTGCCCGATGATATCGATTTGGCCACGTCCCTCTTCCCGGAAGAAGTGATGGCACTGTTCCCGAAATCGGTCCCGACCGGTATCGAACATGGAACGGTCACGGTCATCATCGACCATCATCCGTTCGAAGTGACGACATTTCGGTCTGAAGGATCATATTCAGATTCAAGACGTCCGGACCATGTCGCACTCGGTGTATCGCTCGAAGAAGACATGTTACGTCGTGACTTCACAATGAACGCGATGGCGTTTCATGACGGACAAGTCGTCGATTTATTCGGAGGGCAACACGATCTAGATGAACGCATCATTCGCACGGTCGGGAGTCCTTTCGAGCGGTTTGGTGAGGATGCCCTTCGAATCATGCGTGCGCTCCGTTTCATGTCTCAGCTCGACTTCACGTTACACGAAGAATTGCGTCACGCAGCGAGTTCGCTTAGTCACAAACTTGAACAAATCGCAATGGAACGCATCGCAATCGAGTTTGAGAAATTGTTGACGGGACCGGCCTATCGAAAGGCGTTAGCAGAGATGGTCGAGCTCGGCATCCATCGTCATCTACCGAATGTGACGACCGAACTGATGCAACGGGTGCAACAAGATGATCGCACTCCAGTGAATGCGGTCAGTGGGTGGGCCATCTTCCTCTATCACGCAAAAGATGAGGCATGGCTACTGCCATGGAAACGATCGAATGCAATCAAGCGGGAGGCTCGAGTGCTTGCGCAGCTCTGTGAGACCGGACTCGATGTGATGACGGTTTACACGACGGATGAGCGGACTCTCTCGACTTATTTTAAAATGAATGGTGAACCAGACCGCAGTCGTGAACTGAAGGAGTCACTCCCAATCCAGTCCCGCCAAGAACTGAAATTCAATGGACGGGATGCGCTTGAACTCGGTGCGACAGGCGAGGCGATCAAGCATCTATTGCTTGATCTCGAACGACGTGTCATTTCACAAGAGATTCCGAATCACGGGACCGTATTAAAAGAGGAGGCGAGACGATGGCTTCAACGCGCGGGCGTGTCTTGACGTTATTACAAAATGGGGAAGTGTGGAGCGGACAAGAATTGGCGCGCCAATTGAATATTTCACGTACCGCTATTTGGAAACATATCGAAACCTTGAAGCAAGACGGATATGCGATCCATACCATTCCCCGTAAAGGATATCAACTGATCGAACAGAGTGACCGTCTGGATGAACCAGCATTTGTCTCATTCCGTAAAGGTCGATTTGGTCAGACGGTCCATGCGTATGAACAAGTCGATACGACACAACGAATCGCCCATGAATTGGCACAACAGCATGTGTCGGAAGGGACAATTGTCATCAGTGAGGAACAGACTGCCGGACGAGGACAACTCGGTCGTCATTGGCATAATCCGAAACATGTCAATATTGCGGCGAGCATCATCCTAAGACCCGATTTACCGATCCGAGACGCATCGAAGCTGACATTGATGGCAGCGAGTGCATTCGCACGGGCGTTCAACAACAAAAATTTGGATGTCATGATCAAGTGGCCGAATGATTTATTATTGAATGGGAAGAAAATTGGTGGCATTTTGACAGAGATGCAGACGGAGGGTGATCGAATCCAGGCTGTCATCCTAGGGTTCGGGATGAACGTCAATGGTGAGGAGATTCCAGACGAGTTAGCTCATCGGGCCACTTCTCTTTATCTAGAGACCGGAAAGCGATTCCGTCGAAGTGAACTGTTGGCTGAACTACTGGCTGAACTTGAAGTCGAATATGACCGATTCCTCGAAAGTGGTTTTGATCCAATCCGGATCAATTGGATGCAACATGCCGCCTACTTGAATGAAAAAGTCACGTTGAACGCTTCTCGTACTTCTCGTACAGGGGTCATGCGAGGGATTTCCGAAGAGGGCGCATTGCTTCTTGAAGAAGAAGGAAAAGTTGAATCGGTCTACTCTGCTGAGATTGCAGTGTGGAATGATTGATGAAAGCGAGACCATCAACTATACTTAATGTGTCGGACGCTATCAGTTATTGAAGTGTACCGCGCTTGCAGACTGTCACAATCAGTTGTCTGCCTTGATCATTTTGACAGGGACAGAAGGACACTACTCATGAAAACCATGAAATTGTTTTTCGTGCGCCTTCTTGCCAACCGTGTAAGAAGGCGTTTATTCTTTCCTGTCTCCACGTTTAGGAGGAGAAACAGATGCACACGATGACTTCATTATTGAAAAAGATGAACGAGCAAGAAAAGCTCGTCATGTTGACGGCGTATGATTACCCGTCAGCCAAACTTGCCGAAGCGGCAGGGGTCGATTTGATTTTGGTTGGCGATTCTCTTGGGATGGTCGTCCTCGGGTATGACTCGACAATCCCGGTGACGACAGAAGATATGCTTCATCATTCGAAGGCAGTACGCCGTGGAGCGAAAAACACATTCGTCGTGGTGGATATGCCATTTGCGACATACCATGGTGATTTTGACCGAACACTTCAGGCTGCGTCCCGTCTCTTCCAAGAAGGACATGCGGATGCAATCAAACTAGAAGGTGCAGGTGAAGTTCTTCAGACGATTGAACGACTCACTCAAGTAGGAATGCCTTGTGTTGCCCATCTAGGGTTGACCCCGCAATCAGTCGGTGTACTAGAAGGGTATAAAGTACAAGGGAAATCCCTTGAGGCGGCAGAGACACTGCTTCAAGATAGCTTGGCTGCCGAACGTGCCGGTGCGAAAATGCTCGTCCTTGAGTGTGTACCGCATCAGTTGGCGAAACGAATCGCAGAAGAGTTGACGATTCCAGTCATCGGAATCGGTGCCGGGGCAGAGGTCGACGGACAAGTACTCGTCTATCATGACGTATTGAAATATGGTGTGGACCGCTTACCGAAATTCGTTCAGGCTTATGCCGACGTGAATGAAGTGGCGACAGATGCCATCCGTTCTTATGTGGAAGAGACGAAAGCTGGACAATTCCCGCTTGAACGTCACACGTTCACGATGGATGAGTCATTGCTCGACTCGCTGTATGGAGGAAAATGATGAAAATCGTATCAACAGTTGAAGAGTTACGTCACACGTTGCCAACGGATCAAACGATTGGTTTTGTGCCAACGATGGGATATTTGCATGAAGGACACATGAGTCTGGTTGAGAACGCACGACGTGAGAATGACGTCGTTGTCATGAGTATTTTCGTCAATCCGACTCAGTTCGGTCCGAACGAAGACCTCGACCGATATCCTCGTGACTTCGAACGAGATGAAAAATTGGCACGAGAAGCCGGTGTCGATCTTCTCTTCTATCCGACGACGGAGACGATGTACCCGCTTGATATGGCGCGCGTCACTGTTCGCCAAGGGGCAGATGTATTATGTGGGGCGAGTCGTCCCGGCCATTTTGATGGTGTGTTGACAATCGTCTCGAAATTATTTAACCTTGTTCAACCGACCCGTGCTTACTTCGGTCTGAAAGACGCCCAGCAAGTGGCGCTCATCGAAGGGTACGTCCGAGACTATTTTGTCCCGGTCGAGATTCGACGTTGCCCAATTATTCGTGAGGAGACAGGACTAGCCAAGTCTTCTCGAAACGTATATTTGTCAGACACTGAAAAAGAAGATGCGAGTCAAATCTTTAAAGCATTGACGACAGCGCGAGAAACACTTGAAGCAGGTCATGATCTTGAAGAAGTGAAGCAACGACTGACCGAACGATTACACGAGATCCCGAACAGTCAGATCGACTATGTCGAACTTGTTGACTACCCGACGCTTGCTGACGCTTCAAGCGATTCGAATGAAATATTGATGGCGGTGGCCGTTCAGTTTGAGCGAGCCCGATTGATTGATAATGTGATTTGGAAGAAGGGATGAATCCAATGATTCGTACATTTATGCACGCAAAGCTTCATAAAGCAACGGTGACAGAAGCAAACTTACACTACGTCGGTTCGATTACAATCGATGAGGACTTGATGGATGCAGTAGGCATCATGGAAAATGAACATGTGCACATCACGAACAACCACAATGGCGCTCGTATCGAGACGTATGTCATCAAAGGCGAACGTGGTTCTGGTGTGATTTGTTTAAACGGTGCGGCAGCAAGACATTTCCAGGTCGGTGATGTTGTTATCATCATGGCGTACGGTCAAATGACTGCAGAAGAAGCGAAAATGCATCGTCCGAAAGTAGCCGTATTGAACGAGCAAAACGAGGTCGATCAACTTCTTTACGAAGAAATCGCTCACACGATTTTATAAAACATTCGGGGGTGTCGACAAAGGCATCCCCGTTTTTTCGTCGTTCGTTCTATGGTAAGATGAGACAGACAGAAAGCACGAGCGTGCCTAAGATGGGATGGATGTTATGGACACGTATGTGATTGTGGATATAGAGACAACGGGTCATTCCGTAAAGTCCGGTGATGAACTGATTGAGTTTGCGGCGGTTGTCGTACAAGATGGTGAAGTGATCGAGCGCTACAGCACCTTGATCCGACCGGGTCGACCAATCCCACCTTTTATTACGCAATTAACAACGATTAGCGATGATGACGTAAGTGATGCACCAACATTTGAAGAAGTGATCCCCGACATTTGGAAAATACTAGATGGACGGGTATTTGTCGCGCATAACGTCGCATTTGATTTAACTTTTTTAAACGAGAGCCTTGAACAAGCTGGCTATCTTTCGTTTCAGGGGAGGGCCATTGATACGGTTGAACTCGCTCGTATCCTCTACCCGACACTTGAGAGTCATGCCCTAGAAGCGTTATCGGAAACATTCAATCTCGTACATACAGACGCACACCGCGCACTCAGTGATGCGGAAGCAACGGCCGAGCTCTTTATCCGAATGCTCGAGCGCTTGCGCGACTTACCGGTCGTGACATTGAAACGACTTCGCGACTTGTCTGAGTCGTGGACGAGTCACGTCGAGCCGTTGCTCGATGAAATCATCCTCGAGGTTGGGATTCGACCAGACGACGAAACGCGTTTTGATATTCATCGAAAGATTGCGTTACACCGTCCAAGCGATACGTTCGTTCCGGCAGAAGAACGAGAACCCTTTGAACCGTTTCTCCTTCGCACAATCGAAGAAACGCTCCCGTCAATCTTTGATCAATTTGAGCCGAGACAAAGTCAATTTGAAATGATGCGTCACGTCTATAAAGCGTTAGACGACGAGGAAACGTTGTTAGTCGAAGCGGGGACGGGAACCGGGAAGACGTTGGCGTACTTAATCCCGAGTGCCCATCATGCACTTGAGACGAAGCGCCCTGTCGTCATCAGTACGCATACGATTCAATTACAGGAACAGCTCCTGAACCGGGATTTGCCAGTACTTCGACAAATCTTTCCGGAAATTGAATTCACCTTGTTAAAAGGAAGACGGAACTATATTGATTTACGTAAATTCGAGATGGTACTCGATGAGTCGAATGATGGATTGTTGGTTTCGATGTGTAAGGCGATGGTACTCGTCTGGTTAACCGAGACTGAGACGGGGGATTTAGAGGAACTCTCATTCCCAGGATCTGCGACACAAGGTCCTGCTTCTTTTAAACGGTTGATTCAAGCTGATGCTTCAAGTGAATTCGGACGGTTCGACCCTTGGTATAGCCGAGATTTCTTCACAAAAGCAGTCCTCCGTTCGAAAGAAGCAGATTTGATTGTGACGAATCACGCGCTCTTGTTCTCTGATTTACAACATCAAGCAGGCATCTTACCGACCGATACTCCGCTCGTTTTAGACGAGGCGCATCAAGTCGAAGAAGTGGCCTCTCACCATTTCGGTGTGACGTTTGATGCCATCCAATTTGATCGGTTGTTCAAATGGTTCGGATACGGTGCGGACGGGAAGTTTCATTCTCGAATCATTCAGCTAGCCGATTTGGCGTCTGTGACAGAAGAGGCAGAAGCGTTCAGTCAACAGATTGATTCTGCGCTCGCACGGGTCGAGGAAGAGCTCGAAGACCTCTTGACGGCACTACAGTCGCTAGGAAAGAAAAAAGAACCCCGGCAAACTGTTCGATTCGAGCGAGAAGGCGCATCATTCAGACCGATTCGTGAAGTGGCGAATCGATTAGAGGACAAGTTACGTACACTACGGACGTCACTCAGACATCTCCATCGACTGCTCGATGAGCGTAAAGAGCACATGACGTTCAAACAACGCGCGCTTTTGAGTGATTTGAAAACATTGATTAGCGACGTCCGTGAACTCGAAAGTGTCATTTATGAGACGATGCTGACACGTAATGATGATGCGGTCAGTTGGGTCGAGTTGAATTTGGGCAACCGTAAGTTGACATCCATCTACACGCAACCGGTTGAAATCGGTCCGTTGCTGCACGAACGATTATTTAAGAAGAGACCGACGATTTTAACGTCGGCGACGATGACGGTCTCGGGCAAGTTTAGTTTTATGGAGCGACGACTCGGACTTGAAGGAGAACCGGTCAGACGAGTCGTATTGCCTTCACCGTTCAACTTTAAGGAACAGGCAAAACTGTTTGTTCCGTCAGACTTCCCGTTGATCAATGATGTGCCGCTTCCTCAGTTCGTTGATCAGACCGCTCAATCGATTGTTCAAATTGCAAACGTGACAAAAGGACGGATGCTCGTCCTCTTCACCTCGAATGAATTGTTACGTCTTACTTACGAACAAGTAAAAGATCATCTCGATCCTTCGTATACGCTTCTTGCACAAGGAGTCAGTGGGGGATCGCGAAGCCGATTGACGAAACAGTTCAAGCGGATGGAACAGTCGATTTTATTCGGGACGGCCAGCTTTTGGGAAGGTGTCGATATTCCAGGTGAGGCGTTGACATGCCTCGTCATCGTGCGTCTTCCGTTCGCGCCGCCTGATCAACCAATCATGCAAGCCCGTTCGGAAAAAATTGAATCGATGGGGAAATCTCCATTCTTCGAGCTTTCGCTTCCTCAAGCAGTCATTCGTTTCAAACAAGGTGTCGGTCGATTGATTCGATCGAAATCGGACTATGGTGCGATTTTTGTGTTCGATCGCCGTGTCGAGACGACTCGTTACGGGAAACAATTCATCAATAGCTTACCGAAGGTGGACCGGATTGAAGGGACGCTAGAGACATCCTTATCCGAGTTAGAATTGTTCTTAGATGAGAAGGAAAACTCTGTGACAAGAAATGATAGATAACGCTAGGCATCATGATGTTATCGTTTTATAATGATACGTATAGGTTTTGGAGGAGGAGTCAACATGAATTCGAATATTGAGACGCTTGCGAGTGTGCGCATCGAACCGACGGCGGACGTTTATAAGATTGTCGATTTATTGAATCGGACGTTAAAAAGTCAAGATTTGATGTTCGGCCTTTCGCTTGAGAAGAAAGTGAATGATCCGAAGAAGGAAGAGATGGTCTTCACCATCTATCGTACAGAATGACCAGAAAAACAAAATGGATCGTCTCGTTACTGGCGGCACTGCTCGGTGTCGTCCTTGTCTTTAGCGTGATGTATCGATTCACGATTGGACACACAGAAAATCAAAAGGAACAACTCATCGAGGAAGCCTTAATTCGATTGAACGAGGAATCGCCAGACGTTCAAGTGGGGCAAGGAGAGCTGTTCAATGGGACAGAGGCATACGTCGTATTTCCGGAAGCGGACGGAGACTCGATTTGGTTCGTTCCACTCGATGACGAGTTCGAAATTGAACAACGTGAAATCGGTGAAGTGAATGCGAATGACGTCTGCGCTCGTTCTGTCCAAGATACAGGCGGACAACTCATCAGTTGTAAGTACGGATTCGACGAGAGAGCACTCGTCGAAGTGGTCACAAAGGCAGACGCATCTTATACGTATTCGTATTACACGTTACAGACTGGAGAGTTTATTCGACGCGTCCAATTGACCGATCAAATGTGACGAATTAGAGGGGGATAATGATGGAACATCTATTAGCGAAACGAGTGAAACAACTCACGCCGTCGACAACATTAGCGATTACAGCTAAAGCGAAGGCGCTCAAGGCTTCGGGCAAAGATGTCATTGGACTCGGCGCAGGTGAGCCTGATTTCAATACACCGGAACGAATCATCGATGCTGCGTGTCAAGCGGCTCGAGATGGCGATACGAAGTATACACCATCTGGTGGTACCGTCGCCTTGAAAGATGCCATTATTGAGAAAACGAAACGCGACAGCGGATTAGTGTTCGAGCGCAACGAGGTGATGGTCGCTTCAGGTGCGAAACATGCCCTTTATGCATTGTTCCAAGCGATTTTAGATGAAGGTGACGAAGTCATCGTCCCGACACCTTACTGGGTCAGTTATCCAGAGCAAATCAAACTCGCTGACGGTGAACCTGTATATGTCGATACAAATGAAGACACATCCTTCAAATTGACACCTGAACTTCTCGAACGTGCGATTACAGATCGTACGAAGGCAGTCATTTTGAACAGTCCTTCCAACCCGACAGGAATGATTTACACGAAAGAAGAGCTACAGGCACTCGCTGATGTCGTTCTTCGACATAATCTTCTCGTCGTGAGCGATGAAATTTATGAGAAGTTGATTTACGGTGACGCAACATTCGTATCGATTGCGACACTCCCGAATATGCGAGAACGGACAATCATCATCAACGGTGTCTCAAAATCTCATGCGATGACAGGTTGGCGTATCGGATATGCCGTGGGCGATGCGACAATCATCAGCGCGATGACAAACTTAGCGTCTCACTCCACATCAAACCCGACATCTGTCGCTCAGGCGGCAGCGGTTGAGGCATACAATGGACCACAGGATGATGTAGAGATGATGCGTCAGTCATTCGAAGAGCGACTCGACATCGTTTACAACCGTCTCGAACAAATTCCAGGAATCACTTGCTTGAAGCCACAAGGTGCATTTTACTTATATGCCAATGCGAAAGTTGCCGCGACTGAGAGTGGATACGACACAGTCGATGCTTGGTGCGAGGCAGTACTTGAAGAGGCAAACGTGGCACTTGTTCCAGGTTCTGGTTTTGGACAGGAAGACTACGTACGATTATCATATGCAACAGAATTAAAACGCGTATTAGAAGCGCTCGATCGAGTAGAAGACTTCATTACGAAGCGCGCTCGATAAGCGAAAGGATGGAAATGAACATGACAACAATTTCGATTAACCAATTTAAAGACTACGAAGGACAGACGGTCCGCGTCGGAGCTTGGATTGCCAACAAACGTTCTAGCGGGAAGATTGCCTTCCTTCAACTACGTGACGGTAGCGGATTTGCCCAAGCGGTCGTCGTGAAGGCTGACGTCTCTGAAGAATTGTTCACTCTTGCTAAAGGTGTGACACAAGAGACTTCTGTCTGGGTGACAGGTAACGTCAAGTCGGATGGTGGACGTACGTCACTCGGGTTTGAATTAGAGGTGACAGATGTAGAAGTGATTGCAGAGTCAGTGGATTACCCAATCACACCGAAAGAACATGGAACGGAATTCTTGATGGATAACCGTCACTTATGGCTCCGTTCACGTCGCCAACACGCAATCATGAAAGTGCGTAACGAAATCATTCGTGCGACGTATGAATTCTTTAATAAAGAAGGATTCGTCAAAATCGATCCACCAATCCTTACGAGCAGTGCACCTGAGGGGACGACAGAGTTGTTCGAGACAGACTACTTTGGTCAATCTGCTTACCTCTCACAGACGGGCCAATTGTATATGGAAGCCGCTGCAATGGCACTCGGTAAAGTATTCTCGTTCGGACCAACTTTCCGTGCAGAAAAATCAAAAACACGTCGTCACTTGATTGAGTTCTGGATGATCGAGCCAGAGATGGCGTTCTTCGATCACGACATGAACCTTGAAATTCAAGAGCAATACGTCTCATACATTGCACAATCCGCGCTTGAGAACTGTAAGGATGAACTTGAATTCCTTGGACGTGACCTTGAGAAGTTGGCACAAGTGAAAGCACCTTTCCCACGTGTCCGTTATGAAGATGCAATCAAATTCTTGAAATCAGAAGGATTTGACGATATCGAATACGGCGACGATTTCGGTGCACCGCATGAGACAGCGATTGCTAACGCACACGACCAGCCAGTCTTCATCACGCACTGGCCAAAAGAAATCAAACCGTTCTACATGAAAGTGGACCCTGAGAATCCTGAGCTCGTTCTTTGTGCAGACTTGATTGCACCAGAAGGATATGGAGAAATCATCGGGGGATCACAACGTGAAGACGATTACGATCGTTTGAAAGAAGAGATCATTAAAGAAGGTCTTGATGAAACGGATGCATACGACTGGTATCTCGAACTTCGTCAATACGGTTCGGTCCCACACTCTGGTTTCGGACTAGGACTTGAGCGTACGGTTGCATGGATCAGTGGAATCGAGCATATTCGTGAAGCCATTCCATTCCCACGTTTATTAAACCGAATCCACCCTTAATGATTAATCGGGGAAGACGTCATGTCCTCCCCGATTGATGTGTCTTAGAAAGGAAGTGCGACATGGATGCACATCAATTGATTCAATTATTCGAACAAAGTCCGGTCGTTATTCCGCGTAAACTGTTCACTGACGCTAGGCGGCTCGACTTATCGCCTGTCGAGTTCAGTCTCATCGTCCATCTTCTTGAAATGACGGGGGAAGGCATCGTCATGCCGCTCCCGAGCGAGTTAGGAAAACGGTTGAACGTCTCTGAGAATGAGGCGCGCTCTGTGTTACTCGGCTTGTTGCAGAAAGAATTGATTGCCATTGACGCGTCAGGGAATAGCGAGCGATATAGTCTATTACCGTTATTTGAGGCGTTACAAGGAGAAGAAAAAATCGCACCGCAACAGACGCTGAATGAAAATATCATCCATACGTTCGAACGAGAATTTGGGACGATCACTCCGTTTGAGATTGAACAAATCGTCGGGTGGATGACGGAAGATAATTTCAGCGAAGAACTGATCATGGCCGCGTTACGCGAAGCGAAACTTCGGAATGTTCGAAACTTCAAATACATGGATAAAATCTTACGCGTCTGGCAGGACCATCAAGTCGAGACGCTTGAGGATGTCGTGGAATATCAACGGAGGAATAAATGATGTTGACGAAAGTCCAGTTAAAAGAAGTGTCTGATACGATGAGGCAAATGTTCCCGGATGCGCATTGCGAACTGACGCATCAAAACCCATTCGAATTAGTGGTCGCCGTGGCCCTCTCCGCCCAGGCGACGGATGCCCTCGTCAACAAGGTGACACCGGGCTTGTTTGAAGCGTTTCCGACAGTCGAAGCGATGGCTGCGGCAGACGTTTCAGAGATTGAGGCGTTGATCAAACGCATTGGATTGTATCGGAATAAAGCGAAGAACGTGAAGGCACTCTCTGAAAAAATCGTGAACGAGCATGGCGGCATCGTGCCGTCGGACCGGGCATCACTTGAGGCCCTTCCAGGTGTCGGTCGTAAAACGGCCAACGTCGTCCTGTCGGTCGCGTTCCATGAACCGGCCTTTGCGGTCGATACCCACGTCGAGCGGGTGTCGAAGCGTCTTGGCATTTGCCGCTGGAAAGATAACGTCCGTCAAGTCGAGGATACGTTGATGAAGAAGTTCCCACGCGAGGAGTGGTCACAACTCCATCATCAATTTATTTTCTTCGGACGCTATCATTGTAAAGCCCAGAGACCTGCCTGTGAGACGTGCCCGCTTCTTCATATGTGCCGGGAAGGAAAGAAACGAATGAAATCCGCGAAAGTCACGACATAAAAAATGCATCGGCACATGTGTGTCGATGCATTTTTGTGTTAATGGTTCCAAGGGTGGTCGCTCCACTCACGACGCTTTTTCGTAATGGGTACCTTTTTGAAGCCCCAGTTGCGGAAGTCTTGGTCCGGACTTTCTTTACGAATGTAAATTTTGTCCTTGATCGCTTTAAAGATTCGGTTCTCGTCCCCATAATGGACGAACCGTGGTTTTACCTCGATCACACCTCGACGAACACGTGAAAGTGGGAGACAGACAAGGTCAGCGATTTCTAAACCGGATTGATACATCGTGTTCTGCTTCTCAGAGAAGATGAACCCTTTGATTTTTTGACGACTCTTTTCGACATCGAGATGGACCGTGCCCGAGTTGAAAATATCGAAGAATGCTTTTTGAATGAGTAAGTTCTGGTAATCATCTCGTGATTCGAGAACGACGCGTGCACTGACCGCCTCTGTTTCCTCTAAGAACGCATAGAACGACTTCATCAAGTGGGCGAAGGCGACTACATACGGATCTTTTGGCGTCGAATAAAAGTCATGTAATTTTTGTTTATCGACTTCAACACTGACGATTGTACAATCGATTCCTCGTAAAAAATCAGGTAACTTGTCCCAAAAATCACGCAACATGTCGATCGTGATGCCATCTTCTTTCCCATAAGGATGCTCGGCTTTTAAAATTTCTTTTAAATGAAGCGGGATTTGCTCGGTTTTAAAAACATCTCGCTTGAACGCGTGAAGACGTCGCTTCAATTCACATGGCATTCCAGTCTCATCCGCATCGATTGAATATTTGTACTCCATCAGAACACCAGTCAAATTGAACTGCGTGTTTCCTTTCGGTGTACCTGTTTCGTCGACGAACATGACATACTTCTTTCCACTTTCCATCCAATCCCTCCAAAACGGCTTAACAGTAACGTCTTTAAGCATTCTATTTTATTTCCAGACGGCATTTCCAGCCGTCCATTGCACAGGTATTGCACACTTTTTTTAAGAATGACATCAATTAGGTTTATCGATGTACAATCTTGGTTAAACAGAAGAGGTGCTATTATCATAGAAAAACAATCAAGTCTTACGTGACGAGAGCTTTTCAATTTGGATACACAATCGCTTACATACTAGTTTAACATACGGGAGTTTGGTACGATATGTGTTGCGGTAAATCCACACAAGTGTCGACCGACAGAAGTCGACAATCAGACCTGAGACGGAAGGAACGAGTGGACCGACCTGTTAATATGTATGTATGGGGTGACGACATTGTTCCATTATCCAAACGGTAAAAAAGCAAAAGTGACAAAGACACCAAAGGAGGAAGGAATTTCGAAACAACCCTCGAATTCTCCAACCTATGCGAATCGCGGAATGAATTTGGAGACATTGTTGAATGAAACGAATGAATTTTATCGAATCCATCAACGAGCCGTCATTCATAAGAAACCGACACCGCTACAAATCGTCAAAGTCGACTACCCCAAACGAAGTGCAGCCAAAGTGACGGAAGCCTATTTCAAACAGGCATCCACGACTGACTATAATGGGGTGTATCGCGGCAGGTACATTGACTTTGAAGCGAAAGAAACGAATAATAAGACGTCGTTTCCGCTCGGCAACTTTCACGAGCACCAGATTGAACACATGCGCGAGTGCGAACGCCATGGAGGGATTTGTTTTGTCATCATCCGCTTTAGTCGCTATAATACGCAATATGTATTGACCACGGAACAACTTGTTCAGTGGTGGGAACAACGATTGACGGGACGCAAGTCAATTCCACTTCGTTTTATCGAAGAGGAAGCGATTGAAGTTCCGACGAGAGCCTTGCCGTCGATTGACTATTTGGCGGTGCTCGATCAATGGCTCGATTGAATAGAAGGAGTGAACCATGAATGGAGCGAAGTAGGGTCGCACGTCGACAAGATTCGACGACGAATAAACGCAAAAAAACTGGGAAACAACCAAAGACGAAGAGTAAAAAACCGATGTGGAAACGCATCTTTTTATTAGGTTTCTTATTATTTATTGCAGCAGTCATCGCGTTTGGAGCATATACCGTATATGCGATTGCAACGGCACCAGAGCTTGACGAAGAAAAACTCGTCGATACGTATCCGATTCAGCTAATCTCTGCTGAAGGTGAACCGCTCGAAGGAGCTGGTCAGATTCGGGAATACGTCTCCATCGACGATATTTCAGAAGTGATGCAACAAGCGGTCGTCTCGATTGAGGACCGTCGTTTCTATGAGCACAACGGAATCGACTTACGTCGGATCGGTGGCGCAGTCGTGGCCAACTTGACTGACGGTTTCGGTGCAGAAGGTGGGTCAACCATTACACAGCAGTTAGTGAAACAGTCGTTTCTTTCAACAGACAAGAAGTTGAAGCGTAAGCTTCAAGAGCAGTGGCTCGCGCTCAAACTTGAACGTGAGTATACGAAAGAACAGATTTTAGAGATGTATTTAAATAAAAACTACTATGGTAGTGGTGGATACGGTGTACAAACCGCATCGAAGCGCTACTTCAACAAGCCGGTCTCTGAGGTCAACTATCAAGAAGCGGCAATCCTTGCAGGTCTTCCGCAACGTCCAAGTGCATACGATCCAATCAATGGTGACCAAGAGTTGACGCGTTATCGCCAAGAACAAGTCTTGTCTGCGATGAAGCGAGACGGCCACATTTCGGAAGAACAGTATAACGAAGCGCTTGATGTTGCCATCGCTGACGTCATCTCACCTGGTGAAGAGACGGAAGAAGAGGCGTTCACACGTGCGATTTATTCACGTGTCCAAGCAGAGCTTGAGGAAGATTATGGTCTTGAACAATCAGACATCTATGGCACAGGTTTGAAAGTATACACGTCAATCAATAAAGAACTTCATACAAAGTTTAATAGTGACATTAAGTCTGATAATGTAAATATTCCTAATGGTGCCTTTCCATCAGATGAACTTCGTATGGGTGCAACCGTGCTGAATACGAAGACGGGTGAAATTGTTGCCATCATCGATAGTCAACAGGCGAAGCAAGCTGATAAATATTATATTGATTATTCAAATGAAAAATATCAGATTGGATCCACGGCAAAACCGTTCTTTGACTATGGACCAGGTATTGAAAATGGACAATGGTCAACAGGAAAAATGTTACTTGATGCAGCATTTCCAGAAGGAAAACCAAGGAACTACTACGACGGTTATCGCGGTATGAACACGATGCGTCAATATTTGAAGATTTCAGCGAACACGCCTGCAGTTCGTGCATTCCAAGAAGTGCGGGATGAGTACGGTCAAGAGGCAATTGAGTCGTTTGTAAAAAATGTTGGAATCAAACCTTCATATTCAGGCGATCAATTAAATGAGTCGAATGCACTTGGTACTGCTGAAGCAAGCACGACTCAGATGGCGGCAGCTTATGCTGCACTCGGTGCAAACGGGATGTATACAAAACCTCACTTGATTCAAAAAATTGAATTTAATGACGGTTCTAGTATCAACTCGCCAGTCAAGGCGAAGCAGGCGATGGAAGACTATACGGCCTACATGTTGACAGACATGTTGCGTGATGTTGTAAGTGCCGAAGGTGGAACGTATGAACCAGGTGCATTCCCATGGGATGTAGCTGGTAAAACCGGAACAACGAACAACGAACAATTCAAATGGTTTACAGGGTATTCAACCGATTACTCGATTTCAGTATGGACAGGTAAAGTTAATAAAGAAAGTAATAATAAACCGAACTACGCCCAATACTATTTCGAGTATATGATGCAACAGGTGACGAACGCGACGGGTCAACCTGATCGTTTCGAGCGTCCAGACTCTGTCTTGTCTCTCGGGAATGAACTTTATGTCAAAGGGACGAAGCCAAAAGATCTTCAACCTGAGAAATTGACTGCTCCAACAGGCGCAAGCGTCAACTATGATGAAGATTCACAAGCAGGATCTGTCTCGTGGTCATACGATTTTGATGGCGCACAAGCAGATGGCTACTCAGACATCTCATTCACCGTGACGCAACAGTCAGCCGAAGGCGGTGAACAAGTCGTCGGTACGACGGGAGAGACGAGTATCGATATCGCAAACTTGGCTGAAGGGGACACAACGTTTACCATCGTGGCCAAGGCGACAAACCCGTTGACGGGTGAACAGCAGTCTGCCCCGGCACAAGCGAGCTACTCGATTGAGCCGAAAGAAGAACCGCAGGAGGAAGAAGAAAATCCTTCTGGTGAAGAGAACAACGAAGACAACCCATCGGACGAGAACAACGGTAACGGGAACAATAGCGACAATGGTAACGGAAACGGCAACGGAAACGGAAACAATGAAGATACCACTGAGGAACAAAATCCTGATGAGCCAGCGACCGATGAAGGTACGGATGAAGGAACAGACCAACCGACGGATGGAGACGATGAAGGTGCTCCGCTAGAAGGTCAATCGAATAATGAATCGCCAGCCATGGAACGTGGGAACGGCAATTCGAATAACGGAAATAACTAAGGAAGGCAGGGCGACATTGTGCGCCCTGTTTTTCGTATGACTTTGTTATAATGAAAAGAAAGGGAACAGGATGGTGACACATGGTTCAACTCTCTTTAAAGCGAAAGATGAAAGTGTTATTTGTTATAGATCGACTGCAAGACGACGATTTCGGCGTACCGCTCAGTGGACATCTCGGACTAAAGCTTTCCCATCTGCTATTAAAAGAGTCGATTCCACTCGGACGTCTCATCCAAGATCAGACCGTCGCTGAAGCGATTGGACATTCTTACTTAAAACGAATCGGAGTCGAAACGATGTTCACGGGTGAAGAGTCTTATTATCCAGACTTACTTCGTGGCAACCGTCAACTGTTATCGACAGACGAGGATTATTATAAAACGGTGCAACGCTACGCCAAACATCTATTAGCGGTTCATTCGAAATGTACGAAGCTACATACGATTGTCTTATTCGGTCGATCGACGCAACGTCTGTTTTTAGACGCGCTCATCCGTCTCGAAGAAGAGAATGCGCACGTGGCTGATACGTTTCAACACATGACCATTTTAAAAATGCCCGCTGTATCGAGAATGATACGTGATGAACGGATTCAATCGATCCGACAAACCGTAGTCGAACTTGCACCTTCGAACTCATAAAAAAGAAGGTGAACTGATGCGGAAATCACGCTCCGTTGAAGAGATGATTCAAGAATTAAAAGAAGACCCGAGCTTTGCCAAAAACGTCCGTCACTGGCATACAGTCGATGCACGCCCGGCACAATATGCACCCATTCCAGAGCAAGTGCCGGAACAGTTGACGAACGTATTGAAAAGTCGGGGAATTGAGCAACTATACACGCACCAAGCTGAAGCCGTGAAACAAACGGCTGCCGGTCATTCGACCGTCATTGTAACTCCTACCGCATCAGGGAAAACACTGTGTTATAACTTACCGGTACTTTCAAAGATGATTGAAAAACCAACAGCACGAGCACTTTATCTATACCCGACAAAAGCGCTCGCCCAGGATCAAAATAGTGACTTGATGGAGATGGTCGAGGCACTTGAAGGGAATTTACGATGCTTCACATATGATGGGGATACGTCTCCCGCTGCCCGAACGAAAGTCAGGGATGCGGGGAATATCGTCATCACCAATCCGGATATGTTACATTCCGGTATTTTACCGCACCATACGAAATGGATTCGTCTATTTGAAAACTTAGAGTACATCGTCGTCGACGAGCTGCACACGTATCGTGGCGTGTTTGGCAGTCACGTGGCCAACGTATTTCGTCGTTTGAAACGAATTTGTGCCTATTATGGGAGTCACCCAAAATGGATTATGACTTCTGCGACGATTGCCAACCCGCGAGAACTCGCCGAATTATTGACGGAAGAGGAAGTCGTATTGATTGACCGAAATGGAGCGCCACAAGGGAAGAAACACCTCGTCTTCTACAATCCTCCTGTCGTCAATGAGGCGCTCGGAATCCGAAGAAGTGCAACGCTTGAGACGAAACGAATCGCATCGAAGCTTGTGGAAGCGAACATCCAGACCATCGTCTTCGCACGTTCGCGTGTCCGAGTCGAGGTGCTTCTGACGTATTTACAAGAACTGACACGACGAGAACTCGGACCAAAGTCAATCGTCGGGTATCGAGGCGGTTATCTTCCGTCTGAACGACGGGAGATTGAACGGCGCTTACGAAATGGCGAAATCAAAGCAGTCGTATCGACGAACGCGTTAGAACTCGGCGTCGACATTGGTCAATTGCAAGCATGTGTCCTCAATGGCTATCCTGGAACCGTCGCCTCACTCTGGCAACAAGCAGGTCGTGCCGGTCGTCGTCATTCCGAATCACTCGTCGTATTTGTCGCATCGTCTTCATCACTTGATCAGCTCGTCGTCGAACAGCCGGACATGATTTTAGACCGTTCGCCGGAAGCGGCACGTCTTGACCCGAACAACTTGATCATTTTAGTCGACCACATGAAGTGTGCCGCATTTGAGCTACCGTTTGAAAAAGGAGAGTGCTTCGGAACGGTCGACACGGAAGATATTTTAGATTTCCTGACAGACGCACAAGTTCTACATGAACGGGCAAATAAATACTATTGGATGACTGATTCATTCCCGGCACACGATATCTCCCTTCGCACGAGCGACCAAGAGAATGTCGTCATCGTCGACCAAACTGCGAAGCATCAAGTGATCGGTGAAATGGATACGTTCAGCGCGATGACTTTGTTACACGATGAAGCCATTTATTTACACGGAGCTGAACAGTATCAGGTCGAGAAATTAGACTTTGAAGAGAAGAAGGCGTTCGTCCGTCGTGTCGATGTCGACTACTATACGGATGCGAATCTGGCAGTAGAATTAAAAGTGCTCGAAGAGAACAAAACGGATGGTGCAAAAACGTTTGGTGAAGTGTCGGTCATTGCGATGGCCACGCTCTTCAAAAAAATCAAATTTGGGACGCATGAGAATATCGGGTCAGGCCCGATTCATCTTCCGGAGCGAGAACTGCATACGACAGCGACATGGTTCACATTGGATGAGCGCTTTGCTTATTCGGAGGCAGATCTCGAAGATCAACTCGAAGCGGTCAGTGACTTATTCAGACGGCTTGCCCCACTCTATCTCATGTGTGATACGCTCGATTTATTTACAACCATTCAAATGAAGTCGACTCATACGAATAAACCGACCGTTTATTTATATGACCGCTATCCTGGTGGCATCGGCCTCAGTGAGGCACTCTATAAAGATGCAGATATGGTGCTCGAAGCAGCAGAGCGGACGGTATCAGACTGTCCATGTGAGAGCGGATGCCCTCGCTGTGTCGGAATGATTGGATACGGAGACTTCAAGCATCAGGTCATCCGTCAGTTACAAGCTTTGAAAGGATCGTTATGAAAGCAAAATTATCAAGATTGATTAAAACGAAAGAACCTGTCGAACGCCCGCGCGTCACTTCACCTGATGAATTGGAACAACAGAAATGGATTGAACAAGGTGGAGAAATTTTAACGTTCGAAGGAGAATGGTGTGTCCGAATCCGAAACACCTATCCGCTTGATGAGATTTATCACGACTATGCGTTCGGAGACGCTAGACGAATGATGCAGAAAACGGAACATCCGTTTTTTGCGGTCGACTTAAAACCGGATCAAGTCTTGTTTATGGATACAGAGACGACCGGATTACGTGGGTCCGGGACGTCGATTTTCTTGATTGGATTTGCACGGGTTCGTGCGGAACAGCTTGAAATGATTCAGTATGTCTTGCCTCATCCTGCCTTTGAGACTGCTTTTTACTATCATTTTCTACAGGACATCGGGGATGAGGTACGGTTCGTCACCTATAATGGAAAGTCTTTTGACTGGCCACAAATCAAAACGAGACATACGTTTGTCAAATCACGGGTAAAAGCATTGCCTTCCGTCGGTCATGTCGATCTATTGCATGCGGCAAGACGGTTGTTGAAACCGAGGTTAGAATCGGTGTCGCTCAAAGCGGTCGAAACGTATTTCGGTCACGGACGGACGGACGATCTACCTGGATTTTTAGCTCCAATGCATTATTTTCAGTACGTCAAAGAGCGCAACCCTGAGATTCTCATGCCGGTCCTTGAGCACCATCATGCGGATTGTTTGAGCCTCGTCTCTCTTTACACGCGACTCAGTCAACTCGTCATGACTCCTGAGACCGATTTCGGAGAAGAGCGTGCGCATTGGTTGCATGACCTAGGGGAGCAGGAGCAGGCGCTTAAAGAATTCGAACAGCTATCTGACCCTTCGAAGCGAGCGGTCATGCGGCAAGCGCTCTTATTGAAACGAACAGGTCGTATGGAGCAAGCAATCCCGCTCTTTGAATCGTTGCATACGATTGAAGGGTATGTGGAGCTCGCCAAATACGCAGAGCATAAACAGAAGGACGTGGCACTCGCAATCGATTACACGGAACGAGCGATCGAATTGCTCGAGCAAAAGCGCACCGTTTTACGTCAAACCGTTAATCGCGAGAAGGCCGAGCTCGAACATCGGCTTGCCCGTCTAGAAAGGAAGCAATCATGAAAGTTGTAGCCGTCACAGGATATCGTCCCCATGAACTTGGGATTTTCAAAGCGAACCATCCGGGGATCGACATCATTCAAGAAGCTTACCGAAAAAAAATCCTGGAAGTCATTGAATTAGGTGCTGAATGGTTCATCTTTAGTGGAATGAACGGTTGTGAATTATGGGCCGGACAAGTATTGTTAGAGTTAAGAGAAACATATCCGATTAAAATTGCGGTATTTCCTCCGTTCTTAAATATGGATGAACGCTATAAACCGTTCGAACAAGAATTATTTGTTCAACTTCAACTCGAAGCAGATTTCTTTGAACCGTTGACGCAACGTCCATATGAGGATCCGAGTCAATTACGCGCAAAAACTGCATTCTTTTTAGATAAAGCAGAAGGATTGATTACCTTGTATGACGAAGAAACGGAGGGAAGTCCCCGTTTTCTAGTCGAAGGGGCTCGGCGAAAGCCGAATATGGAGGTCTTTCTCATCACACAGGAAGATTTACGTGTCATTGAGGAAGAAAAACAATGGGAACAACAATGGGAGTGATACAATGCAAACCGAATTAACGGCAGAGGCAATTTATAAACAAGAATTTAAAACGGCATTACGAGGCTACTCGCAAGAAGAAGTCGATCAATTTTTAGACGTAGTCATTCGCGATTATGAAAAGATGGCGAAAGAAATCGAACGGCTTCAGAAAGAAAATGATTCATTGCGCCGCGAATCGACACCAGTGGCAGAACCTACAAAACCGGCGCAACCCGTTGCGTCGAACTATGATATGTTGCGTCGCATTTCAAATCTTGAAAAAGCAGTCTTCGGAAAGCAAGTGGGACCAAGCGAATAAGGACTAGGGGGTGGAGTGAATGTTGCAAGTGTTAACGGCTACGGAGAAACAACCCGTTAAACAACAAACAAGAAAGCTGTTTCGAACGAAAGAAGAAGTGATGAAAGCACCGACAAGCTATACAGATCGTCTCGTCGAAAACATCAGGCATACCTGTCGATTTGATTGGATGATGATTGAACAAGTCGAGTTTGGCGAGGATCTTGTACATTACGTGCTCGTCGGACCGAAAGGTGTATTCTTAATTCAATTAAATCGAACTCCAGCCCCTGTCCATTTGACGAACCGCGAGTGTCGGACGGAGACGTCTATGGGATGGAAGCACATCTATCCACATCCTGTCACGGAGCTAGAGCGAATGACGAAACAAGTGCGGACACGGTTGAAGAAAGAGTGTGGACAAGCGATTCCTGTCTATTCCTTCTTGATCTTCCCGGAGACGGAACAGTTGAAGCTCAAGCGGGTCAAAGCCAATTGTGGGGACTCTTTCACGCTCGTCAATCAGGTCATCAGCAAAACAAATCTTGAGACGTTGACGGAGCCACTTGTTAAACAGGTTGCCTACTATTGTTCTGAACGACAAGTACATAAATAAGAAGAAGGCCAAATATTGGATTTGGCCTTCTTCTTATTTTAAGAGTTCTCTTGCCTTTGCCGCATCATCTCGATGAACGAACAGTGCGACACGGTCGTCTAAGTTTTTCGCGAGCGGCTTTAATAACTTTCCGGTCGGAAGTCCTTGCTCGATGCGACAGGTGATTCCCTGTTCTGTCAGGTAATGATAGTCACCTAGAAGTTCTTCCCCTTGTTTCCCGAACGCTTCACCGAAGCGAATCCATTTTAAGTTCCGAATCGTCCGAATCGTCACTAAAATGACGAACAAGATGGCAAGTACAATGATGAATAATGTTTCCAACGCATTCAACCCCTTCTTTACACAAGTTTAATAGGGTGGCGAGTTGAAAGCAATACGAACTGAACGTTATACTAAAATGGAAAAGAGGGGATTATATGAAAAAACCGATTCAATCAAGACGAGAGGCTATCTCGCTTCTTGAAAATCAACAAGTTCTCTATATTCGCATTCACAACGGGCGAACGGGCATGATCAAGTCGACAGAGGAAGGGATTATCGTTGCCATCCCGAATGAAGAGACTGACAAGATTGACTTTCGCAAGCTAGAAGATATCGAAGCGTTCGAAGCATTCTATGACTTGACGCTCTCAAAACCAGGTATTCTGTATGTAAATGTTGAAGAGTAAATGACATGGAGAGCTTCACCAATTCGGTGAGGCTCTCCATTTATAAACTTTTAAGATGATGGAAGCCAGACGGCCAACTTCTCTTGCAGCGGTTTTAGACGGACGTGATGTTGCTTGTGCAATAAATAACCGTCCGGACGAATGACTAAAATACCACGTTTCATAAACAGGGACTTGGCGAGTTCATTCCCTTGGTCGAAAAATGGACGACTCGTCTTCGACAAGGTGATGGTCTGAATGAACGGATGATGCTGATTTAAGTACTCATAGATTGACGTCAAATCACGTTTGCCATCGTCGAAAACAAGTACTTGGAAACGACCGTCGGCAATCTCTGAAATCTTCGTCCGGAACCCATCATCTGTTCGTAAAATTTCCGTCTCTGGGAAAATCTTCCCTTCTGCGACGCGACGAAACGGCATGCGTAGCGTTTTTGGATAGGATAGATGAAGTTGAGAGATCCGTTCCGTGATTTTTTGATTGACAAGATTGACGCGAGTGAAGACATCAGCTCCGATTGCTTGGAACGGTAATAGCATCGGCAACGTCGTCTGGAGCATCACAGTCGCGACATTTGTCGTCTGAAGTACATTTTTGGCAACATGTTCACGTTCATTCCGATACGTTGAGACGACTTGATGCGGTGCCCCCGTCTTCAAATGGAGCCATAGTTTCCAGCCCAAGTTGAATGCATCTGCAATCCCGGTATTCATTCCTTGTCCCCCGACCGGTGAATTGATATGGGCGGCATCACCCATTAGAATGACGCGATTATGGATGAACGTATCGACCATCCGGTTATGAACCCGAAAGAGCGAGAACCATTCGACATTGTGTATGTGAACGGGCATATGACTACGTTGCTCCACGAATTGTTGAAGGTCTGATTCGACAAACGACTCATCGGTCCGTAGGTTTCCTGTGATTCGAATCGTTTCATCCGTGAGTGGAAATACTTCGAGCACCCCTTGGTCTGAGAAGAAAATGTGAACCTCTTCGCGAGAAATCGGCCAATCGGCTTTCAAATCTGCCAATACCCACGCCTCTTTGAACGACTTTCCACTGAATGGGAGGGCGAGCATTCGACGAATCGAACTATTTGCACCATCAGCAGCAACGACATATTTGGCTTCGACCGAACGATGAGTTCCGCCTTCGGCAGTCAAATGAGCAATCGTGCGTGAAGGATATTGTGTGATGGAAGAGAGTGATTCTCCGCGCTTCACCGAGTGACCATGTTTTTTTAAAGCATTTTCTAAAATTTCTTCTGTTTCATTTTGACGAAGTAATGTCACGAACGGATAAGGAGTGACAAGTTTTGAAAACTCCAACTTTGCCGTCCATTGACCTGAGAAGTAGAGATTCCCTCGTTCAATCGTCCGGGCCCGTTCGAGCACTTCTTGAGCGACATCCAAACGAGAAAACACTTCGATTGTCCGCGGTTGGATTCCGATGGCTCGAGAATTATCCGACGGGGTCGTTTTTCGATCGATGATTTGAAATGATACGCCATATCTGGCTAAGGTGAGGCCGAGTGTTAGGCCGGTCGGTCCGGCTCCAACGATTAGTACATCCACTTGTTCGTCCAAAGTGATCAACTCCTATCATTAATAATGATATTTCCGACATTGGCAGCGATTAAACGAAAAGTGGGGTATAGAACGGTATAGGAAATTCGATGACGGAAGGTGAGTGAACAGCGTGCAGCCATGGATCAAGGAAAAGCAAATTCGAGATAGCTTTACAATGGAAGAAGATTATGAGCAGACGGCAGCGGTTTTGATACCGCTCGTTGAAATAGAGAATGAATGGCACGTCGTCTTTGAAGTACGTGCTCATACGATGCGACAGCAACCTGGAGAGATTTCATTTCCCGGTGGACGACTTGAAAAAGGGGAGACGCCTGTCGAAGCAGCGGTTCGAGAAACGTGTGAGGAGCTCGAGCTTGACTCCAATCAAGTCGAAGTCATCGGTAAATTGAGACCGCTCGCCACGCCCCATCGACAATTGATTTATCCCTTTGTAGGCATGTTGTCGGAGTTACCGACCGTAAAAGAGACAGATGAGGTCGATCATTTGTTTACGGTACCAGTATCCACCTTGCTCATGATTGACCCGTTTCATGGGGAGATGGAATGGACAATGAACCCAGATCAAAATATTCCGTTAGACCGATTGGCGAATGCTAAAGCGTACAAAAAACGGGTAATTAAAATGAGAGAACCTTTTTATGAACATGAGGACTACATCATTTGGGGACTAACTGGAAAATTTTTGACACAATTTATCCAACGTATAAAAGAAAACGTATTCAAACCAACATAATTTCGTTATAATGATAGAAACAAATTTAGATTGGAAGTGAATGGGTGTGTCTGAAGAATTCCTCGTAGGTGATATCGTGAAGTCGACTCGTGAAGGATGGGTCGCAGAAGTGACCGCCGTACTGACCAATACTGTAATCGGAGACGTATCGATTATGGAAGAGTTCCAACAGCTTGGACTCGAGTTTGAAAAACAAGTTTTACTAAAATCAGAATTAGAATTGATTGAACGCGCCAGCTGACCTTTTTTCCGAAAGGGATGATTCAAGTGTCCATTGACAAAAAAGTACGTGAATGGCAAGAGGCGGGTTTGTTAGATGAAGCGACCGGTAAAAGACTAGTCGACTATGAACATAAACAACGGGCGGCTAGTGAGCAACATGATCACAAGCCGCCTGTTTTAGTCATTGTCGGTTCAATTTTACTGGCACTCAGTCTATTCAGCTTCGTCGCAGCCAATTGGCAGGCGATTCCCGACCTTTTGAAGATTGGATTATTTCTCATTTTTATGGTGGGGTTTTATGTGTTTGCCGAACGGGTCAGATTGAAAACCCCAAGGTACGTGACATTATTACGAGTACTAGGATTCGTCTTTTTTGTAGCGACCATGGCGGTCATCTTTACAACGTATAATCTGTCCGGACAGTTGACGTTTCTATTTTGGATTCTGTTCACAATGGCAGTCCTTCACCGAATCCTATATAAACACATCATCTTTTCCGTGATTTCCGCTATCACCGCATTTATGGCCGTAACGAACAGTTTCGAAAGTCTCGGATTGACGTTGATCGGATTTGCACTCATCGTGACTTGGGTATGGTTCCATTTTGTAGAGGAATCGTTAGACCGAACGTTCGCTTGGCTTACCTTTTATGGCATTCTTAATATCTTTGGACAATATGTCGACTATGAAGGTAGACTATGGCCACTTTGGTCTCTTGTTATTCTACATGTGCTGCTTCTCATTTATCGAAAACAAGCTGCATGGCAAGCTGTATATTTGTTCGTCGCAGCCATCCTCTCCATCGGTTATTTAGTGAACGTCACGGAAAGCTGGCTCTCTCAAAGACCGCCTTCGATTATAGAGGCTACGCTTTTATCCATTGCGCTCGTTTCCGTCTACTTGATTCATCGTCGGAGCGATTTGATGTGGGTAAGTTTGCTCGCAGTCATCCCGTTCGCGTTGTTCGAGGACTCTGGTGTTCTTTTGGCGGTATTAATTGAAGTGATTGCATTGGCTTATCTCGTTCGTCAAGACATGACGAGACAACGAACCATCTTTGCCTTCATCTATTTCTTAGTCGTCCAGATGACGATTTATTTCATTTACGTTTGGGACCGTCTCGATATATCTCTCTTCTTCTTGATTGGTGCACTGATCGTCTTTGCTTTGTCACTCGGATTATGGTGGCGTAATCGTACGAGAAGGGATGTGACGACATGAAACGGTTGTCTACGTGGATCATTCCTGCCGTCCAAGTCATGATTGCGATTTTATTTGTCATTCTTGTTTATGCCATCTCGTGGGTGGGAGAGACATACACGTTCAAGGGTACCTCGTTCGAACCGTATGATCCGTACTTTGGGGACTCGATTTATCTGGAGTACGATGAATTCGAAGGACGCCAAAATGTGGAGACGGGAACTGTTTACGTCTCGTTCGAACAAGGGGAAGATGGTTTTGCTGTCATCGACCGAGTTGAGTCAAAACCGTTTTTCGGAGGAGTACGCGCGAACTATTATGACCGTAACCTTTATATAGAAGAAATGGGGTCGTATCGTGTTCCTCTAGATGAAGTGGATAGGGTCGAGGGTGAAAAATCGTTCACAGTCGAAGTCGATGTTGCACCGTGGGGGATGCTCAGATTGCATGATTTAAAGCCAATTGAATAAGTAAATCGCATGACAGGAAGATTACAGGTTTGTTACAAGACTTATTGTAACGAATCTGTAATTTTTTTGTGAAACCTAGTAATGGCAACGTTTTTTGCAATTGTTACAATCTGTAACCACTTTTTAAGTCATATGTCAGGAATGTTTCACTTCGTTAAAATGGCTACTCGAATGTGACGGGTCGTGGTAAATTAACATCTGTTCGTTACATAACGAGAAAGGTGATGACCTTACTACGATGAAATTCATTAAATATATGATTCTATTTGGAACCGCGATGATGGGGATGTTCACATTTGTCGATCAAGCAGATGCTGCTCAGATCGGAATCGGGACAGAACAGAAGATCGTCCAAAATCCTCTTGAACTTGAACGACAAGCGATTGAAGAAGAACGACAAAAAGAAATCGCTCGCCAAAAGAAAATTGCTGAAGAAAAACGCATCGCTGAAGAGAAACGTTTAGAAGCAGAACGTCTCGCTGCAGAAAAAGCGAAAGCAGAAGCGGAAGCAGAGAAAGCAAGACTTGCTAAACTCGAAGCAGAGCGTAAAGCGGAAGAAGCGCGTAAAGAAGAAGAACGTGCGGCAGCACAACAAGCAGCTGCTTCTTCGAGCAAGAAGACCACGGCAACACCGGTTTCTACGTCGGCCAATAAGAAAGTTATTACAGTCGAATCGACAGCATACTCAAATGATGTGGCTGACAACAAGGCGTATGGCGGTCGTGTCTTAACGGCAACCGGTCATGATGTCACAGATTCAATTTATTATAATGGGATGCGAATTATCGCCGTCGATCCGGCCATTATTCCATTAGGTTCTAAAGTCCATATTCAAGGTGTCGGTGATGCGATTGCCCTTGACACAGGCGGTAGAATCAAAGGACATATCGTCGATTTACTCGTCGATTCGAAACAGGATGCCATCCAGTGGGGGCGTCGACATATTCAAGTTACGCTTTATTAATGATGAGGTTCTCCGGAAGGAGAGCCTTTTTTTGTTTAACAAAGCAGAAAATAGGGCAAAATACTATTTGAATTTCCATTTTGGAAATAGTCGAGGAGGGATCAGGTTGATTGAGTTTCGTGATGTGTCAAAACGTTATGAGGACGGGACGTTAGCCGTCAAAGAATTAAGCTTAACAGTAGAAAAGGGAGAAATATTTGTATTGATCGGACCTTCCGGTTGTGGAAAGACTACTACAATGAAAATGGTGAATCGCTTAATTGACCATACGGATGGAAAGATTCTAATCGATGGAAAAGAAATCTACCAGTTCAATATTTTCGAATTGCGTCGTAACATTGGTTACGTGCTCCAACAAATTGCTTTATTCCCCCATTTGACAGTGGAAGAAAACATTTCTGTCGTACCTGAACTATTGAAATGGAAAAAAGAACGAACAAAAGACCGGGTGACGGAATTGATGAAAATTGCCGGTCTCGATCCAAAACTACGTTCGAAGAAGCCTTCGGAACTATCTGGGGGTCAACAGCAACGCGTCGGTGTATTGCGCGCCTTAGCGGCAGATCCGGATGTCATCCTCATGGATGAACCTTTCTCTGCACTTGACCCGATTAGCCGTGGCCAATTGCAAGATGACATCAAACGATTAAATGACGAACTCGGGAAGACGATTCTGTTTGTCACACACGACATGCAAGAGGCGATGAAGCTCGGGGATCGTATTGCGTTAATGCGTGATGGAGAACTTATGCTAGTCGGAACACCAGAAGAAATCTTGGCGAGTGAAGACCCGTTCGTCTTAGAATTTACACAACGTGGAAGAGGTGAGCTGGATGCTTGAGACGTTCCAAAATAGACAAGGACAGCTTGTCGAGGCACTGATTGAGCACTTACAGCTCTCTGTCGTATCGCTTTTGATTGCCGTCTTAATTGCCGTACCATTGGGAATCTGGCTGACGCGTCGCAAGAAAATCGCTGAAACCGCCATTGGTGTCACTGCGATTATTCAAACGATTCCGTCGCTTGCCTTGCTTGGATTGATGATTCCGCTCGTCGGGATCGGGGCATTACCTGCCATCATTGCGCTTGTTTTATATGCGCTCCTACCGATTTTACGAAACACATTCACTGGTTTGAATGAAGTGGACAAATCATTACTTGAAGCAGCTCGAGCTTGTGGGATGAAACCGAATCAAAGTTTGATGAAAGTCGAACTTCCGCTCGCCCTACCTGTTATCATGGCAGGTATCCGTACAGCTATGGTCCTCATCGTCGGTACGGCGACACTTGCCGCACTCGTCGGGGCAGGCGGACTCGGTACGCTGATCTTGCTCGGGATTAACCGTAACGATAATTACTTAATTCTACTGGGTGCCATCCCGGCCGCCATTTTAGCTCTCCTGTTTGACTTCTTGTTACGTCAGATGGAAGGTGCGACAGCGACCCGTAATAAGACGAAATTGATTGCAGTCTCTACTGTACTCGCACTCATCATCATCACACCGCTCGCATTTGGTCGCTCGCAAGAGACAGACCTTGTCGTAGCTGGGAAACTCGGTCCAGAGCCAGAAATTCTTATGAATATGTATAAGTTATTGATTGAAGAAGAAACAGATTTGACTGTATCGGTGAAGCCGAACTTTGGGGAGACGACATTTGTATGGGGCGCACTCCAATCTGGTGATGTTGACATTTATCCAGAATTCACCGGAACGGCACTCGCGAGTCTCGTCAAGGAGACGCCAGAATCAAACGATGCCCGTGAAGTCTATGAACAAGCTAGAGAGGCGCTTGCCGAAGACGGGTACGTCATGCTCGAACCGATGCAGTTCAACAATACGTATGCACTCGCAATCCCACGTGACTATGCCGAGGCAGAAGGTATTTCGGCCATCTCAGATTTACGAAACGTTCAGTCAGATATTAAAGCAGGCTTTACACTTGAATTCACCGACCGTGAAGACGGATATCCAGGACTTCAAAACGAGTACGGATTTGATTTCCCATCCGTCGTCTCGATGGAGCAAAAATTACGCTATCGTGCCATTTCACGAGGCGATGTCAATTTAGTAGACGCTTATGCAACGGATCCTGATATCGCCGAGAACGACCTTGTCGTTCTAGAAGACGATCGACAGTTCTTCCCGCCATACCAAGGGGCACCGCTCTTGAAAGAAGAGACGCTTGAAGAGTATCCAGAAATTGAGGATGCACTCAATCAGCTCGCAGGTAAAATCACAGACGAACAAATGTCTGAATTGAACCGTCGTGTCGCGTACGGAAATGAACGCGCCTATGATGTAGCGAAAGACTTCTTAGAACAGGAAGGGTTATTATGAGAGCATTGATTATTTCGAATCCGAAGTCTGGTACGAGCGAAACGATGCTCGGGGAAGTCATCGGAACGATTGAATCGCTCTACGAAGAAATCATCATCAAGAAGACACAAGAAATCGGGGACGCACTTCGATTTGCAAAAGAAAGTGGATCGTTCGACCATCTGATTGTCATCGGGGGAGACGGTACACTCAATGAAGTAGTCAATGGGTTGATGACGTTAGACCTTGAGGAGCGACCGACAGTAGGAATCATTCCTGCAGGGACGTGTAATGACTTCGCACGAGCGCTCGAACTTCCCATTCAACCAACACAAGCCGCGAGCATCATCAAATCGAACCATGAGCAACATGTGGACGTGATTCAAGTAGATGAGATGTATGCCCTCAATTTCGTTGGAGTCGGATTGATTGCAGATACCTCACGCCAAATCGACCCGGATGAGAAAGAATCTTTAGGTTCAATCGGCTACTTTTTGGCAACTATCCGCCAATTTCGTGAAGCTGACCCGTTTCAGATTCGCTTACGTCGAGGAGATGAACTTCTTTACGATGGAGACGTCAGCTTCTTATATGTAGGGAACGGGAGTTATCTCGGAACCGTACCGACGAAATTGGAGACGCAATCGTTTTCAGATGGCATGTTAGAAGTTGTTCACAGTTCGTCAATTGGATTTCCGATGATCCGACAATTGTTGGCCCAGCAGCTCGGTCTCGATCAAAAATCAGAGGAGTGGAATCACTTTCAAATTTCATATGTCGAAGTTGAGTTGAATGAGCCACAAGTTATCGATATCGACGGTGAACATTTTGAAACAGATCACTTAGCAATCCAGATTCGAGAGCGGGCTCTCACATTTTTAACGCCATAAAGCATCAACAGAGAAAAGTATTCAGACTTTTCTCTGTTTTTATGTTGTCCTGACCCTTGAACCGTGTTAGTATTTCACTATTATTATGAAAATGAAATGAAAAACAGGAAGTAGGGGTAATCATGGCGCAAAACTCATTCGCCTCAAAAATTGGATTCATTCTAGCTGCCGCAGGGTCGGCAATCGGTTTAGGGGCGATATGGAAATTTCCATATGTCACTGGAACTAGTGGGGGCGGTGCCTTTTTACTCATGTTTTTGACGTTCACATTATTACTTGGTCTGCCATTATTGATTGGTGAATTCATCGTTGGACGTTCAACTCAAAAGACGGCACTTCTTGCCTTCAAACAATTAGGGCATGGTCGTTGGAGTATTATCGGTTATTTAGGAGTCATCGCATGTTTCTTGTTGCTTTCCTTCTATAGTGTTATTGGAGGATGGGTCCTCATTTATATCGGTCTCGGTTTGAGTGGGACATTAAGTGGGCGTACAGCTGACGAGTTCGGAGATGTATTCGGAAATGTCGTGTCAACACCTGGCATCGCGGTGCTCGGACAATTCTTATTCTTATTGATCACGTTATTGATTGTCTTACGCGGGGTCGAAGCAGGGATTGAACGGATGAGCAAGATCTTAATGCCGCTCTTGTTCATCAGCTTCATCGTACTCGTCGTCCGTTCATTGACACTCGACGGAGCGATGGAAGGAGTTCGCTTCTTCTTACAACCTGACTTCTCTGCATTGACGGGTGAATCGGTACTATTTGCCCTAGGACAAGCCTTCTTCTCCTTATCGTTAGGGGTAGCAGCGATGTTGACATATGCGTCTTATATTAAGACGAAAGGGACGTTGAATCGTTCTGCGAATATGATTGTTCTATTGAACATCACGGTTTCACTCTTAGCCGGACTTGCCATTTTCCCGGCAGTCTTCGCTTCAGGACTTGATCCGGCTGAAGGTCCGGCGTTACTGTTCGTCGTATTACCAGCTGTCTTTAACCAAGTACCACTTGGCGGGTTCTTTATGGTGTTGTTCTTCCTCTTATTCGCGTTCGCATCAATCACGTCGTCAATCGCGATGTTAGAAGTTGTTGTCGCGGGTGTGACAGATCGGTTGAACGAAAAGAAATCGACTTGGACGAAAAAGCAAGTAACCGTAACGACAGCCATTCTCGTGTTCGTCGTAGGCGTTCCATCTGCATTGTCATTCGGACTATTGAGTGATTTACAGATTTGGAATGGGCGTACGTTCTTCGATACAATGGATTACCTCGTCAGCTATATTTTGATGCCGGTCGGGGCGCTCTTGACATCGATTTTTGTCGGATACGTCGTCGATCAACGTATTTTGAAAGATGAGATTCAAACGTCAGAACCGGGTAAGAAGCTTTATCCGATCTGGCATGCGCTCATTCGCTACGTCATTCCTGTGACAGTAGCCATTGTTATGGTATCAACGTGGGTCACAACATAATAGACAAACCGTAGGCTTAAAGGTCTACGGTTTTTTTCATAGCACAACGGGAAAGAAGTCGATATAGGTACTCGTTTTTACACCTGTGGACGGAGGGAACAGCGAATTTTATTATGCTAAAATGATAGGGATGACGAAACTTTTTTTGATAGGTTTCGTAATGTACAATAGAAGTAACATGAGATGAGGTGAAAAGAATGAAAACATGGATGAAATGGGCCCTGACAGGGGCAGTCATATACTTTGCCATCAACGTATTCGATTTCTCCTGGTTATTCATTATAGTAGGGGCGCTCGTCTTGAATGAAGTCTGGTCGACGAACAAGCGCAAAAACCGTCAACGAACACCGACAATGGTCGCAAAGCGTGCCAAGAAAAAACTGTTGCTCGATGAGGACGAACCTTTCTCAGGTTCAAGAATCCTCAAGCCGATTGAGGAACCCGTCCCGGCGCGTCAATTCGAGGCGACGGACGATCTAGAACTTCAATTTTTGCAACGGACGATTGAACAAGGGTATGAGAAGCTACAACAGATTGACCGCGTCCTTCCTGAAATCAAAGATGTGGAAGTAAGGCGTGAGATGAAAGCTGTCTCTAAAGAAGCACACGAATTGTTCGAAGAACTTTTCGAAAATCCACAAGACGCAAAACATGTTCGAGACTTGTTCACATTCTACTTAGATTCCCTCGTCTCGGTCGTCTTGAAATTTAAAGAACTTGAAGGAAAACGAGTCGTCATTCAAGAAGAGACTCGAGAGCAATTAATCACGAATATGCGACTAATTGTCGATAAATTTAAAGAACAACGCGGACGTCTTCTTGAAGATGACGCCGTAGACTTTGAACGCGAACTGATCATGATGGAGCGAGTCTTATCTGATCAGCCGGAAGGGAGAAAGAAACATGACTTCATCGAATGAAACGAACTGGCAGTCATGGCCGGAAGAAGAGCTGACATCTGATACGAAAACGAAAACAGAAACAGAGGGGTTTAGTGACCCATCTGTGGAATGGTCATCTGTTTCACAACCTCACGAAGTACCTGCCATCCAAGCCAAACCAGACGTGCCTCAAGAGCACCGTGAGCGAATTACGCGATTGGCGGAGTCGATTGATATTAAAAAGACAGATTCGGTCATGTTGTTTGGCTCGAACGTTCAACGTGAACTCTCACAATTCTCTGACCAAATTCTGACGGAAGTTCGAATGAAAGATGGTGGGGATGCGGGGAAACTCTTGTCTGACTTAATGCAGAACGTCCGAAAAATGGACCCGGACATGCTTCAACCGGAGAAAAAGAGTTTTATGGACAACATCCCGCTCATCGGTCGTGCAAAGAAGAAAGCCGAAAACTATAAGCTTCAATTCGAAAAAATGAACGTCTATTTGGAAGAGGTCATCCATAACCTCGATCGTGCGAAGTTCGGTCTGATGAAAGACATCACGATGCTCGATCAAATGTATGATAAGAATAAGAGGTATTTTGAAGAGTTGAACGTCTATATCGCTGCGGGTGAAACGAAACTTGATCATGTACGTGAACATGAAATCGCGCCACTTCGTCAAGAAGTAGAAATTTCAAAAGATCAGTCTAAACTTCAACAGTTGAACGATATGATTCAATTGGCAGATCGTTTTGAGAAGAAGCTACATGATTTGAAATTGAGCCGTACCATCAGTCTGCAGATGGCGCCGCAAATCCGAGTCATCCAACAGAACAACCAAATCCTCGCTGAGAAAATCGAGTCAGCGGTCGTCAATACGATTCCGCTTTGGAAGAACCAAGTCGTTCTCGCGCTTAGTTTGACGCGTCAAAAGACGGCACTTCGCATGCAACAGGACGTGACGAAGACGACCAATCAGTTGCTTGAGCAGAACTCGAAGATGCTCAAAGACTCTTCGATTGAAATCGCTCAAGAAAATGAAAAAGGGATTGTCTCTGTGGAATCCCTTAAAGTCGCTCACGAGAATTTACTCTCGACACTTGATGAAACGTTACGCATTCAACAAGAAGGTAAACAAAAGCGTCGTGACGCCGAGCGTGAACTTGATCGGATGGAGCATGAGCTCAAAGAGAAAGTCATTGAGATTGCCTCAAAAAATAAAGAACTGCCAAAAGATACAGGATATTAAGAAGGGAAGTCTGAGCAATCAGACTTTCCTTTTCTACGAGGAGGGGCTTATATGGAGAAACAACGATTGTGGGACGAGACGTGGCTACTTTTCGCTGATATGATGGCAGAACGACATTCGAAGTGTGCATCGAAAAGCGTTGCCTGTGTCATCGTCAAAGATGAAAAACCGATTTCAATTGGTCTAAACGGTACACCTTCTGGTCATACGAACTGTAATGAGATTTATATCAAGCAAGAAGACGGCTTCTATAAGCATGCCGACTACGTTGCATCGTCGGATCTCGATATGATCAATGAGCCCGCTCGGCTCATCCGTGATGGTGTGACATATATCAAATGTACGGACCCGTATGATCATCATCACTGGTCGAAGCAACATGAGATTCATGCCGAAATCAATGCGATCGGAAAATTGGCTGCTGATTCGACGAATGCGTTCGGTGCAACGGCCTACGTCACTCATTCACCGTGTCATGCCTGCTCTCTTGCTCTGATTGCAGCGCGCGTCGCCCGCGTCGTTTATGCGGTCGGATATGAGCATGGTGATGGATTAGAATTAATGCGTGAGAGTGGGATCGAAGTGTTACATATGCCACTTGAAAAAATGTACAAAAATACATTGTAAACGTTTTCATTAGATGATATATTATTAATGTACTGCCAATGGTGTTTTACTCTTCCATTATTCGCCCCTCTTCGGAGGGGCCTTTTTTGTTGTTCAAAATGAAGTGAGACAAACTTTACACATAATGTTCAATATTTCACAATATACTCTCTAAAATCTCTTATATAATAAAAGTAGATTCAGGAGAGGGGAATTTGTTCATGGAAAAACACGTTCGCTTTACAGATGGTGCATATGAAGTAGAAGCGTTAATCACACTTGAAGAAGTATGGGAAGATAAATTTGCGATTGGCATGCATCAGGAATTGGCAGTCAAATCGTTGACCATCAATGGAAATGAAGTTTCTGAGATTAAGCATGTCCGTGCACTTCTTCGTTACTATCCGACACTCGGGGTGTCAGGCATTTTGTTAGCACTCGATAAGGCAGCCGCTGAAATCGTTGCTTTATCAAAAGATCAAGATCCTGCCCTTCAATATGTTGAACTTGTAGCCCTCCAAATGGATGAGGCAGCGACAAACGACTTGAAAACTTTATACGCAGCGATGTGATATTAATTGGGTGAACCATTTCACCCAATTTTTTGTTGCATCTATTCTTCGTTATGGTATGATATTTACAGATGAAGAAATGGAACGCCATATCGTTGTCAACCATAAGCATGGGGATCTAGATAGCTAGATCGCTGTCAAAAAGCCACGTTCATAGGAACGTGGCTTTTTTTTGTGCAATGATGTCGAATCCAGCGGCTACATCTTTAGCGAGGTGAGCATCTGATCCTAACGTGAAAGGGATATTCAATTGGCTCGCATATTTGGCGAGTCCTGCGACGTATGGCTCACCACAATCAGGCTTTCTAAGTCCGGCGGTATTAAAATCGAGACCGAATCCTCTGCCGGCAATCGCTCGCAAGAGACGTTCTTCCTCTTGTCTGACTGCTGAACGATCCCAGTCATAATTTTTTTGATATTTAATCGGTAAGTCGATGTGTCCAATCCGAGCGACTTGGATCGTTTCCCATGGAAAGCTAAGACTACGTTCAATCGAGTCATAATAAGCTTTCATCACGTTTTCAAATGAACCGAGCGCTTGAACGAGGTCGTCAAACGTTTCAGCAGAATAATCTATCGGCATATACACACCATCTACCAATAAAAAGTGTTGGGACAAGATGACTTCATCAAGAAGGGGAGCATATGGTTTTAACAAAGCAATTGTCTCTTCTTCTAGATGTGGTAACAAGTCGACTTCTAGTCCTACATTAATGTCAATGACCTCTTGATACTGACTTTTCATCTGATGCAACGTATTAAGGTAGTCAGGAAGGAGGTCAATCGACATCGCGGAGTCTTGATTCGGCACCGGATCGGTAAATGCCTGTGGGAACGGTGCGTGTTCTGTGAACGTCATCGTTTGCAGGTTTTTTTCAATCCCGACTTGAATATAGTGTTCAATCGGGTCTTTTGTACCGTGTGGACAATAAGGGGTATGCACATGACCATCATGGGTAAAGTTAAACATCTGTTACACGTCCTTTTCAGTTCAATTGGTTGACAGGTGTTTCTCTGTTTGATAAATTTAACACACTACTTTAGTTTGGTAAAGTGATAATAAGATAAAGGGTGGTTGTCATGATTTGGTCAAATTCGAAAGGTTCAATTCCAGAAGGATGGTATGAACTACAATCAGGAGATGTCATTCGACCAAAGCGGTGGATGCTGTCATTTTTAGAAAAGGCAGAGGCGAGCGGTTATGCCGTCATCGACCCGCCGTTACTCGAATACTATTCTCACTATCAAAATTTGGCGCTCTTTGACGAGTCGGCCTATTATCGTTTATTCGGGAATGACGGGGAACTCCTTGTCATGCGCCCTGACTATACATTGCAAATCGCAAGAAAACTAGCAGACGGTCATGAACCGATGCGTGTCGCGTACGCTGGGGCCGTCTATCGTCGTACAGTTAAGCATTCCGGTCAACCACATGAACGACAACAGCTCGGACTCGAGTGGGTCGACGGGGAAATGAAGGACAGTCATCTTATCGAATCATTTCTCGATATGACGGAAGGAGTCCTGCCTACTGAGCGTTTGACAATCAAAATCGGATCAGCGGCTGTCATCTCGCTCATTGCGAAAGAGACGGGCATTCAAGAACGGACATTCCGAAAAATTTTAGCACTTCGAAATTTAGAATCGCTACGTGAGTTAGCCGAAACGTATCGCTATCCATTGATTGCAAAACTACCATTTTTAATTGGGAATTCAGCGCTCGAAGAATTACGTGCTGAGGCACCAGGTACTCTAAACGATGCCATCGATGAAGTCGATGAGGCCGTACAACATTTGCGTGAAATCGGTCTAGACGTATCGTACGATTTCGGTCAAACGGGAGATTTCGATTACTATTCAGGTTTGACCGTGACGGGAAGTGTAGAAGGAAAGCGTGTCCTTTCAGGGGGACGATACGATTCTCTATATGGTCATTTCGGACACTCAAGACGAGCGTTCGGCATGTCACTCGATTTAGAACAGTTAGATGAGGTGATCAAATGAAGGTAGCGGTCGCGAAAGGACGAATCGAAAAAGCAGCTCGTCAATTTTTTGTCGAACGTGATTTACCCGTTTGGCCAGAGAAGCGGGGACGTGAACTCACAGTAAAAGCAGGAGATCATGAATTTATTTTCGTCAAAGGGGACGACGTCTATAAATATGTGATGCACGGAGCGGCTGATGTCGGGATTGTTGGTGGCGATATTTTACGAGAGAAAACGCCAGGTGTACTCGAAGTCGTCGACTTACCGTTCGGACGCTGTCGGATGGCCGTATGTGGTCCGAAAGTTCGGCGTAATGGCACAAAGAAATTAAAAGTGGCGAGTAAATATCCGAACATCGCCATCTCACACTTCGCGTCAAAGCGACAAAACGTAGAAGTCATCGCGTTAAATGGATCTGTGGAACTCGCTCCGTTAACGGGACTGGCGGATTGCATCGTCGACATCGTCGAGACAGGTGCGACGCTAGCAGCGAATGACTTAGAGGAATATGAAACGATTTTTTCAATCAATGCAAAATTCATCACGAGCGAAACGGCTTTGGCAGAGCAGCCTGACGAATTAAAGGCATGGATTCGAAAGCTGAGTCAGGAGGAGAACGCATGAGTACAGAAACGAACCGATCACGGCGAGAAGCTTGGGCGGAAGCCGTCAAACCAATCGTAGAATCGATTGAGGCACGCGGAGATGAAGCGCTCCTTGAATGGACGCGTCAATTCGATGGGGTCGACCGAATCGAGTCTGTCGATTTGTCTCGCTTTACCCCGCCGGCAGCGTATGCTGAACTGACGGAAGCGTTGACCTTAGCGGCAGAACGAATTCGCGCCTTCCACGCGCATCAAGTACGTCAAGATGATGTGTTCGAAGATACGATGTTCCGACTCGGAAGACGCTATATGCCACTCGACTCGGTCGGTGTATACGTACCGGGTGGGACAGCCGTCTATCCGTCGAGCGTCCTGATGAATATCATTCCGGCGAAAGTGGCCGGTGTCAAACGAGTCGTCATGGTCACCCCACCAAAAGCAGATGGGATCGACATTTCCCTCTTGATTGCAGCAAAAATTGCAGGTGCTGATGAGTGCTTTCTAGTCGGAGGCGCGCAAGCCGTTGCCGCACTCGCATATGGGACAGAAACGATTCGTCCGGTCGATAAGATTGTCGGACCCGGTAATGCGTATGTCGCGACGGCGAAGGCGCTCGTTTCGCACATCGTCGGGATCGACTCTGTAGCGGGACCGTCCGAAGTGTTGATCATTGCCGATGAAACGGCAAATCCGAAGTGGGTTGCCGCGGATCTTCTCGCACAAGCAGAACATGACGTAGAAGCGACGGCAATCGCACTCGTCACGACAGAAACGCTTCGTGATGAAGTAGACCAAGAGCTTGAGCGTCAACTTTCGCTCTTACCACGACAAGAGATTGCCAGGGAATCATTGAAACGTGGCGGAGTCATCGTTCGATCACTAGAAGATGCCATCGAGTACGCGAACACGATGGCTGCGGAGCACGTCCAGTTGGCCGTCAAAAATCCTGAAACGTTAATGCGTGCGATACGTCACGGCGGGTCGTTCTTCCTCGGTCACGAGGCGGCGGAAGCGTTCGGGGATTATATCGCTGGACCGAACCATGTCCTTCCGACAAGTGGGACGGCGCGATTCTCGAGCGGATTGTCCGTGGATGATTTCTATCGCCGTCAGACGTTCCTTGAGATGACAGAGCTTGATGAGGCGATCACAAAGGCTGCGATTCGAATCGCCAAACAAGAACAATTAGAAGGACATGCCCGTGCGATGGCTGTTCGGATGGAGGATATATGAGACGAAATTATCAGAACATCCCGCGATATGTGCCCCACGCCGTATCAGGGTATGCGCTGAATCAAAATGAAAGTCAATATCCGTTACCAGAGCGGCTTGAACGAGCTATTCGAGACGTTTCACTCGAGGCGCTCAGCCGCTATCCAGTTGAAGAATTGATTGCCTTAAAAGCGAGTTATGCGAACTATGCAGGAGTCGCATCGACACAACTCATGGTTGGAAGCGGGAGCGACGAACTGTTGGCGATTTTAAGTCAGGCTATTTTAGATACAGAGGACCGTGTCCTCGCTCCGGCACCTGATTTTTCGATGTATGGGATCTACACTCAAATTGCGAGAGGGCACTTCATGCAACCGGAGAAGCATGGATTGAGTTACGATGCGCTAACCGAACTCATTCAAACGAATGAGCCGAAGCTCGTTCTGATTTCGAATCCAAATAACCCGACCGGTAAGATGTGGACACTTGAAGAATTGTCGGACATTGCGACACGTGTTCCTTATCTCGTTGTGGATGAAGCCTATATCGATTTCACGATGGAGGATTCATTTGTGTCTCGCTTGAACGAGCATCCGAACGTCATTATTTTACGGACGTTATCAAAAGCGTTCGGTCTTGCGAACCTTCGAATTGGATTCATGATTGCGTCAGAAGAAATCATCGAACAGATCGACCGGTTCCGTTCGCCGTTCAACGTGAGTGGACTCAGTGCCGCGGTCGCCAACGTTGTATTGCGTGATGAGACGTATATCCAAGAGTCGATTCAGTTCCATACGGCGCAACGTGAGAAATTAACTGAGTTGTTACGACCGATCGGTGAGATTTTACCGAGTCGTGCCAACTTTATCTATGTCAAAACCGATGACAGTGAAGGGTGGGCATCCCGCTTCTTTGAAAAAGGCGTCCATGTACGTGCGTTTCCGGATGGATTACGTGTCAGTGCAGGAACAGATGAGGCGTATGCCTATATCCGACAAACGATTGAAGAGGTGAATTCTGTTGAGAACAGCTGAACTAAAGCGTGAGACGAAAGAGACAAAAATTGAGATTCGAGTCAATCTAGATGGTACAGGAGAAAGCACCATCCAAACAGGAGTCGGTTTTTTTGACCACATGTTGACGTTACTTGCCTTTCACAGTCAGATGGACTTAGAGGTGAAAGTCGAAGGAGATACATGGGTCGATGCCCACCATACAGTGGAAGATGTGGGGATTGCGCTCGGTAAACTCATCGCCAAATCTCTCGGAGACAAAGTCGGGATTCGCCGCTATGGGTCGAGTTATATGCCGATGGACGAGACGTTAGCGCGAGCGGTCGTCGATGTGTCAGGACGTCCCTTCCTTGTCTATCAGGCGGATATCCGCAATCCGAAGCTTGGGGATTTTGATACCGAGCTCGCTGAGGAATTCTTCCGAGCGGTTGCCATGAACGGTCGACTCACGCTTCACCTCGCGGTCCTGTATGGATCGAACTCACACCACATGATTGAAGGGTTGTTCAAAGCGTTCGGACGAGCACTTGCTGAGGCGGTCTCGAGCGATGGGACGGATCGTCTCCCTTCTACGAAAGGATGGATTGAAGGATGAAAGTAGCGGTCATCGATTATGGAATGGGTAACGTATTCAACGTCGAACGTGCGTTGCAGGCCATCGGTTGCTACGTCGTGATTACGAATGATGCAAGCCAAATTGAAGAAGCGGACGCCATTTTACTTCCTGGGGTCGGTGCTTTCCCGCAAGCGATGCAATCACTCGAACAGACGGGGCTCATCCCGCTATTACAAAAGATGGCGACAGCGAAGCCGTTTTTAGGGATCTGTCTTGGGATGCAGTTGTTGTTTGACTCAAGCACGGAAGGAATGCCGACGAAAGGTCTCGGTTTGATTCCAGGGACGGTAGAACGTATGCGTGCGAAGCGGCTTCCACACGTTGGATGGAACTCGATCCTTCGCGATGAGGACGTCTACTTTGTTCACTCTTATCACGCCGTGACGGACGATGCCTATATCGTGGCGGAAGCGGATTATGTGGGAGAACGTGTTCCTGCGATTGTTCAAAAAGGACTCGTCACGGGCATGCAGTTTCACCCGGAAAAAAGTGGGGCGTTCGGTCTCAGTTTACTTCAAGAATGGAAGGAGGCGGTCGAGCGTGAAATTACTACCCGCCATTGATTTAATTGGAGGCAAGATTGTCCGTTTGACGGAAGGCGATTTTTCGACGGAAGAACAATACGGTGACCCGTATGAATTATTAAAAGCGTGGCAAGGAAAAGTGCCGATGATTCACTTGATCGACTTAGAAGGGGCTAAGGCAGGCGAACCGCGTCACTTAGATGTCGTTCGTTATGCGAAGTCTCTTGGTTTTCTCGTACAGACAGGTGGTGGAATTCGTTCAGAAGCCTCACTCGATGCGGTCATGGAAACCGGTGCGGACCGTGTCCTCTTAGGGACAAAGGCATTTACGGATCCTGACTTTTTAGACAAGGCGATTGAAAAGTATGGCAAACGAGTTGCTGTGGCACTCGATGCTTATGACGGAAAGGTCGCCATCAATGGATGGCAGGAAGCGACAAAGCTCGATGACATCTCGGTCGCTCAAGACCTCGTAAAACGTGGAATCGAGACGATTCTGTATACGGACATCGGATCCGACGGAAAACTGAATGGACCGAACGTTGCGCGCATGAAGGCGCTACGCCAAATCGTCAACGTCACACTGATTGCCTCAGGCGGTGTGACGACCGAAGAGGACGTGAAGGAACTGAAGATGGCCAAGATTGATGAGGCCGTCGTTGGGAAAGCACTTCTGTCCGGTAAAGTAAGTATCGATGAACTGATTGAATGGGAGGCGCGTTATGCTTAAACGCAGAATTATTCCATGTCTCGATGTGAAGGAAGGCCGTGTCGTCAAAGGGATTGAATTCGTTCAACTACGAGACATCGGTGACCCGGTCGAAATCGCAAAGTATTATGATGAGTCCGGAGCCGATGAACTCGTCTTTCTCGACATCACGGCAAGTACGGAACGCCGCCAGACGATGCTAGATGTCGTCAGTGCAGTGGCACGGAAAGTATTCATCCCGTTGACGGTCGGTGGAGGGATTCGTTCACTTGATGACATCTCGTCATTATTAAAAGCAGGAGCGGATAAAGTATCGTTGAACACGCTCGCTGTCGAATCCCCAAGTCTCATTCGAGAAGCGGCCGATCGTTTCGGGTCACAATGTATCGTCGTTGCAATCGACGTGAAGTTTGAAGACGGGGAATACTATGTGTACACATATGGCGGTAAACAGAAGACAGAACTATTAGCGGTCGAATGGGCGAAACAAGTGGCAGCACTCGGGGCGGGTGAACTTCTTGTCACGTCCATGAACCAAGACGGAAAGCAAAGCGGATATGACCTTGCAATTTTAGAACAACTTCGCGAAGTCGTCGACATTCCGATTATCGCCTCAGGTGGGGCGGGGAATGCCGAGCACGTAGTCGAAGCGCTCGAGAAGGTCGATGCCGCACTACTTGCCTCCATCTTACATGACCGAAAAACGACAGTAGAAGAGGTGAAGCACGTATGCACGAGTCACAACTTGCCGATGCGGTTCGTTTCGACGAAAATGGACTGATTCCCGCTATCATTGTCTCAGAAGAGGATGATGCGGTCCTCATGCTCGGATATATGAACGATGAGGCCATCCGTCAGACGCTACGTGAACGGGTCGTGACATTCTGGTCTCGTTCAAAAGGTCGGCTATGGATGAAAGGGGAGACGAGCGGCAACACACTTGACGTCGTCAGTATCCACGTCGACTGTGATCAGGATGCGCTTCTCGTTCGTGTCCATGCGAATGGTCCGACTTGTCATACCGGAAATCGAAGTTGTTTCTTTACGGAGGTAAACGTATGATTCATGAATTGGAGCAATTGATTGAGTCCAGAAAAAATGAACCGAAAGAAGGTTCATATACGACGTATTTGTTTGAACAAGGCGTCGAAAAAATCGCGAAGAAGTTCGGTGAAGAATCGTTCGAGGTCGTGATTGCCGCAATGACGGACGAAGACTTGGTCGAAGAATCAGCTGATCTTCTGTATCATCTACTCGTCTTATTGGCAGCTAAAGGTGTGCGCTTAGAAGATGTAGAAGCGTTACTTGCCAAGCGTCACGGTACGACGACGCCTGCGAAGCCGCGAAGAGACGTCACGGAATGGTAAACGAAAGGAAGGAGACGCGCTCCTTCCTTTTTTATGTCAACGATTGACCGAGGCAGCCATGCGAATGTATGTATGACGTCGCCCGCGAATAGCAATTGAAAGTGCCTGAATGTTCTCTGGTACGGCAATCCCTGACAATCCGGCGTCACCGATATGGACGATATCTGCGCCTCCACGCTTTGAAGAGAGTGCAATCTCACGAACAGTCGCTACATCAGCCCCTTCTTGAGATGTCCCGATTGCGGCTAACGTGAGTGCTCCAAGTCCTTGAAGTTCTTGTACGAGTTCGTGGAATGCCTCTTCACGGACACTCGGTACGGTTCCTGGAGCCGGCAGAAGAATGATGTCAGCCCCTGCTTCAACGAAGCGGATATATGCGTCGCGATCTAACACGCTGCCGACACCGGCCTGATGCATCTTTCCGGCAATGATGATCCCGGCGAATTCACGACGTCCTCGGATAATCGCTTGTTCGATTGCTTCATTCGTAACACCGGTATTCGGGTTGCCTGTCAGACAAACGAAATCGATCCCGAGCTCAGACGCTTTTTGGAACGCTTCGACTGAAGCGAGTCTGCCTCGTTTCACTTCATTCATCTCAGACGATCTCTCTGAAAAGTCGACAGGTTCTAAATTGACTCCAATCGGTAACCCAATCAGTCGTTTTAGTTCCAGAATCGGATGGTCACTCATCTCATCACCTGGTATGTCGCCGAACAGCGCATGACTTTCAAGTCCTTTAATATAAGGATGGAACACATCTAACATGTTCAATAAGATCAAGTCGGCACCGAACGCTCGCGCGAGTTCTGCATTCGTGACTTCTGGGTAGAGCGGTTGAATCGTTGGGATTACCTCGGCCATGACCGTTCGTCCTTCCGCCTTTCGAATCGATCCGACTAAATCTTGACGATTAAACGTGATAAAATCACTTGCCCGACACTCTAAAATACGTTTCATCACATCTTCCTCCTTCTGCTCATCCTTGTCTCTATTCCCTAAATGATTTGAAAATCCTCTATACTGAGTGTAAGGAGGGATCATGATGACGGAAAAAGAGAAGATGATTCGTGGTGAATTATATTTAGCTAGTGATGAGACGCTCGTTAAAGATCGGAAGCATGCCCGGCGATTGACCGAGCGATTCAATCGTTCCGGGATTGATGATTTGACTGAGCGGAAAGAAATTCTTAGTGCGTTACTCGGTTCGACGAAAGAGTCGTATTACATCGAACCGAATTTCAAATGTGATTACGGGTACAATATACACTTAGGTGAACGATTCTATGCGAACTTTGACTGTGTCTTTCTAGACATCTGTCCGATCATTTTCGGGGATGACTGTATGCTTGCACCAGGTGTACATATCTATACGGCGACACATCCGATTGATCCGATCGAGCGGATTTCTGGGTATGAGTTCGGGAAACCGGTGACCATCGGCGACCGCGTATGGATTGGTGGAGGAGCCATCATCAACCCGGGGGTAACGATTGGTGATGAGGCCGTCATCGCATCTGGTGCGGTCGTCACAAAAGACGTTGCACCTCGTACAGTCGTCGGTGGAAATCCGGCGCGCGTGATTAAAACGATTGACTGACAAAAACTCCTGAACATGAGGTTCAGGAGTTTTTTACGTGACTTGTTTCTATAAAATGCTGAATTGCTGTATGTGCAAGATGGAGTGCCGCTTCGTCACCGATGGTCACTCGAATGCCCGTCGGTTGTTTCGACGTGTGTACGTTTAATGCTGTCAAATGCGTCCATACCGCTTCAGGTTGCTCGAGTTCGATGTACAAAAAGTTTGTTGAGGCAGGTAGGACATGACCAATTGAATTAAATGCGGATGCCCACTTTTGACGCATCTCGTCATGCCATTCGATTGTTTCTTGAAGATAAGTCGCATCTTTTAAGAAGATGTTGCAAATCTTTGCACTCACCCCGCTAATGTTGAACGGTGGGATAAATTGACGGAAATAGTGTGCGAGTTCGTTGTTTGTCACCATGAATCCGATTCGTACGTTTGCCAGTCCAAACGCTTTTGACATCGTGCGAAGCACGATGAGATTCGGATGGTTCGCAATGAACGGGATCATGCTGCCATCCGGTGTGAAGTCCATGTAAGCCTCGTCCACCACAAGGTACGGAACGAGTGAGGCGAGGTGCGTCAATTCTGCTACGGTCCATAGTTTCCCGGTTGGATTGTTCGGGTTCGAGAGAAGAAGAAGCTTCGGATGATGCGTCTCGATTGCCTCTACAATTGCCTCATATGATAAATCAACGGCTTGAACATGTTGCCCGTGGGCGATGGTCGTAAAGATGGGATACATCGAAAAGTCAGGTGCCGGGGACAAGACGATGTCATTTGGTGCGAGCAATGATTGCGTCACGACATGAATCATTTCATCACTCCCACAACCAACGAGCAGTTGCTCAGGTGTCACACCGACGTAGGCAGCGTATTGTTCGAACAATTCATTGATTGGTTCGACTGGATATTCGTGTAAGTCATGATACGTCAACGAATCAAGCTGGCTCTTGATTCGGTCAGGTAACGGGAACTGACTTTCATTTTGATTTAACCGATGTCCCGTCGGATAAACGACGGGATAGATCGGTAGCTTGACTTGTCTCATTCAGTCGGCTCCATCGAGAACCATTTTTTCACCAATTCATCGATTTCGCCAGACTCCATCATCTTGTTCAATTCTTCGTTGAACTGGTCGCGTAACTCATCATCTAATTTGAAGGCAGCAGCTGATCCTTTTTCGCCATCCTCTTTTAAAGCGAATGTATAGAAGCTGTCGTCTTGATCGAGATACTTTTGTGCGACCGTGTCTTCGATGACCATTGCATCGATTCGACCTGTATTCAACTCTTGAACGATTTCAGGGATCTTGTTCAACGATACGAGTTCAGCGTCAGGCGCTTGTTCTTTTGCGATGTTTTCTTGAATCGAAGCCGTTTGGACACCGATTTTCTTACCAGACAAATCTTCGATTGCCTGAAGCGACTCGTCTTTTGTCATAATCAAGTTTGTCGCGGAAAGATAGATATCTGAGAAGTCGGCGTTCTCTTTCCGCTCTTCTGTTGGTGTCATCCCTGCCATGACAAAGTCGACACGCCCGCTGTTCAAGGCCCCGAGTAAGCTACCGAAGTCCATATCTTCAATTTTCAATTCGTAACCGAGACGTTCTGTAATCGTTTCTGCAATTTCAATATCAAATCCGACAATCGCATCCCCGTTTGCCGTATCGACAAATTCATATGGGAAGTAATCGGCGCTCGTCCCCATGACTAGTGTTTTTTGCTCTGTCGCTTCACCTTCTGTTTCTTGACTACATGCACCGAGTAAAGCCGCGCTCAACATAAGTGTACCTGCTAATAACCATTTTTTCATATGTGTATAATGCCTCCCTGTTGTAGATGAGACTAAGTGTATATGTATGATTATTAATTGTAAAGCATAAAAATACAAAAAATATTAAAAAGAGAAACGCTTTTGAAATGAAAGCGTTCTAAATTGATTTCAAGTAGTTTCTGACTGCCCGTGACGATTTCAAATGAATCAAATTAGGTTGTGACGGATGTTGTTGAATTTGTCGTAACAGTTGTGGCCGTTGAACGTCAGGAAAATTCCACACCCATTTCAGGAATGCGAAATCGAGCTTTTCCTGACAGGAAGCGCCCATATCTGGTCGCGTCGTACCACGATATCGGACGACTCGTTTGAGGACGCGATATACACAAACGAGTCGCGGGAGGTCAATCAAAATGACGGTATCTGCTGCCTGTAAACGTAAATCAAGCGTGTTCCCGAAGTTTCCATCGATGATCCATTGATCTTTCTTCACGAGTTGTTGTTGAATATCGATTCGTTCCTCTCTCGGCGCCATCACCCATCCCGGTCTCCACATGAGAGCATCCAAATGATAGACATCGAGGTGTAATCGTTCACCGAGTTGACGGGCAAGTGTTGACTTTCCTGCACCGCCAGAACCGATGATGAGGATTCGTTTCATGCTTGTATTGCGATTAATTGGTAAGTTGCTCATCTATTCTTGTTCATCCTCCAATACAATCCATTTCTTCAATTGCTCATCCTCTTCATAAATGACGCGGACATCCATCTGTCCGATGACGAGTCGTTGTTCCGAACTGAACATGACGATCGGATAGTTCGTTGACACGGGTTTGTCCGTCTCGAAAATAGGGCTATGCGCCTGCATCGCGTAATACCCGTCCGATCGCGTGTTGGCTGCGCCTGCATCAATCTGTGTCACATGGTCAAATCCTCTCAGTCTGAGCACATAACTATAAGACGTCCTCGCTCCTTGCTCGAGACGCCATTCTTCGATGATGGCTGATTTGTCGTCCATTGATCGTTCTTCTAGCACTTTCTGTGCCGTATACTCTTTTTCGTAAGGAATCATCTCCTGGATGCTGACGACTGTCATCGTCGCGAGCTTGAGCGATTCCTCGGAAGGTGGGGTAATCAGTATACCAATAAAGATGAGGATAGGAATCAATAAATAAACCATGACACGACTACGCATTTTCATCACCTTACCTTTTCAGACTGTAAACTATTTCTGCATAAGAGAATCAGTTCCCTTCAAAAGAACGCTGGAATCTCAAAAACCGATTCATTTCTTCAAGTTTTTGAATGAGCAGGTATGATATAGAGAGGAGGGATGTACATGAAAATCGGGGTCATAGGTGGAGGTGTCGCGGGTTTAACGGCAGCTGCGCTAACTCAGCAAAAAGGGCATGACGTAATCGTCTTTGAAGCATCGCGTGAATGGGGCGGATGTGCCGGCAAGTTTCAACGGGGTGACTACTTGTTCCCGGCAGGCGCGACGCTCGGAATGGGATTTGAAAAATGTGGAGTCCATCAGCGTGTCCTTGAGAAATTGGACGAATCGGTCGAGGTCACTTTATTGGATGAGGTGATGGACATTCATCTGCCTGGCGTCACCCTCACTTACTATCGCGACCGAGAACGTCTGCTTGATGAGCTCAGTCATGCGTTCCCAGAGAACCACGAGGCAATCCATGAGTTTTATCGTGAAGTGTGGGGTGACTTTGAGAAGATTCGTCCGTTGTTTCAGCAGTTACCTGCACTTCCGTTTCGCACGACATCGGATATGGTATACGCAATGAAGGGGTTCCGACCGAACCAACTTACCACGCTCCTGAAACTCCAGCGGCCACTCGGTGAAACGTTGGCTCGTCATGGATTAAACGGTACGATGTTCGAGCGATTTATCGATGGAATCCTGCTCGATAGTTTGCAGACCGGTGCGAAAGAAGCGAGTCATTTACTCGGTGCAGTGGCGCTGTCGGTCTATCACGAAGGAGCGTACTATGTTGAAGGTGGGCTGTATCAATTGGCTCATGCGTTAGAGCGCGCCGTCCGAACGTTTGGTGGCGAGACGAAATTAGGGAGAGACGTCCAGTCCATCGAACGAGTGACGGATGGATGGCTCATCACCGATCGAAGAGGACGACTTGAACTGGTCGATGTGATTGTTTCCGCCATCCCGATTGAGCGGACGAGCGAGATTTTACGAGGACAGGAACAGCGAAAGTTTAAACGGCAATATCGTAAGCAATTGAAACAATCACAATGGGGCACGTTCAGTCTCTACCTCGTCTTGCCTGAGGATGTCTGTCAACAGCAACCACTATTTCAACAAATCTATCACGAGCGATTACCGAGTGGGCATGCGTTCATATCCATGTCGGCGCCGGATGACGTGTTGCGAACAGAAAAACCGGAACGGACCATTACGGTATCCACGCATATCGATTTATCAGAATGGCAACATTGGAAAGACCGGGCGGCATATGAGAAACTAGAACAAGATTGGACCAATCGTCTCGTCGACGTCGTCGCGACTGCATTTCCCGATTGGGACCGTGAGTCGTCACTTCTCCTTCCTGGTGGACCAGGGGCATGGGTGAAGTATACGAAGCGACCGCATGGTGCAGTTGGGGGATATGCCCAGACACCAAGCCAGGCGTTGTTCCGTGCCGCGAGTTATCGCACTGGCTTGCCGAACTTTTATGTATGCGGGGATACCGTATTTCCAGGGGCGGGGACGATTGGCGCAATGACGAGCGGGTTACATGTCGCCCGAGCACTCGGGGTGACGATTGATTAGGGGGATATTGATGAAGAAAAAAGCATTTGATGAACTGACAACATTAGAATTGTATCGCTTACTGGCGCTACGGACTGAGATTTTCGTCGTCGAACAGAACTGTCCGTATCAAGAAATCGATGGAAAAGATGAACAAGCCATCCATTATTGGATTGAAGAAGATGGAGAGATTGTCTCCGCCCTTCGCGTGTTGACGGAAGCCTCTCCGGTCGCCATCGGACGTGTCGTCACGAAAGCGACGCATCGAGGGAAAGGTCATTCTCGTAAGCTGATGGAAGCTGCAATTAAGGATTTTGGTCATGAGACATTATATCTGCAAGCTCAGACGTATGTGGAACCTTTTTATGCCTCGTTTGGCTTCAAACGGACAAGTGATGTGTATCAAGAAGATAGTATTCCACACGTCGATATGTTACGAGAATCAACGAATCCCGCTAGTACCGTTTCCGAATCGTTCATGTTAGAATGAGAAAGAACATTCACGTGCCTTTGAGCACGATTACATCATAGACATAAAGGGGTTTACAATGGTGACCGATCAACAAGTAATTGCAAAAGCAAGAGAATTGGCAGACGTATTAGCACAAACACCAGAAGTGGCGCGTTTCAAAGAAGCGGAAGCGAAAGTGAACGGAAGTGACCGCGTACAGACGTTGATTAAACGAATCAAGTTCTTACAAAAAGAAGCCGTCAACTGTAAGCATTACGGCAAGACGGAAGCACTTGCAAAGGTCGAGCAAAAGATTGATAAAGCGATGGAAGAACTCGACTCGATTCCGGTCGTTCAAGCGTTTCAGGAGACACAAGTCGAAGTGAACGATTTGCTTCAATACGTGACGGTCACGCTCGCGAACTCCGTGACGGATCGCATCATCGAATCGACGGACGGAGACGTCCTTGCAGGGAAGACAGGGAGCGGCATGGCGGCTGAACAAGCACGCGGTGGCTGCGGATACTAAAACGACACAGCTGGCCGATGGTCAGCTGTTGTACTTTCTAGAGGTGAATTAACATGCAAGAAGTCCATCAGACACCAATGATGAAACAATATTTCTCCATCAAGGCAGACTATCCGGACGCCTTTTTATTCTATCGACTCGGCGACTTTTACGAGTTGTTTTTTGAAGATGCGCAAATTGTCGCGAAAGAGTTAGAGCTAACGCTCACTTCTAAAAATGGGAAACAGGCTGAGCATCCGATTCCAATGTGCGGCGTCCCGCACCATTCCGCGGCAATCTACATCGAACAGTTGATCGAAAAAGGTTTTAACGTCGCCATCTGTGAACAGACGGAGGATCCGAAAGCGACGAAAGGACTCGTGAGGCGGGAAGTCATCCAAGTGATCACGCCAGGTACATATATGGCGTCACTTAGCGAAAAAGAGAACCGATATCTCGTCGCCATCTCAGACGTCGCAGGCAGATTTGGAATTGCTAGGGGTGACGTTACGACGGGGGAATCGTGGTTGACGACACTCTCGTCAGAAGAAGCCGTCTTACGGGAAATCGAAGGATTGCTCCCGAACGAGGTCATTGTTGAGGATGAACGACTCGCTGACTTGTTAAAACAAACCGGCATTCCTCTCTCGATTCAAGTGGACAAGCGGGAGAGTCCACTCGCGCAAGGTGCGAAAGATGAGGCGCAGCGCTCGGCATTTGAGTTGTTGTTCGCTTATCTCACGAAAACACAGAAGCGTTCGCTCGATCACTTGCAACCGGCTGTCGCCTATGAGGTCGAACAGCATATGCAGCTCGACGCCAATACGGCCCGAAACCTTGAACTATTCCGTTCCGCTCGTTCGGGAGAACGGAAAGGGTCACTTCTCTCACTCCTTGATGAGACGACGACGGCAATGGGTGGTCGTTTGTTGAAGCGCTGGCTCGAACAGCCGCTCTATACAGAACAAGGCATCAAAGAACGACAGGATGCCGTCGAGAACTTAGTGGACGACTTCATGTTGCGCGATCAACTACAAGAAGAATTGAAGCGAGTCTATGACATCGAACGCCTTGTCGCGAAGGTCGGGTATGGGACGGCGAATGCGCGAGATCTCGTCCAACTTCGCGACACGCTCGAGCGGATGCCTTCTGTCCGCTCACTCTTACAAACAGTGAAAGCGGATCGCTTGCAGCAAATCGAACAGAAGCTCGACTCGTTCGAGACATTGAGTGAACATCTCAGGACTGCCCTCGTCGATTCACCTCCAATCTCGACGAAAGAAGGCGGGATGATTCGTCATGGGTATTCAGATGAGCTCGATGAACTGCTAGAAGCGAAAGCGAAAGGGAAATCGTGGATTGCCAACCTCGAACAACAAGAACGTATCGCGACCGGAATCAAGTCTTTGAAGGTCGGGTATAACCGCGTATTCGGTTACTACTTGGAAGTGACGAAAGCGAATGCGAAGTTGCTCGAAGAAGGGCGTTATGAACGGAAGCAGACATTGACGAATGCGGAACGTTACATTACACCAGAGCTAAAAGAGAAGGAAGCGCTCATCTTAGGAGCGGAAGAGAAGAGCTGTACGCTCGAATATGACTTGTTTGTCGCACTTCGCGAAGAAGTGAAGACGTATACGAAGGCACTTCAGCAATTGGCACGTTCACTCAGTGAGTTGGATGTTCTCCTCGCCCTTGCCGTCGTAGCCGAGAAACGGGAGTATGTGCGTCCAATTACAGCGAAGCATGTACAAATCGAACGCGGGCGTCACCCTGTCATTGAAACGGTCTTGCCGCGAGGCGAATATGTCGCCAATGACTTGACGCTTGACGACACACGACAAATGTTACTCATCACTGGACCGAACATGTCCGGTAAATCGACGTATATGCGTCAGTTTGCGTTAATTGCGATCCTCCATCAAATCGGTTCATTCGTCCCGGCAGAAGCAGCGGAACTCCCGCTCTTTGACCGTATCTTTACACGGATCGGTGCGGCGGACGATTTAGTGAGCGGACAGTCGACGTTCATGGTCGAGATGACCGAGACGCGACAAGCCGTTACCGAGGCGACGAGCAACAGTCTGATTCTATTGGATGAGATTGGTCGCGGGACGTCGACGTATGATGGGATGGCCCTTGCGCAGGCAATTGTTGAGTATATTGCTTCGTCAATCGGGGCGAAGACACTCTTTTCGACGCACTATCATGAACTGACGGTGCTCGAGGACTCGATTCCGACACTTGAGAACGTCCATGTCCGGGCGATTGAGCGGGATGGGCGTGTCGTTTTCCTCCATGAAGTGCATCCAGGACGTGCGGATAAATCGTATGGGATTCACGTGGCGGAATTGGCCGAACTCCCAGATTCATTGATTGACCGGGCACGGACGATTCTGTCAGAACTCGAATCCGAAGCAACGAAACCTGTCTTAAACGAGCAAACTGCTTCACCTCAAGTGGAAGAAGTCAGCCAGTTGTCATTGTTCGAGTCGAATGACGCTGTTCGAGAACAGCTGCTCAAACTCGATCTATTGGCAATGAATCCAATCGAAGCGATGCAGGCGCTCTACGAACTGCAACAGACCGCAAAGAAAGGGTGAGTCGATGGGAATCATTCGAGAGTTACCGGAACAACTCGCGAACCGAATCGCAGCCGGGGAGGTCGTCGAACGACCGGCTTCCGTCGTCAAAGAATTAGTCGAGAATGCGATCGATGCGGGAGCGACGAAAGTGGACGTCGACTTACAAGAGGCGGGTATCCGTCTCATCAAAGTGCGTGACAACGGACACGGGTTCCATGAGGAAGACGCAGCCCGAGCCTTCTTACGACATGCGACGAGTAAGATTCGAGACGAGCACGACTTGTTTCGCATTCGGACGCTCGGTTTCCGTGGGGAAGCGCTCGCTTCAATCGCGTCGGTCAGTCACGTCTCGTTGAAGTCAAAACGAGCGGATGAAGACGGCTTTGAGATGACGCTTGAAGGCGGTGTCGTTAAAGAGACGAATCCGGCGGCGACGAATGTCGGGACCGAAATCGCGGTCAGTCAGCTCTTCTTCAACACACCGGCACGGCTGAAATATTTGAAGACATCGGCAACAGAACTCGCGAGCATTACCGACACGTTGAACCGTTTGGCATTGTCCCATCCAGAGATTCGCTTCACCGTCTTTCATGAAGAGAAAGAACTGCTGCGCACGAACGGGAACGGAGATTTGAAACAAGTCATGCTTGCCATCTATGGTCGCCAAGTCGCCGCGCAAATCGTCACGGCATCGAGTAAGACGAACGACTATACGCTGAGCGCGCATCTCGTGCGCCCGGAAGTGACTCGTTCGAACAAACAATATGTGACCCTCATCTTAAACGGTCGAAGCATCAAGAATTTTGCGCTGACCCAAAGCGTGCTCGAAGGCTATCATACGCTCTTACCGATTGGTCGCTATCCGATTGCTGTGCTCGAAGTGAAGATGGACCCGATGTTGATTGACGTGAACGTCCATCCGACGAAACGTGAAGTGCGTTTGTCGAAAGAAAAAGAATTATGTCAGCTCATTCGAGAGACCGTTCAATTGACGCTCCGGGAACAACGTCTCATTCCGTCTGTGAAACAAGAGCCAAAACCAAAGCGAGAGACACCGTCCGAACAGTCGAAACTCGACTTTTCGATGGAACCGCAACCTAAACAAGTAGACACAATCGAGTGGAACTATCCGATTCCTCGGGAACGAAAAGAGTCGCTCACGTCTCCCTCCCAGTGGAACCCGGCGCCGCTCGTTCATGAACCAGAGCCGGAGATGCTCCAGGCAGAACAGGTCGAGGAACCCGTTCTTCAGTCCGAACGTCTTCCAGCATTAGATGTCATCGGACAACTGCACTCGAGTTATATCGTCTGTGGAGCGGAAGACGGGATGTATGTGATGGACCAACATGCTGCCCAGGAACGCATCAAGTATGAGTTGTTTTATGAGCAGTTAGGACGTCCGGAAAAAGAGTATCAGCTCCTGTTGATTCCGCTGACGTTAGAGTTCACGCAAGAAGAGACGCTCGCCATCGAAGAAGTACTCCCGCTTCTAGCGGATGCCGGCATCACGTTAGAGCCGTTTGGGGGAAACACGTTCCTCGTGCGCGAGATTCCAACATGGTATCCGCAACATGACTTAGAGGGTACAATTCGTGATCTAGTGGAGATGGCCATTCAGCAGCGATCAATTGACATCGCGAAATATCGTGAGGAAGCATCGATCCTCATGGCGTGTAAACGATCGATCAAAGCGAATCATCCACTCAATATGGAGATGATGCGACAATTGATTGATGATTTGAGTCGTACGACGTCTCCGTTTACGTGTCCGCACGGCCGACCGATTCTCGTGAAATGGAGCACGTATGAGCTTGAGAAGTTGTTCAAACGCGTCATGTAATCGTCTTGTTACCTTGTTTTAATACGATGTAACGTTTATTTACGAGTCCTCCTGGGAAAACTATACATATGTCACTCAACGCATCGAGGTTGAGAGGTGGCTTTTTCACTGCCTCACCCTCAAGATGTCGACATGAAATGTATATCCATGTAGGAGGAAAAGAAAATGACGAACAAACTTCAAGTTTCAAAACGAGAATTACGCCCACGATCACTACGCACGAAGTTGCGTAACGAAGGAAAAGCGTTAGGAGTTGTTTATGGTTACAAAGTAGACAGCACACCAATCGTGTTTGACGAGATGGACCTTCGTAAAATTCTTCGAGACCATGGTGACAACGCCTTGATTGAACTCCATTTCGATGGAAACAAAATCAATACGCTCGTGCACGGTTCAGAAACAAATCCGTTCACAAACTTCTATCAGCACGTCGAATTCATGGCTGTGAAGATGGATGAAGAGACAGAAGTCGAAGCGGATATCGTCCTTGTCGGCGATGCGAAAGGCGTCAAAGAAGGCGGATATCTCGCCCAGTCACTCTATAAAGTGACGGTCGCGGCGACACCTGCCAACATCCCTGAACGCATTGAACTCGACGTGTCAGACCTCGAAATCGGTGACTCGGTGACGGTAGCGGATCTTCCAGAAGACAAATCGTACACGATTGTCTCTGAACCAGATATGCACATCGCCTCTGTGAATGAGCCGGTTGCTGAGGAAGAGGAAGAAACTGAATCAGAGGAAGGTTCGACTGAAGAAGAAGCTTCTGAAGATTCTTCTGAAGAAACAGAAGAATCGACTGAGGATAAAGAGTAATTGTAGAAAAAGTGCTTCGAGAAATCGAAGTACTTTTTCTTTGTCACAAATCCGCCATATGTAAACGATTACGATGTGAACAGTCTGTCAATTCCTTCTAGAGGTGATTGCCAACAGAGACTATACAGTTTATATTGTTAATGATTTCACATATTTGAACTGATACTTTCCTATTTAATTACTCAGAAAGAAGGGTTTGTGACATGGCATCAATGGAAATCCATGCACTCGAATCATTACGGAAAAAAGCACAGGCTTCCTCGCAAATGATTCATTATCGTCCAATGGAATACTTTTTACGGGCAATGTTAGCCGGGATCTTTATCGGCTTTGCTTCAATCTTCACATTGAAAGTCGTCAACGGTATGTATTTAGCGGAATCTCCGTTCACGACACTCATCGGAGGCTTCTCGTTCGGGATTGCGCTCGTCATGATCATCTATGGGGGCGCGGAGTTGTTCACGGGGAATACGATGTATTTCACGACGTCGACACTTCGCGGCTATACAACGCTCAGCGACACGATGCTCGTTTGGTTACTCTGTTTCGTCGGGAACGCACTCGGGGGAATCCTATTTGCGTTACTACTTGCACCGACTGGCGTCATCCAAGAACTCGGGATGAACAACTGGCTGTTCTCGGTCGTCGAGGGGAAAATGCATCACACGACGGTCGAAATTTTCTTCCGCGCCATCTTCTGTAACTGGATGGTCTGTCTCGCCATTTTCTTACCGAAACAAATGAAAAATGAATTCGCTCAAATTTTCTCGATGATTTTCCTTGTTGCCGTCTTCTTCGCTTCAGGATTCGACCATGTTATCGCCAACTTCGTCTTGTTCGCCTTGACGCTTGTCGTTCCACACCCTGAAACAATCAGCATGGCAGGTGCAATCCACAACTTGATTCCTGCGACGTTCGGTAACATTATCGGCGGCGCCCTCTTCATGGGAGCGATCTATACATGGCTAAACTCAAAAGGTCTTCGTGAGGCACAAGAATTAGAGGAAGAAGTCGAATTAAAAGTCGTCAAAGCTGCTAAATAAATGACGTTTGTCACAAATAACGTTGGGCCTTGTCTTACCGAAGACGAGGCTCTTTTTTGTCGTATGCTCACACGTAAACTGTCACAATATCGACTCGTGACCATCAAGAAAAATACGTGTCATAATCTATATATAGGATTTTAAAAACGTTTGTGAATGTTTTTAATCCATATATAGTGAGGTGATGGGTTTTGAAATTACTGCAGTTGTATGAGGATGTCTGCGTCTTACCAGACCAAGACTTGGTACAAGAAAATGCGAATGTGGACGGAAAGTCCCCACTTGGGAAACTAGCACGACTCTCATCAGAAGTGTCGAAAGAAATGTCGCAGACATATTTGATGTCGGAGCGCTCAAAACAGGCCGTCACTGATAACTATTTATACGTGCACGACGCCGACTATTACATCACAGGGTCGACGACATGTTGTCAAATACCACTCGGTCAATTATTAAAAGATGGATTCCATACGGGTCATGGAACAATCCGTTCGCCCAAGGACATTCGCTCCGCCATGGCGCTCGCGTCCATCATCCTTCAAGCGAATCAAAATATGCAGCATGGGGGTCAAGCGTTCCCGATGTTTGACGTCGATTTGGCACCGTACGTCGAGAAGACCTATGAGCGCCAATTGAGCAAACTCCAATCATTGCCTGTGGAATGGAACAAGACACAATTGGAACAACTCGCAGAAGAAGAGACGATTTCGGCGACATATCAGGCGTGTGAGGCGTTCATTCATAATGCGAACTCGATGCATTCACGAGGTGGCGGTCAAGTCCCGTTCGTCTCGATCAATTACGGGACAGATACTTCAAAGTGGGGACGCATTCTCATTCGGGAGCTACTTCGTGCCACGGAACGGGGATTAGGGAATGGGGAGACCCCGATTTTTCCCATTCAAATCTTTAAAGTAAAGGAAGGCATCAACTTCAACGAGGACGACCCGAACGTTGATCTTTTTCGTGAAGCGTGTCGCGTCACAGGCAAACGACTCTTCCCGAACTTCTCCTTCATCGATGCCCCGTTTAATGCCGCTTACTATGATGGGACACATGAATCTGAAGTAGCGTATATGGGTTGTCGCACTCGGGTCATGGGAAACCGACACGGAGAGGAGACGTCGGTTGGACGTGGCAATTTATCCTTCTCCACACTCAACTTGGTGAAGATGGCACTGATCTCGGAGTCACTCTCTGACTTTTACGGTATTCTTAACCGATATATCGATGTCGGCATCGAACAGTTGGTCGAGCGCTTCGAGTATCAATGTACGCGTCGCGCTGAAGAATTTCGTTTCCTTTACACACAAGGGGTCTGGCGTGGAAGTGAGCAGTTACATATACATGATGAGGTCCGAAATGTGCTGAAACAAGGAACGCTCTCCCTCGGATTCATCGGACTCGCTGAAACGTTGAAGGTGTTGACGGGCAGAACACATGCCGAGTCGCGTGAGGCGGAACGACTCGGTCTCGATATCGTCACGCACTTGGCCAATCGCATGCGTGCGGCAGCCGAAACGTACGACTTGAATTTTTCGTTGCTTGCGACACCGGCAGAAGGACTGTCAGGTAAATTTGTGACGCGAGACCAGGAAGAGTTCGGCATGATTGACGGGGTGACGAATCGTGCGTTTTACACAAATTCTTTCCACGTACCGGTATATCAAACCGTGTCCATCCGTGAAAAAATCCGGATCGAAGCACCATATCACACGTTGTGTGACGCGGGACACATCTCCTATGTCGAGGTCGATGGCTCCCTTGCCCATAACGCGGAAGCGGTAGAATCGATTGTTCGCTTGATGCGCCAGCATGATATCGGCTACGGTTCCATCAATCATCCCGTCGACCGCTGCGGGAATTGCGGGCTTGAAGGCTTGATTGACGCGGCTTGTCCGACTTGTGGAGAAGATGAGAAAATCGAACGAATCCGTCGTATCACTGGCTATTTGGTCGGGACGATGGACCGGTGGAATACGGCGAAGCGAGAAGAAGAACGAGCGAGGGTGAAACATGATGCGCATTCTATCCGTCGTTGAAGAATCCGTCGTCGATGGACCAGGGATTCGGACGGTCATTTTTACTGCAGGCTGTCCTCACCACTGTAAAGGTTGTCACAATCCTTCCTCGTGGAATCCAGCTGGCGGTGAGGAATTCGAAGTGGATGAGATTGTGCGTCGCATTGAGCTCAGTGGTTGGGACGGCGTCACGATCTCAGGCGGAGAACCGTTTCTTCAATCTGCAGAGTTAGCAAAACTCGTCAAGGCATGTAAGTCGCTCGGTAAAAATGTATGGGTGTATACGGGCTATACGATGGAACAGTTGGTAGCGATGCAGGATGGAGCCGTTCAAACCGTTTTAGACTACGCCGATGTGCTCGTTGATGGTCGCTTTGAGCAGTCGCTACGAGATATGGGACTTCGCTTTCGGGGATCGAGCAATCAACGCATCATCTTTTTGAACAAAGTATAATCGAGGCAGAGATGTCTCGATTTTTTGTATAATGATGAAAAAGGGGGATTTTTGATGAAATGGTGTAGTTTTGACATGCAAGAAGAGCAACGAGTGGGGATTGTCGAGGGCGATTTCGTCTACGATGTCAGCAATCAAGTACATACGACTAACTTATTAGAAGTGATTGCGCGTGAGTTCGAACCGGATATCGATTTAGACGTGGCACCTTCATACCGAGTGACGGACGTGAAACTGCTCGCCCCGTACCGTCCATTGAAAAATGTGATTTGTATCGGCAAGAACTACGAAGAACACGTGAAAGAGATGGATACAGCGGGAGCGGGGAAACTCGTCATCTTCACGAAAGCACCAACTTCAGTCGTCGGACCGGAAGCGGTCATCGAGCGCCATCCGGAATTGACGGACAAACTCGACTACGAAGGCGAACTTGCCGTCATCATTGGAAAGTCGGGACGAGACATCGAAGCGGTCGAAGAACACATTTTCGGATACACGATTCTAAACGATGTGACGGCACGGGATGTGCAAAAAGAACATGTCCAATTCTTTCGTGGTAAGTCGTTCGATACGTTCTGTCCGATGGGACCGTTCATCGTGACGCCGGACGAGCTTCAGTTCCCTCTCCGAATCAAAACGAATGTCAACGGGGAGACGCGCCAAGACGGAACGACGGCCGATATGATTCGCCCGATTGACGAGCTCATCCGTACGTTATCGAAAGGCATGACGCTTGAAGCGGGTGACATCATCGCGACAGGAACGCCAGCCGGAGTCGGGCACGGGATGACACCACCGACCTATCTTCAAACGGGAGACACCGTCGAAGTGACGATTGAAGGTCTGGGCACGCTAAGAAATGTGATTGTCTGAATGAAATGACGCAAAATGTGAAGAATCTTGTAATTCATTTATCATTTTATAAATGAGTGTTCCTCTTCGTTATAGTAAGGGTAGAAGATAACACAGAGGAGATGAATCATTATGGATCGTCACGATCAATCAAATGAACACGATCAATTACATGAATCAGAACAACAAAAAGATTGGTTAGATACAGAACTCGGTTCATCCAACCGAGAAGAAACAAAAGTACGAACACAGTCAAAACCTTCATTCGTCAGCCGCATGTTCCCAGGACTTGTCGGTGGGGTCATCGGGGCATTGCTGACGGGCGCAATCGCTTATCCGTTTATCGACCAACCCGCAACGAATGTGAGTGATACGAACGTGACCTCGCAAGGGACTCCGGTCCAGACGTCATCAAACGTGTCTGACTCTTCAGTCACGAATGCCGTCGCAACCGCTCAACCTGCCGTCGTGACCGTGAACAACTTCGCCCAAACTGGCTTCTCGAGTGAAGCCGTCGAGGCTGGCGTTGGATCGGGCGTCATCTACAAAAAAGAGGGCGACTCGGCATTTATCGCGACGAACCATCACGTTGTCAACGGGGCAGACAAGCTGACGGTCACGTTTAATGACGGAACGACAGCGGAAGCGACGCTCATGGGAAGTGACGCGACGTATGACTTGGCGGTCTTGAAAGTGGATGCTGACAAAGTACCGGCCGTTATCTCAATCGGAAAATCGAGCGAATTGAAACCTGGACAAACGGTCATCGCCATCGGGAATCCGCTTGGACAATTCGAGAACTCCGTGACACGCGGTGTCGTCTCATCGACTTCACGTCTCGTGCCGGTCGATACGGATGAGAACGGACAGGCTGACTTCAACGCTGAGGTCATTCAAACGGATGCGGCCATCAACCCAGGTAACTCGGGTGGTGCGTTAATCAACGAAGCAGGACAACTCGTCGGAATCAACTCGATGAAGATCGCGACGGCAGAAGTCGAGGGAGTCGGATTCTCGATCCCGGTCGACATCGCCCTTCCGCTGATCAATCAAATCGAACAGACGGGAGAAGTCAATCATCCTTCGCTCGGCGTATCGCTACGTGATGTGTCAGAGTTCCCTCCAGGTTACTTGACGGAACAAATCAATTTACCTGAATCGGTAACGGCGGGAACAATCATTGTGGAAGTGCAGCAAAACAGTTCGGCTGCGAAAGCAGGTCTTGAGGCGCGTGACGTCATCGTGAAAATCAATGACAAAGACGTCAGCTCATTCATCGACCTTCGTAGTGAATTGATTCGAGATACGGACGGAACGGTCGACATCGAATATGTCCGTGACGGAAAAACGAAAACGGTTCAAGTCGAGATTCAAAACGCAAACGGTTCTGCATTGTAAAAGGTGGGCAATAAGCCCGCCTTTTTTGCTATGCTTATACAAAAGGAGGATGAAATATGGTACGAAATTTATATGGGGTGTTATTATTCGGGGCAGGGATTTTACATTTTGTCAGAGAGAAGGCGTTCATGTCGATTATTCCAAAGTCTTGGCCGTTCCGCCGCTTGATGGTGCAACTGAGCGGAGTCGTGGAAGTCGTCTTCGGTGCGATGCTCTTACTAAACAAAGGGACGACGTTCGTAAAGCGGATGCTACCGGCATTCTTTATCGCCGTCTTTCCGGCCAATATCAACATGGCCGTCAAACCTTCTAGAATCGGTGGGAAAGTCATTCCGAAATGGATTACATGTGGACGACTCCCGCTTCAATGGGTTTTGATCAAAGGTGTCAAAAAAATATAAAGGTGTGGAGATACATATGACAAACGTATTGAAATGGTTCGAACATTTTCATGCACATCCAGAAATCAGTTGGAAAGAAGTTGAGACGACCCGAACGATTGCATCCATCTTATCGAACTGGTCGATTCCGCATCGGACGTTTGAGGATGTGACCGGAGTGATTGCGGAGATTGGATCAGGGGAAGACGTGATTGCAGTCCGCGCCGATATCGATGCGTTATGGCAACAAGTGGACGGTACGTTTCGTGCGAACCATTCATGCGGGCACGACGCGAACATCAGCATGGTACTCGGTGCACTCGAACAATTGAAGGACGAGGCGTTACAGAAGCGGATCCGTTTCATCTTCCAACCTGCCGAAGAGCAAGGGAACGGGTCGCTCGCCATGATTGAGCGTGGAGCGTTAAAAGACGTGACGCAACTGTTTGGGATTCATTTACGTCCCCAAGAAGAGTTGAAGAAAGGTCAATACGCGGCGGCGATTCAGCATGGCGCTGCCTTCTTCTTAAAGGGAGAGGTCATCGGGGATGACGCGCACGGCGCAAGACCGCATCAAGGACAAAACGCACTCGATGTCATCTTCACGATTCAACACATGCTCAAAAGCATTTACTTATCACCGTTTGAGCCACACTCCGTCAAGTTGACGAAAGTACACGCCGGGAGTGACAACATGAACATCATTCCAGGAAATGCGACGTTCTCGATTGATGTCCGTGCTCAACAAAATGAGGAATTGCTCGAACTACGAAATCGTGTCGAAAACATGTTACTCCATGTCGGTCAGCTTCATCGTGTGACATTGGAGTGGGAGTGGCAAGACTTCACACCGGGAGCGGTCGTTGGGGAACAGTCGAGTCAGATTGCGAAGCAGGCGATCGAGCAACGCTTCGGTCAGTCGGCTCTCGTCGAGAGGATTGTCACGTCAGGTAGCGATGATTTTCATTTCTATACCGTCGAGAAACCGACGCTTGATGCGACGATGATCGGAATCGGTGCTGATTTAGGTCCAGGACTTCATCATCCGCATATGACGTTTGACCGTGATGCGTTAGAAGACGGAGCACGCCTGCTTGCGGATGCACTCCGAATTGCAGCAATATAATTCAGAATGAGTGTGATAGACAGATGTCTGTCCACTCATTTTTTTATTGCATCAAATAAGTGTAAGCGCTATCATAACGTTATTAGCGACAATATAACGACAATTCTGAATTTTCGCTATAGGGGAGGAAGTTAGATGGAAACAACGGGGAACAAGCAAGACATGAAGCTAGGGTGGGCGCTCTTACCACTTGGTGTGATGATTGTCGTCATGCTCATCTCAATCGTCAAGCTCGGCCAAGGACCACACATCCCGCTCATCGTCGGGACTGCGGTCGCTTCGCTCGTCGCCTGGCGTCACGGGTTCAAGTGGAAAGAGATTGAAGAGATGATGTATAAAGGGATTCGTCTCGCCTTACCGGCAGTCGTCATCATCATTTTGGTCGGGTTGACAATCGGTGCTTGGATTGGTGGGGGAATCGTTGCCACGATGATCTATTTCGGACTGAAGATCATTTCGCCGGCATACTTTTTGTTAACCATTTGCCTCATCTGTGCGGTCGTCGCGCTCTCGATTGGGAGTTCATGGTCGACGATGGGGACAATCGGTGTAGCAGGGATGGGGATCGGACTGAGTATGGGGATACCAGCTCCGATGGTTGCGGGAGCCGTCATCTCTGGTGCTTATTTCGGGGACAAAATGTCACCATTGTCAGATACGACAAACTTGGCGGCAGGATTGACTCATACGAATCTATTCGTACATATTCGACACATGTTATATACGACCATTCCAGGACTCATCATCGCGCTAGGGGTATACGCTTGGCTTGGTAGACGGTTCGCAGATTCGACGACGGACTCGTCAGAGATTACACAGACGCTTAACATTCTTGAAGATAGTTTTGTCATCTCTCCATGGTTACTCGTCGTCCCGCTCGCGGTCATTTTGCTCGTCGCGAAAAAAGTACCTGCGATTCCAGCACTCGTTGTCGGGATTGCACTCGGTTTCTTGGCTCAAGTGTTCATCCAAGGCGGGTCACTTTCAGACAGCGTAGGTGCTCTTCAAAGTGGCTATGTCATTGATACGGGTAATGAATTGGTCGATAACCTCTTCAGCCGAGGCGGTCTTGATGCGATGATGTACACGGTCTCCATGACAATCGTTGCGATGACGTTCGGTGGAATTTTAGAATATTCAGGTATGCTTCAATCGATCATGAATCAAATCTTGAAGTTGGCGAAAACGGCAGGCTCGTTGATTGCTTCAACGATTTTGGCTGGGATTGCGACAAATGCGACTTGTTCGGAGCAGTATATCTCGATTGTCGTCCCGTCACGTATGTTTGCAGGCGCCTATGAAAAAATGGGACTACAATCGAAAAACTTATCACGCGCACTCGAGGACGGTGGAACATTGACATCGGTGTTCATCCCGTGGAATACGTGTGGGGTATTCATTCTTGGTACGCTCGGGGTCGGGGCATTCGAATACGCGCCTTACGCCGTCTTAAACTTTATCGTACCGGTCATTTCGATTCTGTATGCCTTTACGGGATTCACAATCGAGCGCATGGCCGTCATTCAGCAAGAAGAGTCAGTTGTGAAGCAAGCAGCCCAATAAAACAATTCCCGGTCGTCAATCGACCGGGAATTGAAATTTATAGACGGTGCGCGGACGACCTTGACTGTAACTCATCTCTTCACCGATCGCATGAACGAGTTTTGCATCAACCAATTTTTTGATGAGTCGCTCTGTCGTGCGACGGGTGACTTGTAAGTAATCGGTCAACTCTTTAGCCGTGAACTCAAGTTGATCACGTGAGAAGTGGATGAGTTTTTCGATATTGGTCGGACTCATACCGGTCTGTTTCATCATGTCGTAGACACGTGTTTGCGTGACGCGATAGTGAATGGGTGATGGTTGATCCGAGAACATTAGTCGCTTCGAATCATCGACGATGCGCATCTGTCGTTCACTTTCTGCATAAAGCGCGAGTCGTGCATGGTCGAGAGCGCGCTGATAGTCTGAGCCATATCCGATGCCGACAAGAATAGATGAAGGATTCGGTAAAACAACACCATTTGAAATAGCGGTCTCGATTTTGCCTTTATTCGATAAGATTGTGACCCCATCTTCATTCGATTGTAGCAACTTGCCACCGAAGAATTGTTGGTCCGACACGTGTGCTAACGTCTCTTCACTCGAATTCGAATACTGAAGAATGGCAAACTGAGACTGATCTGATTTTTGCAATCGAATCTGTTGAAGAAAATCATTAAAATGGTGAAGAATCCTCTCTTTCGGTTCAATCATGAGTTGACTCCGATAGCCGTCGGTTCTTAACCGGCGATGGACTTGCTCGACACTCGTCAAAGCGAATCGTGTCCTCTTGTTTTCTTGAAGTTGTTTATGAAAGGCAATCAAGTTCTCGAAATTCATGTTTGGATGAAGCTGTTTCACTTGAGATTGCGAAATACGAGTGGGAAATGGCTCTAACACCGATGCAAGTCGTGATGAGTCGACGAGGTCAATCGATAGATGTTCGAGCTCGACGTGTTGCGTTAACGTCATATATAAGAGTGAAGTCAATAAAACGACATCGTCTTGAACGACATGATGAGCATACGGGAGGTTCGCCTTCTCCATCGCGTACGTATACGGAAATGAACCGGAGAAGAAAACACCGTCAAAAAAGTGTAGTTGATGGGCGATGTCTTTCGCTTCGCGCGGGTCATCATAAGGAAACCCTTCAATCCGGACATCGGGTAAGGAAGAACCATTTACAATATGTTGAATAAACGCTGGTGAGCCGACGACGGCGATATGGATGGACATTACAAAATCCCCCTTGCAATTTAACGACTATATAACGACAATATAGAGGAAAGCGTAGACGAAGTAAAGGAGTGATGAAATTGAACATTCAAAGCATTGAAATTTTCTCAGTTCGATTCCCACTAAAAGTTCCATTTATCGTGAGTTATCATCGTTATGACGATATGCCATCTGTCATCGTCAAAATGACCACGTCTTGCGGACTGATTGGATATGGGGAAGCGGTAGCGGATGAGCACGTGACGGGAGAGTCAGCTGAAAGTACGGTGAGTGTCCTCCGTCATCTATTGGCACCTTTATTGATCGGGAAAAATCCGATGCATTTGGAGAGGATTCATGATGAGATGGACCGTGCGATAAAAGGTGTTCCTGCAGCAAAAGCAGCGCTCGATATCGCCTGTCACGATTTGATCGGAAAGAAACTGAAACAACCGATTTACGAATGGATTGGCGGTCGATACCATGAGTCGTTCCCGGTCACACACGTCTTGAGTATCGGGGAACCGGATCACATGGCACAAGAGGCTCTTGATCAAATCAAACAGGGCTATACGGCCGTGAAGATGAAAGTCGGGGTCGACGTACAAACGGACGTGGCACGTGTCAAAGCCGTGAGAGAATCCGTAGGACCAAGTGTTCCGATTCGGGTCGACGTCAATCAAGGGTGGGTCAATGCAGCCAACACGGTCCAAGCTATGCGTCTACTCGAACCGTACGGAATCGATTGGGTCGAACAACCGGTCAAAGCGGATGATTTTGAAGGCATGCTCGAAGTGAAACAAAAAATCTCGGTGCCACTCATGATCGATGAAGGTCTGAAAGACATTCACGATATGAGACGGTTGACGATGATGCAAGCAGCCCATAAAGCGAACATCAAGCTGATGAAGTGCGGTGGCATCTATCCGGCGAAAAAGTTGGTCCATATGGCGGAGATGTCAGGGATTGAATGCCAAATCGGCTCGATGGTCGAATCGTCGATTGCATCGAGTGCGGGATTCCATGTCGCCTTTTCAAGTAAGATTGTTAAAACGGTTGAATTGACAGGACCGTTACGTTTCGGGAAGGATGTCGGGAACTTGACATATGATTTGCCGATCATCTCATTGAACGACCGTCCTGGTCTCGGCATCGATGTCGATGAGGATCTATTGCGTGAACTGACAATCGATTCATATGTGATTGGAGAAGACTCACATGTGGCAAGGTGAGATCAAAGGTCTTCCGCTTCAAGTGCGTGTTCTGACGTTGTCAGACTTACCTGAGTTGTTGTCGATCCAAGAAGCGGTGATTCAAGCGTTGGCTGAACCGGAGCACTATCAATCATTATCGATTGAAGAGTTCACGAAACTGTTGACGGATCAGACGTTGATTGGGGCAACGTCTGAAGGGCGACTGATTGCATTCCGTGCCATGTTGATTCCCCCGATTGACGATGAACATTTAGGACGAGATATCGGCTGGCCGGAGGATTCGCTTGAACGTGTCCTTTATCAGGAAGTGACGAACGTCCACCCAGATTTCCGGGGATATGGGTTGCAGACGCACTTGGGCAAACTATTGATGTCACAAGTTGAATCGGATAACCGATTTGATGTCGTTTGTGCGACGGTCGCACCGTTTAATATTCCAAGTATGAAAGACAAGTTCACGCTCGGACTCCGAATCGGCGCATTGAAAGAAAAGTATGGCGGGAAACTCCGCTATATCTTTTACAAGGAGCTTCATCGGTCATGGCAACCCACATCAGAAGTGGTGGATGTTACAATGGAAGAACGGGCGAGACAAGTTAAGTTACTCCAAGATGGTTGGTTCGGGACTGGTCTCATGAAACAAGGGGAACAGTGGGTTGTTCGATATGAGAAGTAAAAAAATCCTCGTCAAGCTGACGAGGATTTTGATTATTCTAGGACGAAGAGTACATCATTCGCGAATTTTTCATACGTGCGGTCACTCGGATGGAATTGATCGGTCGCGAGATCACGTGATAAATCAGAGATATAGGCGAACGGGTCAATCACATCGATATTTTGCGCATTCGCTAATTGCTTCGCAGAGGCGTTCCAATCGAGGATGAGCTGATTGAACGCTTGTCCATTCTCATCATTTTGAAACGGGTTGTATAGGCCGATGTAGACAATCGTAGCTGAGTCGTTCAGCGCGCGAATCTCAGAAAAAATCGTTTCAAGATTTGTCTTTGCATCCGTGACCACTTGTTGAATATCGACAGATTCAAAGTTGTCGACGTTTTCCCCGCGGTTGAACAAATCGTTTCCGCCGATGGTCAACGTGATATATCGTGCGTTTTCAATTGTTCGACGTACTTCGGGTTGCTCGAGTTGAGCAAGTAAATCTTCAGTACGTGCACCAGACACAGCTAAATTTTGTGTACGAACCCCATCTTCTTCTAGTACTGTACTAACAGGTTGTACATATCCCGCGCCTGACGTCGAGCCGACACCGCGAGTCAAGGAATCGCCGAGGGCGACATAGATGTCTCCTTCTGGCTCAGGACGTTCGTCTTCAGAGACAGAAAGTGTTCGTTCTGGCGGATTTACGATATCTTGATAACCAATCCAAAGACCATATATGGCGATTCCGGTCAAAAGTACGGCGCCACTTAAAAATGCATACCATTTCGAATGTTTCATGGGCTGACCTCGCTTTCTATACAGACATCATATCAAAAATGTGACGATGTGCCCTATGTGAATGTTCGAATAGGACAGATTTGATTTTGTCCGATAGAATAAAGAAAGAGGTGAGACAATGGAACCGACGTTAAAGCTACATCAACTGACAAAAGTGATAGGGAAAAAGACGATCATCGATAATATTTCGTTAGAAGTCAACCCAGGTGAGGTGTTTGGATTTTTAGGACCGAACGGTGCCGGGAAAACGACGACGATTCGGATGATCGTCGGCTTGATTAAACCGACAAAAGGAAATGTTTCGATTTGTGGCTATCGTGTCGATAAACAATTCGTTCAAGCGATGAATCAGATTGGAGCCATCGTCGAGAATCCAGAGCTGTATAAATTTTTGTCTGGACGTGAGAACTTAGAAGCCTTCGCCCGCATGTTGCCTGATGTGGACGATAAACGAATTCAAGAAGTGATCGACCTCGTCGATTTGACTGCTCGCATCGATGATAAAGTGAAGACATACTCGCTCGGGATGCGTCAACGGCTCGGTATCGCACAGGCATTATTGAACAATCCACGCGTTCTTATTTTAGACGAACCGACGAACGGACTTGATCCGATGGGGATTCGAGATTTACGACTTTTCATTCGTAGACTTGTCGAAGAAACTGGGCTGAGTGTTCTCGTGTCGAGTCACATCTTGGCCGAGATTGAATTGTTAGCGGATCGAGTCGCGATCATGTCGCGCGGGAAGATTGTCAAAGTGGGAACGGTCGATGCTTTGATTGAAGAACTCGCATCGACGGTCGATTTGCATGTCGCCAATAGTTTTGAAGTGTTACCAATCGTTCAAGGTTATGAAGGGATTGATCAAGCGGACGTGATTGATGAGCGAACGATTCGAATCTCAATGAACGTTGAGGAAACAGCAAAATTGAATCGATATCTAATGGAGAGAGATGTCGACGTGTTCGGACTCGAACGTCGTGTACAAACGTTAGAGGATCTCTTCATTACATTGACAGGCGGTGATCACATTGCCTAATCCATCTTTACTCGGACTCATACGTAATGAAGTATTGAAAATTCATCGAAAACGCAGGTTGATGGTCGTCTCGATCATCCTGATTGTACTCGTCTCGATGTTCACATACGCGAACTATCGGCAAATCGAGAAGCAACGTGAAGAACAAGGGACGATTGATTGGCGTGTTGATCTTCAGCAAGAAATCATCGATACACAAAACCGACTCGCCTCTGCCAACGTCCAAGACGAGTTTCGTCAGATTTTAGAGTTCCGTGTCCAACAGAACCAATACTATTTAGACAATGACATCAACCCGAACTATCCAGGCGCTCCGACGTTTATGCGTGTCTTCTTCTCGCAAGGGACGACGCTCGTACTACCACTCTTTATCATCGTCTTGATGGCAGATATCGTCAGTGGGGAGCATAACGACGGGACAATCAAGACGCTACTGTCCCGACCCGTAAGGCGTTATAAAATTTTGCTTGCCAAATGGTTGACGACACTTTTGTATACGTCAATCTTAATATTTGTGACCGCCGTCGTCAGTTACGCTATATCCGGGATCGTTCTCGGGTGGGACGGTTGGACAGCTCCAATCCTGACAGGTTTCCAAGCTTCACCGACTGGAACTTTCTCAACCGATTTTGTCCATACGTTGCCGATGTGGGAATACTTGCTCATGTCAATGGGACTCTCATGGCTTGTCGTTGCTGCCGTCGGTACAATCTCACTTATGATTTCGGTACTGGTGAAAAACACGGCGACCGGAATCGGAATCATGATGGCCGTCCTCATTTCAGGACCGCTTTTGACGTCGCTTGGATCAAATTGGGATAGCTCGAAGTACTTGGTGAACGTCAACTTCGGTCTTCATACCTACTTGGAAGGACAAGCTCCACCGATTGAAGGGATGACTTTACCGTTTTCTCTAGTCGTCATTCTCATTTGGTCAATGGCTGCTCTCGCGTACGCGTTTTATCACTTTACGCAAAAAGATGTATATTAATGTTTATAGTGCTACCCTCCTGGGTGGCACTTTTTTTAGTGGCTAAATGATTACGAAAAAGAACTAATTAGTTCTAAATACTCAATATTTAGAATTGTCAAAATAATTAAAAAGTTGGATACATTGTTTGTGGGAAACTGTGTAAAGTAAGAGTCATCACAAAGGAGGCAAACACATGAAAAAAGTTGTATCTACATCATTAATCGCAGGTGTCCTACTTGTACCACAATTGGTCGGGGCGGCAGAATTGAAGTCAGGCACGTTAACGAAACCATCTGAAAGTGCTCCGACGACAATCGTCAAAGAGTATGTGAAGTCAAAAGGTGAATTCAAAACGATCGAGTCGAAATCAGACAAACTTGGTAAAGTCGTCAAGTTACAGCAGACGGTAGACGGTGTCCCGGTATTCGGGGGTGTCGTTGTCGGTGTCGTTGATGAAGACGGACAATTGAAAACAGTCGTAGATGATGCAAAATCAGTAAAGAATCTACATAAGTCAATCAAATTGAGCGAGAAGAAAGCCATCGCAAGCTACAAGGCGCTTGTCGGACATAAAGGTGCTTACGAACTCGAACCTAAAGCGGAATTAATCGTCTATCCAAATGGAGACAAGTCGGTCTACGCGTATCAAGTGACCGGAACGATTTTAGATGCCGAAGAGCCGTCACGTTGGACATACTTCATTGATGCTGGTACAGGAGAAGTTCTTAATAAATTCGATCAGTTGGCACACGCAAAACCAACGAACGGTGTGACAGGGACTACATACACAGGAACAGGGATCGATGTTCTTGGATATAGTCAGACGTTCAAAACAACGAAGAGCGGTTCATACTACTACTTACAAGATTCGACACGTGGAAAAGGAATCTATACGTACGATGCTGGAAACCGTACACGCCTTCCAGGTTCACTTTGGGCTGATGTCGATAACGTCTTGAACACGACATACGATCGTGCAGCAGTTTCGGCACACGTTAACGCAACGAAAACGTATGACTTCTATAAGAACACGTATGGACGTAACAGCTATGATAATGCTGGTGCGGCCCTCAACTCGACGGTTCACTATAGCCGTAGCTACAACAACGCGTTCTGGGATGGTAGCAAGATGGTATATGGTGACGGAGATGGTCAGACATTCACATACCTCTCTGGGGCACTTGACGTTGTTGCGCACGAATTGACGCACGCAGTCACAGAGTATACGGCAGGGTTGATCTATCAGAACGAGTCTGGGGCGATCAACGAAGCGGTATCGGATATCTTAGGTACAGTTGCCGAGTACAGTGTCGGAACAGATTTCGACTGGTTGGTAGGGGAAGACATCTACACGCCTGGAGTTGCGGGTGATGGTCTTCGTTCGATGGCAAACCCTGCTGCATATGGCGACCCGGACCACTACTCAAAACGTTACACAGGTACGCAAGATAACGGAGGTGTTCACATCAACTCTGGTATCGTCAACAAGGCGGCATACCTCTTAGGTAACGGCGGATCACACTACGGTGTATCTGTCCAAGGAGTCGGTGTTATGGAGATGGGGGATATCTACTACCGCGCGCTCAATGTTTACTTGACGCCGACATCTAACTTCTCAAGCCTTCGTCAAGCTGTCGTTCAATCGGCGAAAGATCTTTACGGTGCGACTAGCCCACAAGCAGTATCGGCTGCGAAATCGTTTGACGCTGTCGGAATCTACTAAGAGTCTAATCGAGAAATCCCTTCCGAAATATTTCGGAAGGGATTTTTTGTGTCGATTTGGGGTAAATCAAATTGGAATGATGACTGAAAAGGAGAAATAACATGAATCTAAAAGAATATATGGCTGCACCGAACAAGCAAATTCAGTTAAGTGATTTCTATACCCATGTAAAAAATAAACCCGATGATTCGACTTTGACGGATGAACTGATTCCGGACAGTGTAGAACGATTAAAAGAGTTACATTGGAGACTGTACGCCGAGAGCAAGACCGGGATTGTCGTCGTGTTACAGGCTCTTGATGCAGGAGGGAAAGACGAGGCGATTAGCTACATTTTTTCGAACTTGAATGCTCAAGGGTTAAAGACGAATGCATTCCAAAAACCTTCCGATACAGAGAAGAAACATGACTATCTGTGGCGAATGCACGATCTTTAACCGGAAAGAGGTCAAGTTGGCATTTTGAATCGATCGCACTATGAAGAAGTGATTGCGCCTCGCATCCATGATTTGTTAGGAGACGAGGTACTTCCGGATGAAATGGATCAAGAAAAAGTGTGGGAGATGCGATATCGTCAAATCAACGATTATGAATTGTATTTAAAAGAGAACGGATTTGAAGTGATTAAATTCTTTTTTAATGTGTCCAAAGACAAACAACGTGATCGGTTGCTTGAACGATTAAAAGACCCGAAGAAAAACTGGGAGTTCTCGTTCAGCGATGTGGAAGAGCGACAATATTGGGATGACTATCAAAACATATTTGAAGAGATGATTACGCATACATCCACGTATGTTTCACCTTGGTATATCTTGCCTGCAGATGACGAATGGTATAGCCGTTATATCATTTCTTCCGTCATGATTGATGTCCTCGAGCGAATCAATCCACAGTATCCGACTTTTTCAGATGAAGAGCAAGAACGCATCGATGAGGCGATTCAAATACTTGAAAATGAATAACGGATGACGTTCTCGTGAACAATTAAAAATCCCCTTGCACTGAAAGCGAATTCAAGCTAAAGTGATACAGTAGAATAGAGGTCAGACATCTGTACAAAGGGGTAATGAGTGTGGGTAACGTAAGTTTATTATTTGGTGGCGTCGCGCTATTTTTAAATAGTCTTGTCCTTCTCGGGAAGGTCGATATGAAGAGTGCCGGTGTATTCAGTTTGTTCACCGGAATCCTGCAAACGTTTATCGCAACATGGTTACTGATTGGGGCAAGTCCTGAAGAGCAGTTCGGCCTCGCGAGCATTTACTTGTTCGCGTTCACATATTTATATGTCGGTGTGACGTTCATTTTGAATCTAGACGGACGTGGCGTCGGCTGGTTCTCGTTATTCGTCTCGATCGCAGCCGCTTTTTACGGGGTGATGGCAATCGCTGTAGCCGATCCGATGGGTGCGTTGACATGGTTCTTCTGGTCACTATTATGGGGTCTCTTCTTTTTTGGAATGGGACTTGGCAGAGCGAATGAGGCGATCACAGCACGTGTTGCTCTCGTATTGTCGTGGTTGACGCTGATCATCCCGGCGATGGTTGGGATGGCAGGACTCATGAATGGATTGTATGACATGATCTGGTGGGCAGCGAGCGGAACAGCGATTCTGTACTTTATCGTCTCCGTCAAACGAACGAAACAGACCGTAGAAGTGGCTTGAATAAAGATATGACAATAAATAAAAATGAGGTAACTAAGTGAGCATGTTCTCACTAGGTTATCTCATTTTTTAATAAACGAAAACAACTATAAAAAATTATTAATCGTTTGACTGAATAATTGATCTCTTTTTGCATTTCTATTGTAGTTTCCATCCACGCCATATGAGTAATACAATAAATAGTATTGATTTTCTTTTGTCTCTTTGACGTAGAATCCATACTTTATGTGAGGTTCATCTAGGAATTCTAATTCATATATGTAACCAAACTTCGTCACGGATGATGAGGCAATCTTGTAATCTTGACTCTCGACTTGTGAGTAGTTCTCTAGAGTGGAAATCAAAAATTCTTCTCTAATTGTTTTTTCGTACGTAACATAGATGATTAACGATGCTACAACAATTGTTATGAAAATAATCAAACTATAAATTCTTTTGTTCTTCACTTGTAAATAACACCTCTAGTTAGTATATTTTATTAAATACATCTTATGATAAATGGGGAAAAAAGTTAATTTAATTCTTGAAACTACTCGTAGCCCAATAAACTAAATGATTGGTGTGAATATAATGATTGCATTAGAAGCACTAAAAAAAGATTAATTCATAATCGATTAGAAGTGCAGCGGGAAGAAGGCTATGTGGAAACAGAACTGTTTACGTTTCAGCCACCTGCTACTAAGGACGATTTGGCTAGATTACCGCATCGTTCACCATCTCAAATGATTGATTTTTTAACTTTACATAACGGCGCACAGCTATTCGTCCATCCGACATACGGTGGAGGGATTCAACTGTTTAGTGTGGAAGAAATCAACGAGTATCGAGAGATATGGGAATGTCCTGAGCAGTTTATCCCCGTCGGCGCTGGTATGGATGGAGAATGGATTGTTTGTGAGGTCGTCAACGAACATGAAAATTACATATGGGTCGGAGAATTTTTGACTTATGAAGATGACATTGAAAAACTTCCCATGGATTATACACATTGGTTCGACTATTTAATCGTCGCGCAAGGTGCCCATTTTTGGGATTGGTTCAGAAGATCAGGTTAAATTAGTAGGTTGCTCATATATCTTAGTTGGCACACTCTTCACGAGTGTGCTTTTTTCTCATTTATTTTGTGTCTAAAATGTGAAAAGTGGGAATGAGGATGCTAAAGGAGGCGAAAGCAGATGAGTGATGGACTCGTGTTATTACTCGGATTACTTTTATGTGGTTGGATGCTGTTTGCCGTCGTATTTGATGATAGAATAAAAAGAAGAATTTGATGGCCCGTCTCATGAGGAGACGGGTTTTTAATTGAGGAGTGAGAAGTATGAAAAAAACACCTGTCGTCGTCATCGTCGGACCAACTGCTGTCGGGAAAACAAAGACGGGTATTGAACTCGCGAAAGCGTTCGACGGCGAGATTGTCTCAGGTGACTCGGTTCAAGTTTACCGGGGCATGGACATTGGTTCAGCAAAAGTAACGAAAGAAGAAGCCGAAGGAATCCCGCACCATTTGATTGATATTTGTGACCCGGATGACGCAATGAGTGTCGCAGCTTTTCAACAGTTGGCTCGTGCTGCCATTGATGATATTTATGCCCGTGGCAAACTACCGATTATCGTCGGAGGAACAGGTTTGTACATTCGTTCGATTTTATATGACTATGAATTTGTGGAACGACCTGTGGACGAGGCGTTGCGGGCTGATCTCGAACGGTTGGCAGAAGTCGAAGGGCGTGAGGCGTTGCATCAAAGATTAGTTCAACTTGATCCCGAACGTGCGGCTACGATTCACCCAAATAACGTCCGTCGCGTCGTGCGAGCACTCGAAGTAGCGATGCAAGGTGATACGCAGACGACAGATAGCGCGCCGTCTGAACATTATGATTACCGATTATTCGTCCTCCATGCTGACCGGGAACTTCTATATGACCGAATCAATCAACGGGTCGATGCGATGATGGAAGCTGGACTTGTTGAGGAAGTAGAGAGCTTGATGGCGAAAGGATATCGAGATACTCAGGCGATGCGAGCCATCGGGTATAAGGAAATCATTCCGTATGTTGAGGGAAAAATTTCGAAAGACCGTGCGACAGACTTGTTGAAACAACATACGAGACAGTTCGCAAAGCGTCAATTGACGTGGTTCCGTCATCAATTTGATGGAATTTGGGTGGATATGGGGCGAAAATCATTTGAACTATCATATAAAAATATTTATGATGATGTAGAGGGGTTTTTTCGAAAATTCCGATTATTTTAAAGAGATAAAGACTAGGGGGAATCCAGCATGAAAGCGAGCTACAACATCCAAGACCATTTTTTGAATCAACTCCGAAAAGAAATGGTGCCAACGACCGTCTTTTTAGTGAGCGGGTTTCAAATTCGAGGTGTCATCAAATCATTTGATAACTTTACTGTCATCGTCGAATCAGAAGGTCGTCAACAGTTGATCTACAAGCATGCGATCTCAACATTCTCACCTGCACGTAACGTCACGTTATACGAGCCAGATGCAGTCGAAGTAACAGAAGGATAAGCATAAGAAAAGGAGCGGCCCGGGGACCGCTCCTTTTCTTATGCTGTTTTTGACGTACCGGGCTGTTTGATTGCCTCTAGGACGCGTTGGACGGCGCAGCCACCGAGGAGCGAATCCATTTGGCCACAAATTTGTGTCGGCGTCGAACGGTGTAACAATGTATATGTTCGTTTCCATGCGCGTTCTGCCGATTGGATCCGGACTAGAAGGTCGGCATGGCTCAGTTCTTTCAATTTATCAATGTTAAGACGGTTCGTCCGTGTGAAAGCAGATAGGATGACCGCTTTCGCGAGTGGTGTTTGAAGTGGGTAACCAGATAGCTCGAGAGCGGCCATGGCGCCTTTCATCTCGTGTTCGACGATTTTGTCGAGTGATTCATCTTTAGTATATGGATTACCAGAAAGGTGAGTGAGTGACTGTTCTAAATCCTTCATCTCTACCGGACAACTCGATGCTTGTAGAATATGTTCAATGGATTGTTGCTCTTGTGCATAACGTGTCGCTTCCCCCGAGGCGATAAAACGCTCATACGTATCGATTAATGAAATCATTATCGTTTCCCCCTTTGTAGAACTATCTTTATCGTACCAATAATCGTAAGCGCTTTCAATATAATGAATGTGAAATCATGACCCTACTAGAAAGTATGTTCGCCTAATGTGTAGAAACACGATACAATGTCAGAAGATGCGAGGAGGGAATGTTCATGAATTATTATCAACAGATTGATTCGGTCACAGGTTTATCGATGAATCGTGAAAGATTTCAGATACCACATATTGAAAAATCGAAAGAGCGGTTAGATCAGTTGCCAGACGGGGCTCCTGTTCAGACGAAAGCGCTCGTTAGTACGGTCGAAGTGAGAGAAGGGAAAAGCGGGGCGAAATGGCTACAGTTAAGTGTCACGACGGCGAGCGGGATGATGCGTGCGAAGCATTGGCTACGTGGAAATGAGAGTGAACTACTTCCGATCTATGAATCGGGTGTTATCGAATTGTCCGGGAAAATCGATGTCTATCCAAAACCGGACGGTGCTAAGTCGATTACAATCGATCGTGTCCAACCGATTTCAAAAGATGAGGCGACTTCTTTACTCCCAGGGTTACCGGGTGATGAGACGATGGAGCAGTTTGCAGATGAGTTGTTCAGTTTAATCAATACGTTGTCACCGACCTATCAACAGATTGCATACGGACTCCTTGATTTCGTCTGGGATGACTTTGTACTTTCGCCTGCAGCTCTTTATCACCATCACAATTACGCAGGAGGATTGCTGAAGCATACCGCCTGCATGTTGCGTCTCGGATATCGAATTCAGGAGCAGGACGATTATTTGGCAATGGTGTTCCGTGTGATCAAAGAAGCCGAGCAGTTGCATAAAGTCGACCTTTGGAATACGATGAACGGTGTTAAAATCGAACAAGCCTATAAAGGTACGTTCGAATCATTATATGCGGCATGTGAAGCAATGGCAGAGCGGAAGGAACCACTCAATTGGGATGAGCTTGCGCTAGGAATCCTCTTCCATGACATCGGAAAAATATATGAATACAGTCACCTTTTATCGAGCCCTAACCGTTTTGAAAAACTATCGCCTGTCGAAGGAACGAGTGAGACGACAGGGATCTCCATCAATCCGCTAGGAACGTTGATCGGGCATATGCCGTATGGTGGACTTCTATTCGAAGAAACGCTGCGTCGTGCAGATGTCCGTCTGCCAATTGATGTCCATCACCGTATTTGGCATATGATTTTATCGCATCATGGGAAACGTGAGTGGGGTTCGAGTGTATTACCAATGACGACAGAAGCGTGGATGCTTCACTTGATTGATTTATTAGACGCACGCTATGAAAAATGGGCTCGTGCGCACGAAGATTTGTAAGAAAAGGGTGGTACTATGATTCCCGTTCAGTTAGTGACCGGATTTTTAGGAGCAGGAAAGACGACGTATATGAACCGTCTACTCGCTGCGACAGATGAGAAGATTTGTTTGATTGTCAATGAACTCGGGGCGGTCAATATTGATGAACAGTTGATTGTAAAAATGGACCAGGAGCAAATCGAACTATCGAATGGTTGTATTTGTTGTTCGATTCAAAATGATTTGAGTAAGACATTTTATCAACTCGTGGCAAAGAATGAGACGTTTGACCGAATCATCATCGAGACGACCGGTGTTGCCGACCCAGCCCCAATCATCCAGACGATTTATTATGACGAGTACTTACGTCAACATTTTAAAATGAACGCCATCTTGACTGTCGTCGATGCTAGTCAAATGGATCGCGACTTGTTCAAAGAAGGCATTCATCAAATCGCGTATGCAGACATGATTTTATTAAACAAAACAGATTTAGTCTCGAGCGAGGAGTTGAAACATGCCCGAGCACGGATCTCTCAAATCAATCCAACCGTTCGTGTGGTGGAAACGGTCCAGACTGAAGGGGAATTTGACCTTCTTGAAAACACGTTCCAACTGTCGCGAGTCGATGAAGAACAATTGAGTCGTCTCACAGAAGCGACCGAATCTGTTTCTTCGCTTCGGGCCATCACGTTGAATGCAGATCGTCCGCTCTCTCGTGAACGTGTGACGCGATATGTTCGTGAGGTACTGATGCATTATGAGGATTCAATCTATCGAATGAAAGCAATCGTTCGTCTCAAAGATGAGAATCGAAAATTCGTCATTCAAGCAACGAATCAACTCATGGGCGCGACGTTTGCGAACGAGGTACATGAAGGAAACCGTTCAGTATTTGTCTGGATTGGAAAAGAACTAGATGCCGATGCATTGGCACGAGGATTAAAAGCATGTGAGGTGGAGCAGGATGAAACTCATTCTCGTTGATGGATTTAACTTATTATCACGTTATTATTTTGCAACGGAGCGGAGAAGAGCACTCGACCCGGATGTGACGGTGAAAGGGTTGCTTCGAAAAGTCGATGCCTGGACGACGGACTTTTCTCACATCGCTTTCTTTTGGGACGGGACGAGAGAAACGACGCATCGTTATGCCCTTTATCCTGAATATAAAGCGACGCGTAACGGATTGCCGGAACCGCTCTTCGAAGACTATGTCAAGTTGAGAGCGGCTTTGGACGAGCGAGGGATTCTACAATCAGAATTGACCGGATATGAGGCGGACGACTTGATGGGAGCTGTGGCTTCAGCGTTCCCAGGAGAATCATATCTTTATTCATCTGACCGTGACTTACTACAATTATTGTCACCAAACGTGTTTCAAATCATGCCGAAAAAAGGTGAAGAACAACTCGTCAATGAGAGTTCGTTTGAAGCGATGTATGGGGTGAAACCATATCAGTTTGTCGACGTGAAAGCATTACAAGGTGATTCTTCGGATAATATCCCTGGCGTTCGTGGCATCGGGCCAAAAACGGCAACCATCTTGATTCAACATTACGATACGGTCGAAACGCTCTACACGCACGTTCAAAATGCAACGCTCGAGGCACCACATCAGAAGTTTGCAAAAAAATTAGACGGGCATGAAGAGATTGCGCTCTTATCTAAACGTCTGTCACAAATTGATATCCATGCGCCGATTAATACGGACTGGGAGGCGTATCGATTTGGTTCACATTTATTTTGACGCAGCAACAAATCAGACAACCGTAGAGAACGGGCTTGGTGTCTGGATTAAGTCATCAGACGGTACGGTCTCGACGTTCAAGCGTCAAACGCAAGGTTTGTCCAGTGTCCATGCAGAATTAGCGGCTTGTGCCTATGCACTTGAAATGGCGCATACGATGCAAGGAGAGACGTCATTCATGCTCTACTCCGATGCGGAAGTGATTGTTCGTGCGTTGGAGCAACGGTTCATGAAAGATTCCTCGGCCAAACCCCTCTTTCTCAAAGCGTTGATTGCGTATGATGATTTACCGAACGTCTTTATCAAATGGATTCCTCGTGCAGAAAATCGTGCAGATGTCATTGCACGTGAAGCATTAAACGGAACGAAGTAAGCGACTAAGATCATTCTTGGTCGCTTTTTGGATTGAGTCGTTTCTTTTTAGATGGTTTTTCGCTAAAATGAAAGCGTAGTCAACTATAGAGGGGGAATTTAGCATGAAGGATTATCGAATCGAACGGGACACGATGGGGGAAATCAAAGTCCCGGCTGATGCAAAATGGGGAGCACAAACGCAACGTAGTCTTGAGAACTTTAAAATCGGTGCAGAAAAGATGCCGCTTGAGATTATACGTGCCTTCGCAATCTTGAAAAAAGGGGCGGCTCTCGCCAACGCTGAACTTGGAGTACTGGAAGAAGAGAAAGCTGAAATCATTGCGGAAGTAGCCGATGAGATTTTAGAAGGAAAGTACGACGCTGAATTTCCACTCGTCGTCTGGCAAACGGGATCGGGTACCCAATCAAACATGAACGTCAACGAAGTGATCGCGAACATTGCGAATATCAAATTGCATGCGCGTGAGCAATCGATTTGGATTCATCCGAATGATGATGTCAACAAATCGCAGAGCTCGAATGACACGTATCCGACAGCTATGCACATTGCGGCCATCCTTTCCGTGCAAGATGACGTCTTGCCGGCAATCGATGCCCTTCACCAAACTCTTTCGCAAAAAGCGGAAGCGTATATGGATATCGTCAAAATCGGACGCACACATCTTCAAGATGCGACACCGGTCACGCTCGGTCAGGAAATCAGCGGCTGGGTGCGGATGCTCGAACTCTCAAAACAAATGATTGAGCGGACGATTGAACCATTGACAGAGCTTGCTCTCGGAGGAACAGCTGTCGGTACCGGAATCAACGCCCATCCTGAATTTGGGGAAGTCGTGGCGAAAAAGATTTCTGAAGAGACAGGTAAACCATTTGTCACGGCCGTAAACAAATTCCACGCGCTTACAAGTCACGACCAACTCGTCTTTACACATGGTGCTTTAAAAGCGTTAGCGATGGATGCAATGAAGATTGCGAACGATGTACGGTGGTTGGCATCGGGTCCACGTGCGGGGATCGGCGAAATTACGATTCCTGAAAATGAGCCAGGAAGTTCAATCATGCCAGGGAAAGTTAACCCGACACAAAGTGAAGCGCTCACGATGGTTGCCGCTCAAGTTCTTGGTAACGACGCGACGATTGGTTTCGGAGCGAGCCAAGGGAACTTTGAACTAAACGTCTTCAAACCGGTCATCATGTATAACTTCTTGCAGACTTGTCGTCTCTTAACGGACAGCCTGCACTCATTCAACGATCACTGTGCGATCGGGATTGAGCCGAATCAAGATGTGATTTCTCGAAACGTGGAACAATCGCTCATGCTCGTCACAGCGCTCAACCCACATATCGGATATGAAAATGCTGCGAAAATCGCAAAACTGGCACACAAAAATGGTACTTCTTTAAAAGAGGCGGCATTAGAAACGGGATTATTGACAGAAGAGCAATTTGATCAATGGATTCGTCCTGAAGAGATGACATCACCGAACCTAAAAGTGAAAAAATAACATAAAGCGGTCGCAAGACCGCTTTTTCTATGTCTATTTTAGGGCTTAAGCACTAGGTATATGTAAAACAATAGAAAATAAATAAGGAAATAGTTGTATTTTATCTGTAGAAGTCGCATAATCGATACATAAGAGAATTCGGGGAGTACGAACATAGGGGGGACGAAGATGGAGCAAGGTCAACTCACTGAGCGTATACATATGATTTTAAAGAAAATATCAGAATCTAGACAAATTCCTAAATCCGATATCGAGTTTCTACTTGATTGGGTGAAGAAAGAGGTTAGACAGCGACGCTTTATGCATCTGTTAGAAATATTTAGTCGTGTCGAGTCTGATGCGAAGGAGTTGCCTAGCGTCCTTACCCAAGCAGAGGCAATGACATTAATCTCACCGGTGAAACGATACATCCATACCGTTCTAGGAATCGAACAAGAAGACGAGGATCTCGTTTTGATTCTTTCTGCGAGTTTTTCGACATTTAGTCGGTATAAATCGCGTGTTGAGAAGCTTGGAGCACGTCCTGTATTCTTGCAAACACTCGAAGAAGCGGTCGAATATGACTATGAGGACGTTCCGAAAGCCATCATCATGGACGTTGAACTATGGCCACAGTTTAAAGAACGTGACATCCAATCGTTTGTGAGCAAGATGAGAAAACTTTACGTTCCGCTCATCGTCATCGGAACGAATGAGCATTATCGTCTTGCTGCTTATTCCTATGGATTCGATGACTATTGGGAATCATGGGTACCGATGGAGGAACGGTTAGTCCGTCTTGGTCTACATATTGAAAAGTCTCGTTTAGTTTCAAAGGCATTACTTGTCGATGAACTGACCGGTGCGTTCAACCGGAAGTATTTAAAAGCGACATTTACGCGCTTCATCTCAAGGTTAGAGCGCTCAGGTGAGAGCTTTGCTGTTGCGCTCCTCGATATCGATCATTTCAAGCAATTGAACGACACGTTCGGTCACTCTTATGGGGATGACGTTCTCCATCGTGTCTCCGAAGAAATTCGACATGCGATTCGATCGAGTGATGAACTTATCCGCTATGGAGGAGAAGAGTTTTTAATTCTCTTGAACGTATCGGACCGAGCAATCGTCGAATCGGTGTTGGAGCGCGTCCGTACCCGGATTGAAGAGATGGAGTTCCCGTACGAGCATCAAGTGACCGTATCAATTGGATATACCCGTGTCTGTCAGACAGGATATACGCTTGGCGAATGGTGTGCTTACGCGGATGAGGCACTCTATAAGGCAAAACGTGATGGTCGAAATCGGGTCGTCCGATACACGTCGGCGGTTCGTGAGGAAAAACGGATTGCTTACGTGACGATGTCCGAGAACACGTACACTTCGCTTGCAAACCGCTTGCCCAAAGAGCATCGTCGCTATGAGGTCGTGTATCGTCCATACGAAGCGTATTCTTGTAACGACAACATCGAAATGTTCGTCTTAGACGATACCCGAGTCCATGAAGCGAGAGGGACACTATCTGCTGTGAAAGAACAGCGTGGTAAATATTGTCATATCCTTGCGGTTTCGAAGCGTACAGCCTCCGAACTAGAAGCGATTTATGACGACTACGCTGATGATAATCAAGATGAAGTCATCACGAAAAAAATTGAACAGTGGTTAGAAAAACTACCTGACTAAAAAGCAGACATCGATTAATGATCGATGTCTGCTTTTTCATATTGTATGAACGAAAAGGCATACGCATGTCTTTCATCTTGCGGATGATCTGTCTGACTTTGGATCGTCCATGAACCGCTCCGTTCAGGGTAATACGTGTCTGCTTCGAACGTGGATTTTACTTCGGTGGCATAAATTCGACTCGTCATCGACATAGTCTGTTCATATAGCGTCGCACCGCCAATGACAAACCATTCCTCGTTTTGACTTTCTGCGACGAGACGTTCTAAATCATGCCACACTTCAATGTGATCTGCTTTAAAAGTTGAATCGGACGTCACGACGATATTCCGTCGGTTCGGCAATGCCTTTCCAATCGATTCGAACGTTTTTCTTCCCATGACGACGGTGCCACCAGACGTGACAGATTTAAAGTGTTTTAAATCATCCGGCAGTCGCCACAATAAATCATTGTCTTTCCCGATTTCCCGATTGAGTCCGTATGCGACCACATGCGAAATCATACGCTCACTTCTCCTTTAATATGTGGATGTGGGTCATATCCGAGAATCTCAAAGTCCTCAAAACGGAATGATTCAATTGAAGGTACTTCACGAACAATCTTAAGTTGTGGTAACGGACGAGGGTCACGCGACAGTTGAAGTTCCACTTGCTCGAGATGGTTATGATAAATATGAGCATCTCCAAGGGTGTGGACGAAATCGCCAACTTCTAGGCCGGTTACATGAGCGACCATATGTGTCAAAAGTGCATACGATGCGATGTTGAATGGAACACCTAAGAATGTGTCGGCGCTTCGTTGATATAACTGGCAAGAGAGCTTCCCATCAGCGACATAGAATTGGAAAAGTAAATGACACGGCGGAAGGGCCATCTCATCGAGCTGCCCAGGATTCCATGCGGAGACGATCAACCGTCTTGAATCAGGATTCGTTTTGATTTGTTCAATCACTTGAGCCAGTTGATCGACGGACGATCCGTCTGGACGTGGGAATGAGCGCCACTGTGAGCCGTACACCGGGCCGAGGTTTCCTTCTTCATCTGCCCATTCGTTCCAAATCCGCACTCCATTCTCTTGTAGATAACGAATGTTCGTCTCCCCCGAGATGAACCAAAGAAGTTCATGGATAATCGAACGAGTATGTAGCTTTTTCGTCGTGATGAGGGGGAAGCCTTCTTGTAAATTGAATCGCATTTGATAGCCGAAAACGCTGGTCGTCCCTGTGCCGGTACGGTCTTCTTTCACTACTCCGTTTTCGAGAATATGTCGACATAAATCATGATATTGCTTCATAAGGTGATGAACCTCCTTTTAAATCTTCGATGACTAAAGGATAACACAAGATATAGTATCTAGGAGCGTATTCCATCCATATCCTGAAAAAACAACAACGATTCTTCGTTTTCGCGAACCTCTGTTTCGGGTATAATGGGGAATGAACAAAAGGAGGGGTTTGATGAAACTACAAGGAAAGAAAGTCCTTCAACTTGTCAGTAATGACTTCGAGGATCTAGAACTTTGGTATCCTGTACACCGTCTTCGTGAAGAAGGTGCGCATGTCATTTTAGCCGGAGAAAAGGCAGACCATGCCTACATCGGGAAGTATGGTGTGCCAGCGAAGTCGGACGTATCATTCGATGATGTGGATATCACATCGTTTGATGCGATTCTCGTACCAGGTGGCTGGTCGCCTGACTTATTGCGCCGCTTTGATTCGGTGAAAGGCTTCGTTCGTTATATGGATGAACAAAAACGACCAATCGGTCAAATTTGCCATGCTGGTTGGGTCTTGATTTCAGCGAATATTTTGGATGGGGTGAATGTCACGAGTACACCAGGAATCAAGGACGACATGGAAAATGCAGGTGCTATTTGGCATGACGAACCTGTTGTCGTCGATGGACACATCGTCTCAAGTCGTCGACCACCCGATCTACCAGACTACATGCGTGCGTTTATCGACGTGTTCGCAAAACAGTAATTGAACCATAAAGGAGCTATACAACGTTGAACTTAAAATCGAATCCACTACTTCGTAAATCAATGCAGTCTACAGCTTACAGTGCTGAGCCGATGACGAAAGCAGGAACATGGTCAAAAGTGTTTACCTTGCTTCTTCTCGTCACAGCGGCAGCCGGAACGACGTGGCTCGTCGTTCCTACAATCGGGGAAGGTCTCTTGTTCCCGCTCATGATCGGGTCACTCATCCTCGGTTTCATCTTTGCGTTACTTATCACGTTCAAGCCGAATACGGCACCAGTCGTTGCGCCGCTATACGGAATTGTCGAGGGTGTCTTCGTCGGTTCAATTTCATACTTCTTTGAAGCGATGGTCCCTGGTATTGTCGGCCGTGCCGTCATGACGACGTTCGTCGTTGCGTTTGCGATGTGGTTCGTCTACACGACAGGTCTTGTCAAAGTGACGCAAAAATTCAGAGCAGGGGTCATGGCTGCTATGTTTACGGTCATGTTATTGTATCTTGTTCAACTCGTCATGAGCCTATTCGGTTCAGGATTGGCGTTTATGACAGGTTCAAGCCCACTTGCCATCGGTGTTCAATTTGTCATTGTCATCGTCGCTTCGCTCGCACTCGTCTTAGACTTCGATTTCATCGCACGTCAAGTCGAAGAGCGGGCACCAAAACAATTAGAGTGGGTGGCGGCGTTTGGTTTAATCGTCACGCTCGTCTGGTTGTATATTGAATTGCTAGACTTACTGTATCGTCTAGCGATGAGAGAATAACAATCAATCATCGATCCTTCGGGTCGATGATTTTTTCACGAAAGGATGTGTTCATCTGTCTAAAAAGGCAGGTACATGATGAAGAAAATTGTGATTATTGGGTCGGGCATCGTTGGTGTCTCCACAGCCTATCATTTAGCTGGAAAAGCTGACGTGACGGTCATCGACCGTAAGGAAGAAGGACGGGCGACCGATGCGGCAGCGGGAATTGTCTGTCCTTGGATTGCCCAGCGGCGTAACAAAGCATGGTACGCACTCGCTAAAGGTGGTGCACACTATTATCCGCATGTCGTGAACGAGTTGGAAACTGAAGGGGAGACAGACACCGGATACAAACGTGTCGGGACACTTGCCCTCCATGAAGAGTCTAAACTTGATCAAATGATGGAGCGGACGATGATTCGCCGCGAAGAAGCACCAGAAATCGGTGACTTAGAACGATTGACAGCAGAAGAGGCACAACGTCTTTTCCCTCCACTATCAGATGAATATAATGCGCTTCTAGTCAAAGGTGGCGCACGTGTGGATGGTGGGAAATTCCGTGCAGCACTTGAACGAGTCGCTATGAAACGTGGTGTGAAATTTGTATACGGTTCGGCACGGTTGACCGATGGGGACGCGATTGGCGTCGAGTGTGACGGAGTTCGATATGAAGCGGATGAAATCATCCTTGCGACTGGGGCGTGGCTTCCGGAGCTGTTACAGCCTCTCGGATATACGGTTCGCGTCGACGGAGAAAAGGCGCAACTCGTTCACGTCCAGTTAAAAGATACCGATGCGTCGGATTGGCCGGTCGTCATGCCGCCAAGGCGACGTTATTTACTTGGATTTGAAGACGGGAAGGTCGTCATCGGCTCGACCCATGAGAAAGGTAAAGCGTTCGATGTTCGACCGACGGCGATTGGTGTCCACGAAGTGCTGACGAAAGGGCTTGAATCAGCACCAGGACTTTCGGAAGCAGAACTCATCGAAACGAAAGTCGGTTTCCGTCCGGTCACACCGAACTCGATTCCTGTACTCGGGAGAGTACCGGGGGCGAATCAATTGCTTGTGGCTAACGGTCTAGGGTCATCCGGTTTGACGGTCGGTCCGTTCATCGGAAAAGTGTTAAGTGACCTCGTCCTGACGGGTGAATGTGAAGTGGACCTTTCACTCTATCCGATTGAAGACTTTATATTCAAAGCATAAGAAAAGGTGGCTGTCTCTTTATAGACAGTCACCTTTTTAGCGTTTAATGACCCCGTTCAAAAAGAAATGAAAATAGTCTTCCATCGTCTCTTTCATGTCCCCGATTGAAAAATGCGGGTCGGACAGGATGGCCTGTTGCATCAATTGAACATAGCGTAAATAGGATGTGGTCGATAATGTGGCGTCAATCGCCCCTTCTTGTTTCCCGTATTCGATCAAACGGGCGAAAGATGCATAGCCACGGGACGCCAACTGCTCCCAGTTTGGATCCTGTTGAATCATCGTGGTGATGGTCTCATCAAAAAGAACGGCCGTTTTGATTTTTCGTTTCAAAATATCGACGAGTAACTTATCAAACGGAGCGTTCGACTCGATTTGTTCATCAATCCAGCTCATTTGTTCTTCCGTCATCTGTTGTAACACTTCAATGATGACTTGTTCTTTCGAGCCGAAGTAATTATAGATTGAGACGGGGGATACATGAGCTTGCTTGGCGAGTTCACTCACGGTAAACCGAGATTGTTTCTCCGTCATCAAGTCATATGCGGCACGTAAGATGGCCTGTCTTTTTTCCTCGGTGCGTTTTGCGAATCCGTCCATTGGTCGGAGCGCTCCTTTCTATAGTTTTGTAATAAATATACCATTTCCATTTCAAAAAAGAACGTGATATACTAGTTTTGTAATCATATTAATTTCATATTTCAAAAAGGGAGGGTTTGTGATGATTCGGATTGAACGATTGACAAAACGATTCGATGCAACCCACGGTATTTTTGATGTGTCACTCGATGTGTTACCCGGTACGATTTTTGGATTCATCGGACCGAACGGTGCTGGGAAATCGACGACGATTCGTCATCTAATGGGTCTGTTGAAACCGAGCGAAGGGAAGGCGACCATTAACGGGTTCGACTGCTGGAGCGAAACCGAGCAGGTCAAACGAAATGTCGGTTATTTGCCTGGAGAAATCAATTATCCACAACATATGACCGGAGAAGAAATCATTCGATTGACACGGCATTTGCATAAAACGGATCCTGCACGAGAGCGACGACTTCGGGAGCGATTCGCGTTCGATGAGTCGACGAAAGTTCGGAAGATGTCTAAAGGGATGAAACAAAAGCTCGCCATCATCACGTGCTTCATGAAAGAGGCACCCGTCTATATTCTGGACGAGCCGACGAGCGGACTCGATCCGCTCATGCAGGAACGTCTGATTGATTGGCTAATCGAAGAAAAAGAAGCAGGTAAGGCGATTCTGATGAGCTCTCACCATTTTCCTGAGATGGAACGGACGTGTGATCGAGCCGCGTTGATTAAAGACGGGCGCATCATTATTGAGGAAGATATGGAAGAACTAAGACAACACAGTGTAAAACGATATCAAATTGAGTTTTCTTCCGAGGCAGAGGCAATCCGATTCACCGAAACGACTGGAACACGAGATGGACTACATGTAGAAGTCGCCATCACGTCGCCAGAAGACTTGAACAACTTGATTCGAACGCTTGCCGACTATGAGATTCGTTCATTGGAGAGTGGCGCTGACGAACTCGAACACTTGTTTATGCAGTACTACGGGGAGGCGACATAAATGTTAATACGCTCAATGTTTAAACAGAATCGCAGTTGGATTCTCGGTTATTCGGTCGGGACAAGTGTCTATCTCTTCTTTTTGGCCGCTATATTCCCATCCATTCAGGAAACGGGACTGATTGAGGCGAAATTAGAGTCGCTACCGCCTGAGTTGCTCGAAGTGTTTCAAATCGATGCGACGATGGCGATGGATAATCTGCTCAATTTATTGTCGAGTAACTACTATGGATTGATTTTTTATGTACTTGCCGTGTTGTTTGCGTTGACGTTCGCCTCGAAACTTCTTGCTAAACCGATCGATTCAGGTGAAATCATGCTGTATATGGCAGCTCCGATTTCTCGTGTCACATATGTATGGTCTACGTTCGTCATCCTGATCATTGCAGTTGGCTTGTTTGTCGGGTTAAATGGCTTCAGTCTCATGGCGGCAGATGTATTATTCGATTTACAAATCGACTATGCGGTTTTATGGATGCTTCAATTGAACGGAGCGCTCATGCTTCTCGTATTAGGGGTCGTTGCCTATATGCTGGCCAGTCTGTTTGATGACAGTAGTAAATCTTACGTGGTGACCGGCGGAATCTTCACGTTCTTCTTGATGGTGAATATCATCAACGGAGTAAGCGAGCAGTTCGAATGGTTAGGGAACATCTCTTTCTTTTCTCTCTTCGATGCTCCGGCCATCATGCGTGAAGAGTTCGGTGGTGTTCACTTTATTTGGTTAATCGGTTTGTTAATCGTCTTTTCAGTACTCTCATTCATCCGCTTTACCCGAAAAGATTTAACGATTTAGTTTTCCGAAATAAATTGTCGGGTATGATACAATCAGCTCGTTAGAAAGAAAAGGGGATGAATGAAATGTTATATGCTACGTTACGAAACAAAGTAGAGATTCCAATGATTGGGTTTGGGGTATGGCAAGTCGACAATGAGACAGAGGCACCAGCTGCTGTCGTCGAGGCACTCAAGACTGGCTATCGCCATATCGACACGGCTGCCATTTATAAAAACGAAGAAGGTGTCGCAAAAGGGATTAAAGTCTCGGGAGTCGACCGTTCAGACCTATTCATTACATCGAAAATTTGGAATGATGATATTCGTGAAGGGAAGACGAAAGAAGCGTTTGAAGACTCATTAAAACGCCTCGAGACAGACTATTTAGACCTTTGTCTGCTTCACTGGCCAGTTGATGGTTTCGTCGATGCTTGGAAAGACCTGATTGAACTATATGAAGCCGGAAAGATTAAAGCAATCGGTGTATCCAACTTCAAAGAACATCATCTTGAGACGTTAAAAGAAGAAGGACTGATGGCACCGCTCATCAATCAGGTAGAACTTCATCCACAGCTTCCACAACCGGATTTGTTGGACTATTGCCAGGATGAAGGCATTCAAATTGAGGCGTGGAGTCCTCTTATGCAAGGGAAGTTTTTAGAGATCGATGCCTTCTCAGAAATTGCGGAGAAGCATGGAAAAACGCCTGCACAAGTCGTGCTTCGTTGGCACCTCGAGTCAGGTCATGTCGCATTGCCGAAGTCGGTGACACCGCACCGAATCCGTGAAAACTTCGACGTATTCGATTTTTCACTCGACGCGGACGATTTGGCAAAAATCGACCAGGTGGCGACAGGTGAACGTCTTGGACCAGATCCGGACGAAATCGACTTTTAATGACTTGGGGCTCGCATTTGCGAGCCCCTTTCTACGTGTAGAGTCACATGGATGCGGGTAATGATTATTATGTTGCTAAAAGGAGGTGTTTGATCTTCATTCAGAAGATCGTGCTTATGGACTTATCAAAATGGCCAATTGTCAACTGGGTCGCTTTTCTAGCGACCGTCGTCATCAATTATTTTGCGAGCGGGGATAATGCCGCGGTTTCAGACCAAATTGACCTCTACTTTAAACCGGCGGGTTACGCCTTCTCCATTTGGGGCGTCATCTATGTCGCATTACTTGTCTGGTTAGTTTTACAATTGAAAAAAGGGACGACGGCCAATCGACAGGCCGAACGTATGAAAGCAGGATTCCTGATTTCATGTGTGTTGAACGGATTGTGGCTTCTCGCATTTACGAATGAGTGGTTCGTACTCTCGCTCGTAATCATGGTGGCATTCTTAGCGTCTCTATGCTGGCTATACTATATTGCATTCCGCACATCTACAAGTTGGCTCGATCGTTTCCCGTTCTCGATCTATATCGGTTGGGTGTCGGTCGCAACGATTGTCAATACGTTCGTCGTGATGAAGACAGAACAGATCACTTCTTTATTAGGTCTTGATGAACTTGCATGGACATCTCTCATGCTGATGGTCGGTGTTGTATTAGCCCTACTCTTTATGTGGTGGCATCACGATTTCATCTATCCACTCGTATTCGTCTGGGCCTATATCGGTATTTTTGCAAGAATCGAAGAGGGGACACTGTATGTCGTCATCGTCAGTGCGCTCGCACTGCTCGCGATTGGATATATCGGTTTGATCTTGTGGAAGCGTCCGAAATCGTTTCTACATCATCCACGTAAAACAGTAGAACATTAAGTTAGAAAAGGATATCTTAACAGATATCCTTTTTTTGAGTTCTTGAGAACCTATAAATAAATAATATTCATGGATATTTATTCTTTATCTAACATAACTAAAACAATAAAACCTATTGATATCAGTCATGTATGCGCTTTCAATGATAACAAATTCAATTCCTATTATGCAAAAATACATACAGTATACTTGATTTTTCAGAATATTTAGAACAGAATGTTAATTACGAAACTGTGAGTGAAAGGGGTCGATGATATGAGTCGAGTTGGACTGTATGACTCAAGATTTGAGAAAGACGCGTGCGGGATTGGATTATACGTCAATTTAAACGGACTAAAAAAACATGAGATTGTCCGTAAATCACTCTCGATGCTGTGTAAATTAGAGCACCGAGGAGGGCAAGGTGTCATCGATGCCGGTGATGGTGCGGGTATTATGACCGAAATCCCACATGAACTTTTCACGCAAACGATGAACCTTCCGTCACCTGGTCGTTACGCTGTCGGAATGGTTTTTTTTCAGCCATCAGACGATCGGCTAAAGGAAAAAATAAATTTGATGGAACGCATGGCAGATGAATTAGACTGTTCGACCATCGAGTGGCGAGAAGTACCCGTGGACGCAACGCAAATCGGGGAACATGCACGCGTGACGCAACCGGTCATTTATCAGTGGTTCATCTCTTGTCCGTTTCTCGATGAAGATGCGAATGAACGTGTGTTCTATGAACTCCGACGAAAGATTGAAAAAGTTGAATCGCTAAACTTATATATTGCGAGCCTGTCGACGAGAACGATTGTATATAAAGGAATGCTGACGCCAGTTCAAATTGATGCCTTTTATTTGGACTTGCAATCACCTCATTATAAGAGCACGTTCGGGATCGTTCACTCTCGCTTCTCAACAAATACGTTTCCTTCATGGGAACGTGCACACCCAAACCGGATGATTGTCCATAATGGAGAAATCAACACGTTACGAGGCAATATCGATGCGATGCGAGCGCGCGAAGGGGTCACATCGACCGATTTGTTTGAGGATGTGAATCATTTGTTCCCAGTTCTCCAAGAGGACGGCAGTGACTCGTCGATGCTCGATAATGCCTTCGAGTTCTTCACACGCACCGGTCGATCGATTGCGCATACAGCGATGATGTTAATTCCCGAACCGTTTGTTGAAGGTAAGATGGAACCGTTCAAACGTGACTTCTACCAATATCACTCATCCATCATGGAACCGTGGGATGGTCCAACGGGCGTCGTATTTACCGATGGGCGACAAATCGGTGCAATTTTAGACCGGAACGGGTTGCGCCCGATGCGTTACGTCGAAACATTAGACGGAGAATTGATCCTGTCATCAGAGACAGGAGTCATCCCTGTCGATGCCGAGAACGTCAAATCAAAACAGCGCCTACGACCTGGACAATTGCTCTTGATCGACTTGATTGAGAAACGTTTGATTCCCGATCAGGAAATCAAGGAGACGATTGCAAAATCGGAGCCGTATCATAAATGGCTCAAACAAATGATGAAAGTGGAAGATAGAGGTGTTCAGGAACAAGACGTCTCAGAACTCGATCGTGTGCAACGCGCGTTCGGGTATACAAAAGAGGATATCGAACAGTATATGATTCCATTGATCAACGACGAGAAAGATCCGATTGGGTCGATGGGGCATGATCAACCAATCGCAGTTCTCTCTACCCGTCCTCGGTCGCTCTTCCATTACTTTAAACAACACTTCGCGCAAGTGACGAACCCGCCAATTGATGCCTTACGGGAGAAAATTGTCACAGCGACGTTCACTTGGATTGGTCCGCAAGGTGATCCGGTCCATACCGGCCGTGGTCATGCGAAACGTGTGTGGCTGGATCATCCAATCATCGATGGTTCGACACTCGATCAAATTGGTGAGCGACTCAAACTCGCTCGCGTCGATACGACGTTTACAAATGATTTAGAGGCGTCGCTTGAAGCCCTTTTGCAACACGTCAGCGAAATTGCACGAAATGGTGCGAACGTCATTGTCCTATCTGACCGTTATATGTCACGTGATCGGGCTGCGATGCCGGCGCTCCTCGTGCTCAGTGCCGTTCACCAACATTTGATTCGTGAGAACTTGAGATCGAATTGTAGTGTGATTTGTGAAAGTGGTGAAGTGCGAGAAGTGCATCAGGCTGCGACTTTGATTGGTTATGGAGCCGATGCGGTCTACCCTTACGTTGCCTATGCAACGATTCAACACTTGGTCGAACATGAACAAATCACTCATTCATTTGAAGCGGCAATTCGTTCCTATCAAAAAGCTGTCGTTGAAGGCATCGTCAAAATCATGTCGAAAATGGGAATCTCGACGATTCAAAGTTATCGTGGGGCTCAAATCTTCGAAGCGGTCGGATTAGACCGTGATTTGATTGAAACGTATTTCCGAGGAACGACGTCTCAGCTATCAGGAATCGGATTCGTTGAATTAGAAGACGAGGCAAAATCACTCCACAAAGACGCATATGAGACAAACCGCCCGCTCGAAGCGGGAAGTGACTTCCAATGGCGTGCAGACGGAGAGGAGCATGCGTTCAATCCGAAGACGATTCACTTGTTGCAACGCGCCTGCCGTGAGAATGAGCGAAAATATTACGATGCCTACGTGAAGTCGCATGAGTCGTCGGGACAATTTATCCGTCAGTTGTTCGCGTTTAAGGAACAACGTCCGGTGCCGATTGATGAGGTAGAACCGATCACGTCAATCGTACGCCGCTTTAAGACGGGGGCGATGTCATTTGGATCCTTGTCAAAAGAAGCACACGAGACGCTCGCTATTGCGATGAACCAAATCGGTGCGAAAAGTAACTCAGGCGAAGGTGGGGAAGACCGTGCTCGCTTTGTCCCGGATGAATTCGGGAACGAGCGCATCAGCCGCATCAAACAAGTAGCGAGTGGCCGTTTCGGCGTGACGGCGGAATATCTATATCATGCCGATGAGATTCAAATCAAGATGGCACAAGGGGCAAAACCAGGGGAAGGTGGACAACTTCCAGGGAACAAGGTGTATCCATGGGTCGCCGAAGTCCGGGGATCGGTTCCTGGCGTTGGACTCATCTCGCCGCCTCCGCATCATGATATTTATTCGATTGAGGATTTGGCACAACTTATTTTTGACTTAAAACATGTGAACCCGAACGCGAAAATCAGTGTCAAACTCGTTTCAAAATCAGGGGTTGGGACGATTGCAGCAGGCGTGGCGAAAGCGAACGCGGATACGATTGTCATTAGCGGATACGACGGTGGAACCGGTGCTTCTCCGAAGACATCAATTAAGCATACAGGTCTTCCGTGGGAACTCGGTCTTCTAGAGACACATCAAACGCTCGCATTGAATGGACTCCGGGGAAGAGTCACGCTCGAGACGGACGGGAAGCTTATGACGGGTCGCGATATCGTCATGGCAGCCATCTTCGGTGCCGAAGAGTTTGCGTTTGCGACAGCACCGCTCGTCGTTCTCGGATGTATCATGATGCGCGCATGTCATTTAGATACTTGTCCGGTCGGTGTGGCGACCCAAGACCCGGTACTTCGTCAGAAATTTATGGGGAAACCAGAGCATGTCGTCAACTTGATGACGTTCTTGGCTGAAGAAGTGCGGGAAATCTTGGCGTCACTCGGTGTGACATCACTCGACGAAGTGGTCGGTCGAACGGATCTACTCGAAGAAAGCGTGTGGAAGACGAATCATCCGAAAGCGCGACGTCTAGATTTGTCTCCAATGATTTCGATGCCGACACCGTTGCCGGAACGAGAAGAACTCACTCATCCGGCATACCGTTCATACGATCATCGTAAACTCATCCCGGCTGTATCACGTTCCATCACTTCTGGCCAACCGACGTTCTTCGTAGGTCGCATCCGAAACACCGATCGAGCGGTCGGAACACAGTTAGGTTTTGAAGTGACGAAAGTTCATGGTCAGGTCGGTTTACCGGACGATACGATTTCGCTTCGCCTTAGTGGATCTGCCGGACAAAGTCTGGGGGCATTTTTACCGAACGGAATCACTATCTCTGTCATTGGCGATGCGAACGATTATATCGGCAAAGGCTTGAGCGGAGGGAAACTGGCATTGATTGCTGAAAAGCATGCGCCGTTTGATGAAAGTGAACAAATGATTGCCGGTAACGTCTGCTTGTACGGAGCGACGAGCGGTCAGGCGTTCTTCAACGGACATGTCGGTGAGCGGTTCGCCGTTCGTAACTCTGGTGCGACGACAGTCGTCGAAGGAGTCGGGGATCACGGGTGTGAATATATGACCGGTGGAACTGTACTTGTACTTGGACAGATTGGACGAAATTTTGCGGCCGGTATGTCCGGTGGTACAGCTTATATTTACGGAGCGCAAGCCTATGAACAACTCGTCAATGAGGAGCTTGTGTCCGTCGTACGGGAGTTGGACGATGAAGATATCGAACAAATTTATGCGCTTCTTGAAGCGCACCAATTCCACACAGATAGCGTCAAAGCACGGACGATTTTAGAGTCATTTGAACAAGTACGTTCACAGTTTGTGAAAGTCGTTCCAAGAGACTATGCGAACGTCTTAGACGTGATGCGTCAAATTGAGGCAAATCGTCCTGAATTGAGTGAGGCCGACCGAGCACTTGAATTGTTCCGTGTCGTGACAGAAGGAGGTACCGTATGAAACATAACTTTTTAAAGATCTCGCGAACGACGCTGCCAGAACGTCACGTCGAAGAGCGGGTGAGGGATTATGATGAATATGCGTCTCGTATGGATGATCAATCCGTTCAACAACAAGCCGCGCGCTGTATGGATTGCGGCACACCGTTCTGTCACGTCGGTGATTTGATTGGTCAGGAGACGATTGGATGCCCGATTCACAACTATATTCCAGAGTGGAACAAGCTTGTCACGAAAGCAGACTGGATGGGTGCGTACCATCGATTGATGGAGACGAACAACTTCCCGGAGTTCACGGGAAGGGTTTGTCCGGCACCTTGTGAAGGATCGTGTACACTCGGGATCAGTGAAGATCCGGTTGCCATCAAATCCATCGAGCGAACGATCATTGACCGGGCATTTGAAGAAGGTTGGGTGAAACCGAGACCGGTTCATCGAAGAACCGGGATGACGGTCGCCATCATCGGAAGTGGTCCTGCTGGTCTAGCCGCCGCTGATCAATTAAATCAATTGGGTCATTCGGTCACCATCATCGAGAAGTCGGATGAAGCGGGAGGACTGCTCATGTATGGAATCCCAAACATGAAACTCGATAAAGATGTCGTAAGACGTCGCGTTCGGTTACTCGAACAAGAGGGGATTGTCATCCGGACGAACGTCGAGGTTGGTAAGGATGTAACGGTCGAATCGCTTCGGAACGAATACGATGCGGTCATCTTGGCGACCGGAGCTCAAAAACAGCGCACGCTCGGGATTGACGGAGATGATGCCGCTGGCGTTGAAATGGCGATGGATTATTTGACGGCATCCATGCATGAACGAAAAGGATCTCCGCTTACCTCTGATTATGACGCCAAAGACAAAGATGTCATCGTCATCGGAGGAGGAGATACAGGAGCGGACTGCGTGGCGACGGCAATCCGTCAAGGTGCAAAATCAGTCGTTCAATTTGGGAAGCACCCGTCAAAAGGGTTGCTCCGTGCTCCAGAGAAACCTTGGCCACTTCAACCTGACACGCTTACGACCGATTATGCGTACGCTGAATCACTCGCGGTCTATGAGAAAGACCCGAGAACATATTTGATTCGGTCCAATCAAATCGTCACGAAAGAAGGACGTGTCACAGGGATTGAAACGGAACGGATGACGAAAGTCGTCAACCCGGATGGTCAGGCGACTTTCTTCGTAGAGGAAGATTCGATGGAGACGTACCCGGCGGACCTCATCCTCGTCGCCATTGGATTTGAACGACCAGAGCACGAGTTGCGGAAAATCGGCGTCGAGAAGACGAAAGATTTCCATACGGCAACGGATAACGTCTTTGTCGCTGGGGATGCGAAGCGGGGGCAAAGCCTGATTGTATGGGCAATTCGAGAAGGACGAGAGGTGGCAGAAGTGGTCGATGCGTATCTCGATACTTGCAAGACCGTTTTAAAAACCTCATCATAAAAAGGAGCGACAACTGTCGCTCCTTATCTTTTGTTTAGGAGGAGTTTTATGTTCACCGAAATCCTCATGTATACGGGAATCTGGTTTATTCTCATCCTGATTTTATTAGGAACCATTTATTCACGACGGAAAAAATGATTAAAGCACCATCGCGGCAATCACCCCGAAGATGATGAGTGGAATGTTGTAGTGTAAGAACGTTGGCCAAACCGTTTCACGAAGGTGATCGTGTTGACCGTCAGCGTTCAATCCACTCGTAGGTCCGAGGGTCGAGTCACTCGCAGGACTCCCGGCGTCACCAAGAGCACCTGCAGTCCCGATGATGGCAATCGTCGCTTCGACAGAGAAGCCATACTGTACACAAAGCGGTACGAAGATGGCAGCAATGATTGGAACAGTCGAAAAACTCGAACCGATTCCAAGTGTGATGACGAGTCCGACGAGTAACATGACAAGAGCTGCGATCATTTTAGAATCGCCCATCAAATCGCTCGCACCATTGACGAGTGGCTCGATGGCACCTGTTTCACGAATGACGGCAGCAAATCCACTTGCGGCAATCATGACAAAACCGATGAATGCCATCATGCGCATCCCGCTCGTGAAGATGTCATCGGCCTCTGACCAAGGGATGAGGCGGAAAATCGAGAGTAAAATTAGTCCAGTCACCGCTGAAGCGATCATCGACTCTGTCTGCAATTGAACGATGAGGACGATGAGAACGACGGCAAGCGTCATGATCATCTTGAAGCCACTCATTTGACGAACTTCATAGTCAGACGGTCCGAGTGCGATCGTTTCGTACGAACGCGGTTTCCGGTAGTGAATGAACGCGGCAATCAATCCGACGACCATTCCTAATGCCGGAATTCCCATGATCGAGATGATATTGACGTCTCCGACAGCTAAGCCGTTCGCTTCAACGTTTGCAATCAAAATCTCGTTCAAGTAAATCCCACCGAACCCGACAGGTAGCAACATATACGGTGTCACGAGACCGAACGTCAAGATGGTTGCGACGAGACGGCGATCTAACTTCAACTCATTGAATAAGACGAGTAACGGCGGAATCACGATCGGGATAAAGGCGATGTGAATCGGAAGCACGTTTTGTGAGCTGATGGACAACAATAAGAGAAGCGACAACAAGAACGCTTTGACGTACATCACGCGTTTTCCTGACACGTCACGACCTGACATCGAAATCAGCTTTTCAGCTAAGACATCCGGTAGACCCGTCTTCGACAATCCGACGGCGAATGCCCCAAGGAGCGCATAGCTAAGGGCGATGCTCGCTCCACCGCCGAGACCTTCGCTGAAGGCGGTCAACGTATCGTTAAATCCGAGCCCTCCAACAAGCCCTCCGACAAGCGCAGCTAATATTAAGGACAATACAATGTGCACACGACTGATGGCGAGTGCAAATAAGACGATGACTGCAAGTAATACTGCGTTCATATCCATCCAACACCTTTCACAATTTCTTTCTCTTGGTATCACTTTAATATGATAAAGACTTTTTGAAATTTAACATATGATGTGACCCTTGTCAAATCGATTATGAAAAAAGCGATAACTCGTGAAAGTTATCGCTTACGTGTTACAGATCGACGTTGTGATACACTTGGCGAACATCTTCCAAGTCTTCGAGCACATCGATTAATTTTTCAAACTGTTCTTTCGAATCGTCATCGAGCGACACTTCGTTTTGTGGAAGCATCGTCAACTCGGCGACGGCGAACTCTTCAACCCCGGCAGACTTGAATGCAGTCTGAACGGCATGGAACGCTTCTGGCTCGGCATAGACGATGACCGTCTCATCTTCTTCGATGACGTCACGAACGTCAAGGTCGTGTTCCATCATGAGTTCAAGGACATCGTCTGCCGACATTTGATTGACACCGATGACGGCTGTCGCATCAAACATGTAGGCGACCGAACCGCTGACACCCATGTTTCCTCCGTTTTTACCGAAAGCGGCACGTACTTCAGATGCTGTACGGTTCACGTTATTCGTCAACGTATCGACGATGACCATCGAACCATTCGGTCCGAATCCTTCATAGCGAAGCTCATCGAAGTTTTCTTCGTCGCCACCTTTTGCTTTATCGATGGCGCGATCGATAATCGCACGGGGCACGTTATACGTTTTCGCACGCTCCACAACGAATTTTAATGATTGGTTCAACTCAGGATCAGGTTCCCCTTGGCGGGCGGCCACATAGATCTCGCGACCGAACTTCGCATAGACGCGACTCGTGTTCGCGTCTTTTGACGCCTTCTTCTCTTTAATGTTGTTCCATTTACGACCCATTACATGTCATCTCTCTTTCCATTTGTACGTAGATTCATTACAGATTATATAAGAAGTTGCGTGAATTGACGAGAAAAGTTTTACTCGTCGCCCTTATCCATCTTCTCAACAATCTCGGTGAGCGTCTTCAAACTGTCAATGAGGCTGTCGGTTTCATCCTCGTTTAAAAAGGCGAGACGCTCCTCAAAAAGCCTCCGGAACGAGTCTCTCCGTTCGAGTAAAATACGCTCACCTTTCTCTGTCAACTGGTTCCAAATGACACGGCGGTCCCGTTCATCCGGTACGCGTGTAATATATCCTTCATTTAACAGTTTCGTGATGAGCGGGGTAACATTGGGCGGCGCGATGGAGAGTGTTTCACTAATTCGTCCATTTGTGACAGCCCCCTCGTCCTCAATCAACATCAACAGATGGAAATGAGAGAAGTTCAAGTTCGGAATTTGTGGGAAATCAGATCGACGTAGCAGTTTACGACGAATTAAAGGGATCAGTTTGACGAACTGGTCCGCAGCATCTTGTTTCGGCATAGTAGATTCACTTCCTAGTTAGGTTCTATTTTCATTATACACGAGTTAGGTGCAGTTGAACCTAAAAACGGGTTGATGTGATGATTCATACATCATAGTAGAAGTAGATTCGACACAATTGATGTAAGCGTTTACATAAACGGAATTACTTGTTTTCATGAAAACGTATTCGATTTTACTGAGGACACAGTTAAAAATCAAGGGCTATCAACAAATGACAAAAAAATATTGTGAAAGAGTTCACATTGTTGTCACCCGCAAACTCCGAAAAACATTGTATTCTATGAATGTGAAGGAAAGCACAATCTCTTGAAAGCAGTCATCACATTGTGTCTTCCATCAAGTCAATATGTTCATTAAAAGCTCTCAATTATGAGGAGGAACCTAACATGGCAGTCAAAGAGAAAGCAAAAGTGGAAACTACGGCAGAACAAATGGTAGATACGCTCGTAGCGGGTGCACATGCCGCACTCGATACGTTGATGACGTTCGACCAAGAGAAAATCGATGAAATCGTACAAGCGATGGCGCTCGCTGGTCTTGAGCAACACGTCGCACTTGCGAAATTAGCACATACAGAAACTGGCCGCGGTGTCTTTGAAGACAAGATGATCAAAAACATCTTCGCGACAGAATATATTTACAACTCACTCCGTGGAGAAAAAACAGTTGGCGTTCTTGAAGACGACGTTCAAAACGGAATCACATACATCGCAGAACCAGTCGGTGTCGTCGCTGGGGTCACACCGGTCACGAACCCAACATCGACAACGATGTTCAAAGCAATCATCGCCATCAAGACACGTAACCCAATCATCTTCGCGTTCCATCCATCCGCTCAACAGTGTTCAAGTGAAGCGGCACGTGTTCTTCGTGACGCAGCGGTAGCGGCAGGTGCTCCTGAAAACTTGATTCAATGGGTTGAAGTCCCGTCGCTCGACGCAACAAAAGCACTCATGAACCACCCAGGTGTGGCGATGGTTCTTGCGACAGGTGGGGCGGCAATGGTCAAATCAGCTTATTCGACTGGTAAACCAGCACTCGGTGTCGGACCTGGTAACGTACCGGCTTATATCGATAAGACTGCGAAAGTGAAACGTGCCATCTCGGACGTCATCCTTTCAAAAACGTTCGACAACGGTATGATTTGTGCGTCTGAACAAGCAATCATCGTCGACCAAGAAGTTTACGAAGAAGTGAAAGCAGAAATGACGGCACTCGGTTGCTACTTCTGCTCACCTGAAGAAAAAGCGAAACTCGAAACACTTGTCATTCGCACGGACACATGTGCGGTCAACCCAGAAATCGTCGGGAAGCCAGCAGCGTGGATCGCTGAAAAAGCAGGTCTCAAAGTACCGGCTGATACAAAAATCTTGATTGCTGAACTTGAAACGGTCGGCGCAACTGAACTTCTTTCTCATGAAAAGTTGAGCCCGGTTCTCGGTGCTTATAAAGTACAGTCACGTGAAGAAGGATTCGCGATCGCTGAAAAAATGCTCGAAATCGGTGGTCTCGGTCACACAGCGGTCATCCACTCAACAGATGACGATGCCATCCTTGACTTCGGTCTTCGCATGAAAGCTTGCCGTATCATCGTCAACTCACCTTCAGCACACGGTGGAATCGGTGACCTTTATAACGAAATGACACCATCCCTCACGCTCGGCTGTGGGTCATACGGTAAAAACTCCGTCTCAGAAAACGTGACGGCGAAACATCTACTCAACGTGAAAAAGGTGGCGAGACGTCGCGTGAATATGCAATGGTTCAAAGTACCTGAAAAAATCTACTTCGAGAAAAACTCGGTGCAATACCTTCAATCACTCACAACGAAAAAACGGGCGATGATCGTCACGGATGAAATGATGGTCAAACTCGGATTTGCTGACAAAGTCATTAAAAACTTGCCTGCAGGTGTTGAGTACCGCATCTTTGACCAAGTCGAACCAGACCCATCTGTCGAAACGGTCATGAACGGTGCCGAAGCGATGCGTCACTTCCAACCAGACATGATTATCGCACTCGGTGGTGGATCACCGATGGATGCTGCGAAAGGAATGTGGCTCTTCTACGAACGTCCAGAAGAGAAGTTCTCAAACCTTCGTCAGAAATTCATGGATATTCGCAAACGGACGTACAAGTTCCCGACGCTCGGTAACAAATCAATGTTTATCGCAATCCCGACAACTTCTGGTACAGGTTCTGAAGTGACACCGTTCACCGTCATCACAGACAAAAAACGTAACGTGAAATATCCGATTGCCGACTATGCGATCACACCAGACGTTGCAATCGTCGACCCTGAGTTCGTCATGACCGTGCCAGCATCGATTACGGCTGACACAGGAATGGACGTCATGACGCACGCGATCGAAGCATACGTTTCAGTCATGGCGAATGATTACACGGACGGCCTTTGCCTCCGCGCCATCAAGATGATTTTCGACTACCTACCAAAAGCGTATGAAAACGGTAGCGATGCGGAAGCACGTCAGAAAGTGCACAACGCATCAACGATGGCTGGTATGGCGTTCGCGAACGCGTTCCTTGGAATCAACCACTCGATCGCTCACAAAATCGGTGGGGAGTTCCACGTACCACACGGTCGTACGAACGCAATCCTTATGCCACACGTCATCCGTTACAACGCGACACGCCCATCAAAACTTGCGGCGTTCCCGAAATATGAGTCATTCATCGCTGACGAGCGTTACGCAGAAATCGCACGTTACCTCGGCCTCCCGGCAAGTACGACAGCAGAAGGTGTGGAGTCACTCGTCCAAGCGATCATCGAGCTCGGTCAACGTTTGAACATCAAACTCTCGTTCAAAGCACAAGGCATCAAGAAAGCAGAACTCGATGCGAAAATTGACAAAATGGCAGTCGACGCATTCGAAGACCAATGTACGACGGCAAACCCGAAAATGCCGCTCGTTGAAGAGTTGAAAGAAATCATGTACGCAGCATACGAAGGCGTATAAGAAATCAAATCAATCTAGGTGCCCGTTCGAGAGAGCGGGCACTTTTTTTGAGTAGATAAAAGGTTAGTTAAGAAACGGCACAGGCGACGACATATTTTTTTGGTCGTTCGTTTCGGGTATGATAGAAGTGGAGGCGATACGATGAAACAAGAGATGACGATTACGACAGCATATGGAACGATTGCAGGGACTTTTCTTTCGCATGAGGAGCCTCGGGCGACCATTGTCATGTTGAGCGGAAGCGGACCAAGTGACCGTGACGGGAATATGGGTGGCGTCGGCTTTAATACGTACGGAAAATTAGCTGAGGCGCTATACGATCATGGCTATAACGTCTTTCGGTATGACAAACAAGGAATCGGGAAGTCGGATGGTGACTTCAATAAGGTCGGGTTACATGATTTGATTAACGATGCGATTCTAGTCGTGCGGACGATTCGACAACTCGCAGATGTGAATCATCTCTATATACTCGGTCATAGTGAAGGGGCAGTCCTTGCGCCAGCTGTACAATTGGAGACGAAATCCGATGGACTCATTTTATTGTCAGGGTTCCATGAGTCATCGAAACAGATGTTTTTATATCAGGCAGACGCCTTAGCAAAGGACGTCGAACGTGTCAAAGGATTAAAAGGCATGTTTTACCGGGTGACAGGGGTGGCGAAAAAGGTAAGACAGCGGCAGGATGACTTGCTCGAGCGGTCTTTACGCACGAACGTCTCCGCTTTTAAATACAGAGGACAAGTCGTGAACGCAAAATGGATTCGCGAACATGCCTCGTATGACGTACGGGAGCGATTAGAACATGTCACCGTTCCGGTCCTTGCGATTACAGGGGGACGTGACGTACAAGTCCCACCGGAGCACGTCCATATGATTCGGACAAAAGGGGAGGTTACGTCCTCTATCATCGATGACATGAATCACCTACTCGTGAAGCGAGATTCACCGCATTCTCTTCTGACGCTTCATAAAGAATACCGCGAGGCGATTGATGATCCAATTCATCCAAAACTCGTGCAAGAAGTGGTGGAATGGTTAAGAAAACAGTCATAAACATAAAAAACGGTCATTTTATGACCGTTTTTTATGTTATAATTGTGACATATTGAATGTATCTGAATGTTTTTGAATGATTTTAGTTGTTTTTATAATGAAAACGCTTTATATTAGACGTATGGAGGGAACAAGATGTTAACGAAACAACGACATCAGTTGATATTACAACGCTTATCTGAGCAGAAAGTCGTCAAATTGAAAGAGTTGGTTGATTTGACGAATTCATCCGAGTCGACGATTCGTCGTGATTTGACGGACCTCGAAGCGGAAGGATATCTGGCAAGGGTGCACGGGGGAGCGACACTCATCGCGACTCCTGACGAAGAACCGACATTTGAAGAGAAACGAGATCGTTTCGTCGATGAAAAAGTTGCGATTGCACGGAAGGCCGCAACGTTCATTGAAGACGGGATGTCGATCTATTTAGATGCCGGGACAACGACTCAAGCGATGGTACCGTTTTTAGAAGGAAAGAACATTGTCGTCGTCACGAATAGTCTACCGATAGCGAATGAATTATTTGATCTTGATATTAAGACGTTTGTGATAGGCGGAGAATTGAAACGGTCGACTCAAGCGCTCGTCGGATACAATGCACGTGAGAGCATGATGAATTATCGAGTTGACCTCGCTTTCCTCGGAATGAACGGAATCGACCTTGATGCAGGCTACACGACACCGGACCCAGAAGAAGCGCTTGTCAAAAAGACGGCAATTGAATTGGCACAGACGTCATACGTGCTCGCGGACGCATCGAAAATCGGGAAACGAACGTTCAGCCGAGTCGCGACGTTAGACGCTGCGCAATTGATCACATCAAGCGATGCATCAATGAGTTCCATCCAAACAATAACAAAGGTGGTGAATGCGAAATGATTTACACGTTAACACTCAACCCTTCTATTGATTACTATGTGACATTACCAGAAGTAAATTTAGGAGAAGTGAACCGAATCGAAGAAACGACCGAACGTGCAGGTGGAAAAGGGATCAACGTTTCGATCGTGCTTCGAGAATATGAAAAAGAAACGAAAGCGCTTGGCTTTATCGGTGGAACGACAGGTGATTTCATCAAAAAGTCGCTCGTCGACCATGGTGTGCACACGGATTTTGTTGAAGTGAACGGAAATACCCGAATCAACGTCAAGATTCGTGCAAAAGAAGAGACCGAATTGAACGCGAGCGGACCGAACATCACGGATGGTGAACTCGAACAATTGAAAGCGAAGTTCGACCAAGTCGAGGAAGGTGACATCGTCGTTCTTGCGGGAAGTATCCCAAGCAATTTACCGGACTCATTGTACCGGACGATCGCTGAATCGATTCGCGAAAAAGGTGCCGACTTCGTCGTCGATACGACGAAAGACGCCATGCTTGAAGTCCTTTCGCTCGAACCGTTGATGATTAAACCGAACCATCACGAGTTAGGCGAATTGTTCGACACAGAAATCGAGACGTTTGAGGACGCTCTTCCTTATGCGGAGCAGCTCGTCGAACGTGGCGCGAAAAACGTCATCATTTCATTTGCAGGGGATGGAGCGCTACTCGTTAATAAGGACGGCGCGGTCACGGCGAACACACCGGTCGGTAAACTCGTCAACTCAGTCGGTGCCGGAGACTCACTTGTTGCCGGATTTGTCGCTAACGTCAAAGAAAAAGGCGAACAGGAGGCGTTCCGCTACGCTGTCACAACAGGTAGTGCGTCCGCATATACGTTTGGTCTTTGTTCAAAAGAAGATATTGATCGATTGATTGATCAAGTACAACTCACACCACTTAAACGAATGGAGGAAACAACATGAAAATCACGGACTTGCTTCAACGCGATACGATTCAATTGAATCTTCGTGCTAGCTCTAAGCGTGAGGTCATCGAAGAACTCGTCGATGTCCTCGACCGTGCCGGCAAACTATCTGACCGCGATGGATATCGTGACGCCATCTTAAAACGTGAAAGCGAGAGCACGACTGGACTCGGAGAAGGGATTGCCATCCCTCACGCGAAAACGAGTGCTGTCAAAACACCAGCAATCGCCTTCGGACGCTCAGAAGGAGTCGATTACGAAGCGTTGGACGGTCAACCAAGCCGCCTCTTCTTCATGATTGCGGCAGGGGAGAACGCGAATAACGAACACCTTGAAACGCTCTCTAAATTATCGGTCTACTTGATGGACCCAGCATTCCAAGAGCGCCTCTATGCAGCGACTTCTGAAAGCGATGTCATCCGTGCCATCGAGGAGAAGGAAGCGGCTGAAGAGAAGCCAGAAGTCGTCAAACCGACGAATGAAGATGCACCTTTCATTTTGGCGGTCACGGCTTGTCCGACAGGAATCGCCCATACGTATATGGCGGCGGACAGCTTGAAACAAAAAGCGGAAGCGATGGGTGTCGATATTAAAGTCGAAACGAACGGTTCTACTGGAGTGAAGAACGAGCTTACACGGGCAGACATTGATCGTGCGACAGCCATCATCGTCGCAGCGGATAAAGCCGTGGAAATGGATCGCTTCGCTGGAAAACGCGTCATCGAAGTACCGGTCGCACAAGGGATCCGGAAACCGGAAGAACTCATCAATCGTGCCGTCAATCAAGATGCGCCGGTATACGAAGCTTCCAAAACGTCTGGTGCACCGAAAGAACAACGCACAGGTGTCTATAAGCACTTGATGAGCGGTGTATCTGCGATGCTCCCACTCGTCGTCGCAGGTGGTCTCTTGATTGCAATCAGTTTCTTCTGGGGCATCAACTCTGCTAACCCGGATGATCCATCTTACAATGAATTCGCAGCACAGTTGATGACAATCGGTGGAGCTGCATTCGGCTTCCTCGTTCCGATTCTTGCAGGTTTCATCGCGATGTCGATTGCCGATCGACCAGGTCTCGCACCAGGTCTCGTCGCAGGGGTACTCGCAAGCCAAGGGAACGCCGGATTCCTCGGTGGTCTCATTGCCGGTTTCTTGGCAGGTTACGTTGTCCTCTTCTTGAAAAAGGCACTCGCGAAATTGCCTGCTTCGCTTGAAGGAATCAAGCCAGTTCTTTTGTATCCGTTACTCGGATCGTTTATCTCAGGTATGATTATGTTGCTTGTCGTCAATGAACCGATTGCAGCACTTATGACATGGTTGATGGATACGTTGAACAGCATGAGTGGCGCGAATGCGATCCTTCTCGGTGTCATCGTCGGAGGAATGATGGCAGTCGATATGGGTGGTCCAATCAACAAGACAGCATACGTGTTCGGTACGGCAGCTCTCACAGCAGGAAACCAAGAAGTCATGGCAGCCGTCATGGCTGGTGGAATGGTACCACCAATCCTTGTCGCACTTGCATCAACCGTATTTGCTCGTCAGAAATTCTCGAAACAAGAGCGTGAAGCTGGTAAGACTGCTTACATCATGGGAGCTTCATTCATCACCGAAGCGGCCATTCCGTTCGCTGCTGCGGACCCGATTCGCGTCCTACCATCTGCCATCCTCGGTTCTGCAATCGCAGGTGGATTGTCAGCATTCTTCGCGATTCAATTACCGGCCCCGCATGGTGGAATTTTCGTCTTCCCACTTCTTGAAGGTGCTGGAAATGTCGCGATGAGTATGGGACTCTATGCCGTTGCCATCTTGACAGGTGCCCTCGTCGGTGCATTGCTCCTTTCATTCTTGAAGAAGCCGCTGACGACATCTGCACCAGTGCAATCAAAAGAAGTCGCATAAACCGAGAGAGTCGTTGCCTTAGTAGAGGTGGCGGCTCTTTTTTTATGGTAGAAGAACGATGAAAATTCACATAATCTCGGATTGCAAGTTGGGGATTTGTGGTAAACTATTTGTAAAGATTCGGGTTAGGAGGGGGTCACATTGGACATTCGAGTCGCCAAACCAGATGATGTGTATGGGATTGCGAGAGTGCGTGTGAACGGATGGCGTACGACCTATCGGGGGATCGTACCGACTGAGTATTTATTGAAAGTTTCGTCCGGTTCCATCGAATGGGCAGAACGATTGCGGACAGCGCTTCGTCGGCAGGAAGTCGCCGGCTTTGTGGCGATCGTGGATGATGAGATTGTGGGCTTCGTCCTTTACGGAGAAGAGCGTACGGGTGAGTATCCAGACCATACGAACGAAGTGTATGCCATTTATATTTTGGAAAATCATCAAGGGAACGGAATCGGGTCCGCTCTCCTTGAACATGCCGTCCAATCGATGTGCGAGGCGGGACTTTTGATTTGGGCGCTTGAGATGAACCCATTCCGCACATTTTATGAGCGGAAACAAGGGCAGGTCATCGACCAAAAGGATCGGGAATTTGGTGAATTGTTACTCCGTGAAGTGGCGTACGGTTGGGAAACGACCCGTCATGATTCGATTATGGGTGCCTAAGCTTAGTGACTGTAGGAATGTTCTACGGTCTTTTTTTGTGCCGATTGGAGCTTTTTTATCTATAGCGATTCATTCTGTTTTTGAGCTACAATCATAAACATATATGAAATAAATTCACCGTTTCATCTTCTATGTTCAATAAATCATAGTACTATGCATCTAGTTATAATTGGGTGGGGAATTCATATTGCTACTTCATGTGTGGTGACAAAATGGTATTCAAATCACTTAGTTAAATTAGGGGGTAGTAGTGAAAATTTCTTTTTTTAGGGGCAGAGAAAATGAAAAAATTTGATCAAGAAATCCAAAAGATACAAACTATGGCACAATCGCCAAAGAAACTGTTCCTTGCAATCCGTGCCGCCAGAGAATTAGTCCAAGAATACCCAGACGAATTCATCGCCTGGACGACTCTCATTAGTGCTGAAATGGATACGCCGGAAGAAGACTTTGAAAATGCCTCCAAACACTTATTCGAAGCATTTGATAAGTTTCCGGATCATTCGATTTTCTTCGCCCTCGGCGTATATCTTGAATCAACTTTCGTCTATCCAGATTTAGACGAAACAAAAATTGAAGAGATCAAGTCGATGCTGAATAAAATGGATGCTAAATCAAAAGGGATCCTTTACTATTCAATGGCCAATCTATATGAAATCAAACATCCAGAACAGTATGAATCGTATCTATTAAAGGCGATAGCGGAGTACCCAGAATTTCCTCGTTACTATCTTTGTCTTGGACGGTACTATATCTCAAACGAGAGTATTGAAAAGGGAAAGCAGTATGTAAGAGAAGGCTTGCTCAGAGTAAAAGAGTGTTTCAATGAAGCATCACTCCCAGACTATGAAATTTCTCTATATTCGTTTATTGATGAAGAAATCGGTGGACTTTATATGTTCGATGAGTTTTACAAGGAATATAAAGAAATGTCCTTATGAATCAATTAAAAATAGTGTTGTTCCATTATATAAACTCTTCTATACTGAATTGAACAAAAAATTCCAAATGAAGGGTTGGGGAATGATGCAACACCGAAAAATCTGTATCAAGTTAAGTGGAGCCGATCTAGCTGGTGATGGACCGGATAATTTTGATGAAATGAGCCTCAGCCTGATTGCAGAAGAAATATTGTCACTCGCAAATAGCGGGGTTGAAGTGTGTGCCATGGTCGGCGGGGGAAATCTCTTCCGAGGGAATCAAGCAGAAGCGTGGGGCATCAATCGAGTGGAAGCTGACAGCATCGGGACGCTCGGGACAGTCATGAACTCATTGATGCTGCGTGGTATCTTGAAACGTGATGCCAATCGAGAAGTACGCGTCATGACGTCGATTCCAATGCCAAGCGTTGCTGAGCCATACATTCAACTTCGGGCCATCAATCATTTGAAAAAAGGGTATGTCGTCATTTTCGCAGGCGGTAACGGTCAACCGTTCGTCTCTTCAGACTACCCGGCTGTTCAGCGTGCCATCGAAGTGGGATGCGACGCCTTGTTCGTGGCCAAGAACGGTGTCTCCGGCGTATTTGACCGAGACCCTCGGTTGGATTCGGAGGCGCGTCAATACGAAACCCTACACTATAACGATGTCATCGCTCATGATTTGAAAGTGATGGATCAATCGGCATTACTTCTCGCAAGAGACCACGGTTTGCCGATTCACTTGTTTGACTTCAAGGAACGGAACGCCATTCATCGAATTCTTCAAGGAGAGACCATTGGAACGATGATTCATCACCATGACACGCAACTTTTGCAGAAATGAGGGGACGATATGCATGAAGTAACAGATGGTCAAGTCGTTGGGACAAACGGAATACCTGTCTCGTATTCGTTCCTGCAACCTGATTCGTCATCCGACACGCTCGTGATGTTGTTGCCCGGATACGGATATACGAATGATTCCCCGATGTTTCGATACACGACAGCACTTTGTTTAGAGAATGGATTGAACGTTCTTGAAATCAACTACAATTATCGGGATGAGCGGTATGATTCAGTCGATGTATCAGTGGCGATTGTTGACGATGTTCGTCTCGTCATCGACCAAGTGCTACAATTCCATTCTATTAATGAATACATAATCGTCGGGAAATCGCTCGGTACGATGGCGATGGCAAGTGAGCGTACCCGAAACGTGTTTCATGATGCCAAACTGGTTTGGTTGACACCGTTGTTGAAACAAGACGACATATACGAAGCAATCCTGTCCCATAAAGGTAAACAGCTCGTGCTTATGGGAACAGCGGACCAACATTATATAGATGAGAGAATGAAGTATCTTGAACAACTGGGCTTGACCGAACTCGAGATTGTCGAGGAGATGAATCATAGTCTCGAGTACACAGGAGAGACATACCGGTCACTCCGGTTACTTGAAACACTTCTCAAGCGCGTTGAGCAATTTATCATTGCATCATAAAGTTGTAAGGTGGTGAGTGTTCATAGGATACTCATCACCATCTACAAGGGGGAATCGATTTGGAATTTACCACTGAACGTTTGGAAATCAGAACATTCAGAAAGAATGATCTGCCTGCCACATTCAACATCTATAAAAATGCTGACGTGTGTAGATATCTCTTACATGAGCCATGGACCTCTGAAAACATGAACGAAGCATTTGCTAAAAAACTAACGAATTCTACTCTTACCGAGACAGGTACGTTAAATTTAGCGGTCGTACATCAAGGTGAAGTGATTGGAGATCTCGCGGTCTGGTATACGGGAATGAAAGAAACGGTAGAAATCGGGTATTGTTTTTCTGATTCACATTCAGGAAAAGGGTATGCGACTGAAGCAGTTAAGGGATTACTTGAAAAATTGTTCCATGAGTTCAACCTACATCGAATACAAGCCAATCTTGATGCAAGGAATGTCGCTTCCCAAAAATTATGCGAGCGAATCGGAATGAGAAAAGAAGCTCATTTCTTGAAGGACTATTGGAATAAGAATGAATGGACCGATAGCATGGTGTATGGAATACTACATGAGGAATTTTATAAATGAAGACGATTAATCGAATGGGTTACAGAAAAGGAGATGACACACGTCACCTCCTTTTTCATTTATAGTTTTTCAACGACCGTTTTCGGGTCGACTCGTTCTGTATAGTCAGCGGGCACATCACTGAATGAAATCGTACCATCCGCTTGGATGATGAACGTCGCTGGCTTCGGAAGTTGCCAGTCCTCATTGCCGTTATGTGCATCGACGTGAAGACCAGATGCCTCATAAATCTCAATCAAATAATCCGGCATATCAAAGACAAGGTCAAATTGGCGTGCGACTTGATTATCCACGTCGCTTAACACGTAAAAATCAAGCTCATTCTTCTCTTTCGTAGATAGTGAGTAATCAGGAGTCTCCGGGCTGATTGCCACGAGCGTCGCACCCTTTTCCTCAATTTGTGCCAATTCTCGCTGATACGCTCGGAGTTCGAGGTTACAGTATGGGCACCATCCACCGCGATAAAACGTGACGATGACAGGTCCTTTTTCAAGGAGTGTTTTCAAACCGACTTCTGTCCCATCCGCATGAGGCAATTCAAACAGCGGAGCTTGATCCCCAACTGCTAAACCGGTAGCCACCCCTGATTCTTTCAATTCTTGTGTCGCCTGCGCCATCAAACGTTGTTTTTCGGCTGGCGCTTTTTGCTTGAATTGATCTTTATACGCTTTGATTTCTTCCAATAATGTATTCATGTTTTTACCCCCTTTTCCGATATGTTAACTGAATACATTTTAGATTACGAATATAATGATTTGTCGTTATGTTCTGAATAAAGTGAAACTCCATTTCAGCTTCCGAAAAATAATTTTCGAATAATTCAATCAATGATTAACATCTATTTTTCCTAACCGATATTGTAAGTAACCTAAGGAGGATTCGGTATCCATACCGATGCTTCTTGAACATTCTATTCGGGGTAAGGAGATGTTTTATGAGACAGAAACGTACCATCAGCATCAAACAAAAATTAATTGTCTTATCAGTCCTATTACTACTCATTCCAGCAACATTGATCGGAGTCGTCGCTTATACACAGGCGAAACAAAAAATCGAGTCACAAATGATCCAGTCTGTCAATTCGGGGGTAGACCGGATGAATAATGAAGTGACGAATTTGATTGCTCCGATTCAGACGGACATTTCATTCTTCTCCAATCGGATTGATGCATCCATCTATGAAGAAGGTGAAGACAATCAAGCGTTAGCAGAAAAGTTCACGGAATACTTAGACACACACCCTAAAGTGACAAATATTTATTTTGCCTCAGCGGAAGGTACGATGACGATCTATCCTGAGCAAGAATTGCCGGAAGGGTACGATCCACGGACTCGTCCTTGGTATGAGGCGGCAGAAGCGAGTGGTCAAGACGTCGCCATCACGAATCCATACGTAGATGCCACTTCTCAAAAAATGATGATCACGGTCTCTAAAAAGACGGCAGATGGTCGCGGGGTCGTGGCGGTTGATGTGGACGTGAATGATATTGCAGAAGTCGCAAAGAATATTCAAATCGGTGAAGAAGGATATGTGGCCATCTTCGATGAGGCCCAACAAGTCGTCATTCATCCATCGATTGCTGTCGGAGAGAAATCAGAAGAGTCATCGATGGAATCTGTCTTTGCAACAGATGAGGGAATCCTGTCCGCTGAAGAGAAAGGAGAGGGTGTCGAAAAAGCGTTCGTGACGAACCCGCTCACAGGGTGGAAAATCACAGGGACCCTATACGATGGCGAAATTCAAGACGAGACTGTCGGCATCCTTTGGACGACCGTGTTCGTCATTATCGGTATGTTCGGTGTGGCGGCTATTCTTCTATATTTCGTTCTTCGGTCGATTTTGCGCCCTCTACGCTTATTAACCGAGGGGGCAGAACGGATCAAGTCCGGCGATTTGACTGAACCAATCAGCGTCTTATCGAACGATGAGATCGGTCGTGTTTCAGAGAGTTTCAATGAGATGAGTGCCTCACTGCGAATGGTATTACTTCGTCTAGACGATTCAATTAGTCAAGTCGCAGCATCTTCGCAGGAATTGATGGCGAACTCCGCACATAATTCCGCTTCTTCAGAACAAATTGCTCGTGCGGTCGACCAGATGGCGGTCAGTGCCGATGGTTCAAAACGTCAGCTCGATGACAACGCGATGTCACTCCAGGCCATCACATCTGGAATCATGCGCATCTCAGAGAGCTCGATGGACGTGTCTGAACTATCACGAGAGACGTCAAATGAAGCAGAAGATGGATCAACGACCGTGCGAGAGAACGTTAAACAGATGCAGGCAATCGATGCATCGGTCGTCACGTTTGAAGGTGTCATCCAATCGTTGGCACATCGTTCAAGTGAGATCGGGGAAATCGTCTCAGTCATCAACGGGATTGCAGAACAGACGAACCTGCTCGCTTTAAACGCAGCGATTGAAGCGGCACGTGCCGGTGAGAATGGGAAAGGGTTCGCCGTCGTGGCGAGTGAGGTCCGAAAGCTTGCGGAACAGTCCCAACAGTCGACGAAACAAATTGCGGCATTGATTGACCGCATCAAACAGGAGACGGAGCAATCCGTTTACTTGATGCAAGAAGTATCCACTCATACGAAAGCCGGTCTCATTTCTTCAGAAATGACAGCAGACCGATTTGAGAAAATCAAAGAACGCACGGTCGCGATGACACCGCGAATCGAAGATGTGACGGCAACAGTCGAGGAGATTGCGGCAAACGTCCAAGAAGTAGCGGCGACCGCATCCCAAATTGCTGACATCGCCGACGAGAACTCAAGTGTCTCCAAACAAGTCGCAGCGACGACAGACGACCAGTTGAAATCGATTGAAGAAGTGTCACAATCGGCGAAGGCACTCGCGACGATGGCAGAAGAACTACAAGACCTCGTCTCACGATTCAAACTATAAAATGAAAAAGAAGCAGAGCGCCGAGCTCTGCTTCTTTCGTTATAAAATCGGGCTGAGGAGTCGTGAGACACCCTCCCGAGCACGTACTGTCCATTTCCGCTTTTCATAGTCTTCCATCGTATACCTGCGACTGACCGCCGTGTCTGTTTCAAATAAAGAAACAAGTTCGAGGGCGACGCGTTCGTCGTAAATGACTGCGTTCACTTCAAAGTTGAGACGGAAACTTCGGGCATCCAAATTCGTCGTTCCGACCGTCGCAATCTCATCATCGACGACAAGCGTCTTCGCGTGGAGGAAGCCTTCATCATACAGATAGACGTTTGCCCCATAATCGAGCAACTCTCCAAGGAAGGAGAGCGATGCCCACATGACGAACGGGTGGTCCGGTTTTCCTGGGATCATGATGTCCATCTGAACGCCAGAATGAAGTGCCATCTTACATGCATCCATAAAACTCGTGTCGGGTATGAAATAAGGGGTTTGGATGACGACCCGTCGTTTCGCTGACATGATCATTTTAATCATCATATTTTTTAAATGTTCGGTATCCGAGTTTGGACCGCTCGTGACGATTTGCATTGGCGAATTGTCTTTAATCTCATGTCTCGCGAAGCAGAACGTATTCTCCGGGTCATGCTTGCGGTGACCTGAGTAATTCCAGTCCAGGATGAAGCGGTGCTGGAGATTGTAGACGACGTCTCCTTCGACGCGTAAATGGGTATCGCGCCAATATCCGAACTTCTCAACGAGTCCGAGATATTCGGTCCCGACATTAAAGCCACCGACATACCCGACCTTCCCATCGATGATGACGACTTTTCGGTGGTTGCGGTTGTTCAACTTAAAATTGATCATCCCAAGTGTCGGTGGGAAGAAGACGCGTACTTCCCCATCGTTCGCAATTAATTCTTTAAAGTCAGAGTTTCTAAGACTTCTAGAACCGACCGCGTCGTAAAGGAGTCGGACTTTGACACCCGCTTTCGCTCGTTCAATCAATTCCTTTAAGAGTGCTTGTCCGAGAGCATCACGCTGGATGATATAGTACTGGATATTGATTTCGGTTTCAGCGGAGCGGATGTCATCCATCAACGCCTTAAACTTTTGTTCGCCGTCATGTAAGATGAGGGAACGGTTATGTACACTAATCAATGATTTTGAAGAGCGCAAGTTCATTTGAAGCAGTTGGTCATACTTTTCGAACAGTGGCTGCGCAAGTTGCGTCTGACGTGTGTGGATCTGTTCGAGCTGTGCTTCTACTTGTAGCGCATGAAAAGAGCGTTCTTCCACACTCAAATTATAAAAGTTATCCTTTTTGAGTTGTCGCCCGAGGAAAAGGTAAATGATAAACCCGAGCACCGGCAAGAAAAATAGGACGAGCAACCAGGCCCAAGTCGCGCCAACGTCACGTCTTTCGGCAAAAATGACGGCGAGTGCGAACAATAAGTTTAACCCGAGGACGATATATAGCCCCCAACTGAAAATAATGGACCAATCCAACAACATACACCCCTTAAAAATCGATTTGTAGCTTAATCATACATCAAATGCGGGAATAGGTTGCTATCAAATGAAATAGGGGGGAGAAGACAATGAACATGGAAGTCGTATGGAAGCAAGGCATGGCGTTTGAGACGCATACGCCATCGGGGCACACGGTGACACTTGATGCGTCCGAGGACGTAGGCGGTCTCGACACGGGACCTCGTCCGACTGAGATGTTACTTCACGCCACCGCATCTTGCACGGGGATCGATATCGTCTCCATTTTGCATAAGATGCGTCAACCGTTAGAATCGTTCGAAATGAAGATTGATGGGGTTCGGGCAATCGATCATCCGAAACGCTTTACAGCCATTCACATCTTGTATATTCTGAAAGGCGACATGTCGGAAGAGCGAGTGCGACGTGCGATTGAACTATCCGTTGAACGCTATTGTTCTGTTTCGCATAGTCTCAACGCGACTTTATCTTTTAGCTATCAATTGAACGATAGCGAGGTCACGCCGTTCGAACTTCAACAGTGAGCAAGATGGTTGAAAGGCAATCTGTTCTCCGTTATATTTGTATTTCAAATACTGTATAACTAAAGGAGGACGTTATGATTCGACTCGCGACGAAGCGCGATGCCAACAACATCGCGAACCTAATCGAACAACGAGCCGTAGCGCTAAATGAACAAGGAAGCGACCAATGGACCGAATATTTGGAACAGGACCTCGTAGAGCGTGTGCGCACTGACATTGCAGAAGGCAGTGTATATGTCTTTGAAGATGACCAACAAATTTTAGCTTCAATCGCTTTGTTACCCCCGGACGACTGGGATGACAACTTGTGGGACGACAGTGAGCGTGGACAATATATCCATCGAATCGTCGTCAGCGAAAAGCTAAAAGGTCGTGGCGTCGGTCAGCAGCTCATGGAGCACGTGCTAGAGGAAGCCGATGATGATGAACCAATCCGTCTAGATTGTGTCGCTGACAATGAATTTCTAAATAGTTATTATCCTCGTTTTGGTTTCGTCTTTGTCGATTCACGAAACGGGTACAATACGTTCGAATACAGATTAGATGAGAGCATGAGTGCATAAGGGTCTTTGGACCCTTTTTTTGATACAATGATAAGAGCGAAAAGGAGGAGTTTTCATGATTAAAACCATTTTGGTCGGGTTCGGCTTTTCGGCGAATACGTTCCATCTGCCGTTTTTAAAGGCGATTGACACTTTTGAAGTGAGCGGGGTCGTGTCATCCCGTCCGGATGAAGTAAAGACTGAATTACCAGATGCCAAGGTGTATGCGACATTAGACGAGGCGCTTCAAACAGATGCTTCTTTGTATGTCATCACGACACCATCGCATTTACATAAAGAGATGATTGTTGCCTGTCTCAAGGCGGGAAAAGATGTGTTGGTTGAAAAACCCGCATTCCTGACAACGGCAGAAGGATCCGAGTTGATGGAACTGGAAGCGAAGTCAGCAGGCATCGTCAACGTCTATCAGAACCGTCGTTATGACGGTGATTTTTTAACCATCAAGTCATTGCTCGACTCAAATGTATTAGGGGATTGGAAAGTGATCGAATCGCGATTTGATCGTTTCCGACCGAATGTACGTGACCGTTGGCGTGAAAATGCAGGTCCGGGATCAGGGATTTTGTTTGACTTAGGAAGTCATCTCATCGATCAGACGCTCGCCTTGTTCGGAAAACCTGACAAGATTCAAGCGGATGTGATGATTCAACGCGATGGTGGACAGTCTGACGACGGATTCTATGTGACATTCTATTATGGAGAGAAGCGAGTGTATCTTCGCTCGAATCCATTCATCGCTGGCGAAACTCCCCGATTCGAAGTCCATGGTACGAAAGGTAGCTTCGTGAAGTTCGGGCTCGATCCTCAGGAAGAGGCACTGAAGCATGGAAAGTTGGCGAGTGACGTGTTAGAGACTGGGATCTTGTCGACAGATGAGGTTGAAACGATTCAAGTCGAGAAAGGTGACTATTTGATGTATTATCATCAGTTAGCCGAAAGTGATCAGACACGACAACCTGTCGTTTCATTGAAGGATGCGACACTCACGACGCAAATGATCGAACTCGCTCGACAATCGTCCGAGACGGGTCAAGTGATTTCAGTAGATTGATGTCCTTAAGACTTCTATAAGAACGAATTCGCCTAAGTGCGAGTTCGTTCTTTTTTTGAACAAAAACGTAAAAAGAAATAACGATATTTATTTCATGAATTACTTTAAACGGATATTGATTGTTAACAACAAAAAGTTAAATTCTTCACTGGTGTGCTCATCCTTTAATGGGAAAAGTGGTTATGGAAATCACTTACTGAAAAGGGGATGAGATGATGGAATTCAAAATCATCAAAGACCAAATGGAATGGGAAAAATGGTTGGATCTAACAACATGCGATGCGTATGATCATTTCGATTATGTCAAAGTGAACTGTGAATCGAACGACTCACCAGAGCTGTTTCTCGCCGTCACGTCAAAAGGGATGCTTGTATATCCATATATCCGTCGCCGAATCAATGAAAAATATGATGACCTTGTGACAGCTTATGGATATGGTGGTCCGTTTCGTGTTGGGAAGTTCACAGATGATGAAGTGAAAGTCGCAAGGCAACATTTCATTAAACGCAAGGAGAACGAGAAAACGGTGACCGAAACGATTCGTTATCATCCATTAAGAATTGATGAGATCATTATGGAAACATTCGGGAGAACAATTCCAGTACGACAGACCGTCCATGTCCAACTAGATGAACCGTATGAATACTTGACTGAGCGATTCCATAAAATGACGAAGCGAAACGTGAAACGAGCCATCCGTGAACAGTTGACTGTCGTGCGTGGTGACGCCTCTGACATTCACACATTTATGCATCTTTATGAGGCGACCATGAATCGTCGGGATGCGATTGAAGACTACTATTATCCTGAGTCTTATTTCACTCAGTTACTGACGAGCGAATCCTTTGAAGCGGAATTTCTATTTGCTGTGTTTGAAAACACCGTGATTGCAGGAGTTCTGATATTGTACGGAGATGAGGGAGCCAATTATCACCTTGGAGGGTCTCTTAAGGAATACTTACCTCTCCGTCCCAACCATTTCCTCTTCAGTGAAATGATTCGTCGTGCGGGTGAAAAGGGTAAACTTCATCTGCATCTCGGAGGAGGGGCTGCCGGTCAAGATGCACTCTATGACTTTAAATTGAGCTTTTCCGGAGATGAACCGCTCCCTTACTACATTGGTCAATTTGTATTCAACGAACAGGTTTATCAGCAATTAAATGCAAAGCATATTCAACGGTATGGATTGTCTGATTATTTTCCAATCTATCGCACTCCTGTCAGAATAGAGGCCGCACTCCCGAAAGCAAAATAAAAAAATCGATGCCGCTGAACAAACCGTTCGAGCGTGCATCGATTTTTTTATGCGGCATCTTCTTCTGTCGATTCAACCTTTTCGGTATGCCGGACAATCGGGAAGTTTTTAAAGAGTCGACTTCCAATCAATCCGAATCCGATTCCAAGGATGAATAAAACAACAGCTGTCAGTGTGACGGTCTGCCAGTCGTTGAAACCATACATGACGAGTAGACCAGGAATACCCGCAGCCGACCCGGGGGCATCATTGATCATACCGGTCATCGCTACAATTAATCCTGCGATTGCGCCTCCTACAAAGTTTACACTGTAGATTGGGATTGGATTCGCCGAGATGAGGTCGGCCTGTGTCAACGGTTCAATGGCTACAGAAAGTTGATCTTTCTTCGTACCGATTTTCAATTGACGGAACAACAGGTAGTTCATCGAGATGGATGCGGTCAACGCGAGAGCGGCAATCGCCATCGGTACACCGGTCAATCCAAGCATCGCTGTCAAAGCCATGGAGCTGAGAGGTGACGTCGATACGACCGTGACGATTCCTCCGAGAACGAGCCCCATGACGACCGGGTTTTGTGTCGCTGCGAGTTCAATGACTGCACCGATTTGTGCAAGTGTATTTGAGACTAGTGGGTCCACGCCAGTAGCGACGAGACGTGCGAGCGGTGCCATCACAATCACGTAGAAAATCATATCGACACCCGTCGGGAGATAGCGATTGATTCGTGTGCCAGCCAGAGCCAAGATGTATCCTGCGAAAAATCCAGGAAGGATCCCGAAACCAGACACGGATAATCCAATCATTAAGCTATAGACGGGGTTGATTCCGAGTGCGATGGCAACGAGTGCCGCGGCAGCAGGACCAGATAATGAACCGGCTGCCTGCCCGACTTCTTCATATAAAGGGAGAGGCAGTAATCCGCCGATGGCATAAGCGTTGAATGCTTCGACGAGAAAGCTTGCGATTGCCGCACCTGCCAATGCGCCCATCGCTTTCATTCCGAATGGCGCCTTGTAACTGAAAAGTGTGAACAAGGCGAGGATGAGCAGTAAAAGTGCAATTCCTTGAATAATGACCATAAACTCTTCCTTCTTTCTATCTATCTGTATTCATTCATAATTTCTTCTATATTCAATGATTGAAAGGCTTCTGTAAAGCCATTTTCATCAGAAAAATCAAAATTGATTCATGATACCGTTTACATGAAGAAACAAAAAATCATGGGAGCGTTTTCTTTGAAAAATGACATCAATTATACAAGTTTGGACGTGTCGAGCCGCATCAGATTGGGAACAGATAGGGGATAGATGTTTTCATAAAGTATTGGTCGAGGAGGAAAGAACATGCAGAACGAAAACAGGGAATGGCATGCGCTCGAAGTAGACGAGGTTCAGTCCCATGTGGAGACTGATGTAGAATCTGGTCTCTCGAAGCAAACGGTCACCAATCGGCAGGAGGAGTTCGGAAAGAACGTTCTACCTGAGAAGGAGAAGACACCTGAAATCATAAAATTTTTAAGACAGTTCAATGATATTCTCGTTTACGTCCTTTTAGGAGCGGCAGTTGTCACCGGTTTTCTTGGCGAATATATCGATACGATTGTCATCGTCTTGGTTGTGACGGTCATCGGGGTTGTCGGTTATCTTCAAGAGAATAAAGCGGAAGAAGCATTAGAAGGAATCAAAAAGTTGTTAGAGACGAAAGCGACCGTCATTCGCGATAGTAAACAATTCGAGATTGATTCAAGTGATCTCGTCGTCGGTGACATACTCGTTCTCGCTGCAGGCGACAAAGTACCGGCTGACGCAAGGGTCATTCAAGCAGAAAAATTTAAAGTGGAAGAATCCGCATTGACCGGTGAGGCCACAACGGTCGAGAAAAAACCAGACGTCGTTAAAGAAGAGGCCGTGCTCGCAGATCGAAAGAACATGGTCTATTCAGGAACGAGTGTGGCGACGGGAAGTGCGAAAGCCATTGTGACGGCAATCGGAGAAGGTACGGAACTTGGTCAAATTAATGCGTCGATTTCAGAAGTACAAACCGTGAAGACGCCACTGATTCGTCAGACGACAAAGTTTGGACAGACGGTCTCCATCGCTATCCTAATTATCTCTGTCATTATTTATGCATTCGGTTATTTCTTACGAGATTATGAACCAGTCGAACTCATGTTAACGACGATTGGTCTAGCAGTCGCGGCCATTCCGGAAGGATTACCAGCTGTCATCTCCATTATCTTGGCGCTCGGGGTCCGGAATATGGCTGAACAAAAAGCAATTGTGCGAAGTCTGCCGTCTGTTGAAACGTTAGGTGCAGTCTCGGTCATCTGTACTGATAAGACCGGAACGTTGACGAAAAATGAGATGACTGTCAAACAAATCGTGACGGCGAAACATGACATTGAGGTGTCAGGGAGCGGGTATGCACCAAACGGAGACTTAGAATTGAACGGTCAACCGTTTGACTTGGATGACGATGAGTCAATGATTGATCTATTGACTGTTGGGAAGACGTGTAACGATGCACAATTGAACGAAGAAGATGGGAATTGGATCATCAATGGGGACCCGACCGAGGCGTGTTTATTAACTGTCGCTGAGAAAGCGGAGCGCCCGATTGAGCGTCTTAAAGTCATCTCTAAAATCCCATTTGACTCAGAGTATAAATACATGGCGACGCTCGTTGAGTATAAAGACGAGCGCATGATCTTCGTGAAAGGGGCTCCGGATCGCTTATTTGATATGGCGACAACAGACGGATTCAAACAAGAATATTGGGATGAAAAACGAAAAGAGATTGCCGACCGCGGTCAGCGAGTCCTTGGTGCTGGATTAAAACGTGTCGACAGTTCAAAACAATCGATTGATCATGAGGATGTTGAAGATGGTCTGACTTTCCTCGGTTTGTTTGGTATCGTCGATCCGCCACGTCAAGAGGCGATTGACGCAGTCGCCGCGTGTCGCGATGCTGGAATCCGAATTAAAATGATCACGGGTGACCATAAGGATACGGCTGTCGCCATCGCAAAAGAACTCGGTATGGAAGTGGAAGGGGCGCTCGAGGGTCGAGAGCTGACAGACATGTCTGATGAAGAAATCAAAGAAGCGTCGGTTCATAATGACGTATTCGCCCGAACGAGTCCGAACGATAAACTTCGTCTCGTGAAAGGGTTACAAGAGAATGGATTGATCACCTCGATGACCGGAGACGGTGTGAACGATGCGCCAGCCTTAAAACGTGCCGATATCGGGGTCGCAATGGGGATCAAAGGGACGGAAGTCGCAAAAGAAGCCTCTCAAATGGTTCTTGTCGATGATAACTTCAAAACCATCTATAACGCCGTCCGTGAAGGTCGACGTGTCTATGACAACTTGAAGAAAACGATTCTCTTCCTACTCCCTACGAACGGTGGACAGGCGTTACTCGTTGCGATGAGTATTTTACTCGGGGCAGCAGCTCCACTCAGCCCAGTTCAAATCTTATGGGTCAACATGGTCGTCGCGATTACGCTTTCATTGGCGATTGCCTTTGAACCACTTGAAGAGAGTACGATGAAGCGTCCTCCACGACCGGCGAACGTACCACTTCTCAGTCGCTATTACATCTTCCGTGTCACGTTCGTGTCGATATTAATCGGGGGAGGTAGTTTATGGATCAACTACATGCTTGGAGATTTCGATTACTCGACCGAGAAATTACAGACCATTACTTTAAATGCGATTGTCATGGCACAGTTGTTCCACTTATATAACTGTCGCACTGAGTTGGTTCCGGCGTTCAATCGTCGTTTCTTCGACAATAAAATCGCGTTCCTCGTATCTGGACTGCTCATCGCCCTACAATTGTTCATCACGTATGTTCCGTTCATGCATACGCTATTCGGGACCGCTCCACTTACGTGGGAAGATTGGATTTATCCAGTGGCATTTGGAGCCGTCGTATTTATCATCGTAGAGATTGAAAAAGCCATCTCAAGACGAGTGATCGGGAATCAAAATATACACTGATACGTTTCATCTATAAACAAAACGGATAAACAAATGGAGTAACGATGAAGGAGGGATACGATGAAACGAGACGAATCACAACCAGGGGTACATCCAGATCCAATTCCGGATGATGAATCAAACCCGGCACAAAAACCGGCTCCGACCCAACACCCTGATCCAGATCCCGATGAAGAATCGGATGAATAAACAAACTACCTTGTAAAAATAAAACCTCCTCGTTGATTAGACGAGGAGGTTTTTCGTGTCGAGGTTACTTTTTTGTCTTTGAGGAACGGCTATTTTGAAGACGGTTGAATTTCTTCTCATCCGTATGCTCTGTGATGACAAAGTCACCGACGGGGCATTCCCATTTTCCTTTTGCGACAACACATTCACGTAACGATACTCGATCGTCATACAGATCAAGCTCTAGCGTCTCTTTTAAAAATTGATCTACTTTTTGATTCGGCACTTTTACATATTCATTCAACACGAGTTCTTCATTCTTAACAGTCACATAAGAGGTGACTTGAAAATAGCGCATGCGATAATCTCCTTTGATAATAAAAACTAATAACTAGTATAACGGTTCATGAGACAAAACGGGATATCAATGTTTCATCTCGACTCGCTCACGTTTTGGCGGTGCCTCGTTAAACGGTTTTTGATGCCGGATCATGAGCCAGAAGATCAAGCCGAAGAGCGGAATGTATGGAAGAGGCCAAAGGCTCATCTTATACCGTTTCGCATCACGATTCATTAACGTAATCTGAATAAATGCCAATAAAAAGAAATCGACGGTCATCGTTCGGACGAACTGGTTGTTCTCCACATACGACCAATATTCTGCTACATTCCCTGTATTTGCGGCGGCGATAAACAATCCGATTGTCACCAGCAACAATACGACGCCAAGGATGCGTGTCGGAAGCGGTTTAACGGGAGTTGGATAAGGAGATTGTCTCGCGAAAGCCAAATAGGGGGCGAGTAAGAAGCCTCCTACGAAGAAACTACTGATTGCCGCAAACAGCGGATTTGGCTTCAATTGGTTCACTTCTGACCAAAGCAGCGGGAACATGGCTAATGGAAATACACCTAGAATACTGAATAAGGAAAGAGAATAGCCTTCGTAAGCATCCGTATTATAGGTCACGAAATCAAGTAAGAATCGCCCGTCAAACGGTACGTTCGGACCAAAAATAGCTAAAGCAATGGCCACACCCCATGGAATCAATAAAAATTTTCTCGTCATACGAACACCTCACCCAATGATAGTCATAATAGTAGTATACCCTCTTTTGGAAACACGAAAAAATGAGAAGATGCGATAGCGCATGTTCTCATTTATTTTCACGTGCATACATTTTAATCATCGTGACAAGTTGTTGCGTTTCGTCCATTTTGGCATCAAGCAAAATACCATAATCGTATAATGAACCTAATTGACTGCGATGTCTGACATGTCCAATCAACTCAATAGGTTGAAGAGTCGGAACGAGATCAAGGACGAAGTGAACCTGCAAATCATCGGATAGTGGAAAAAGATAATCGGATCGTAATTTCAGTCCGTGTGAGCTCACATTCAGAAGAAGTCCTTCTCCATCATAAAGTTCCTTCTCTTCCCAAACGAGTCGATAAGGGATCGTACGGGGATTCGGTAGAATATAGCGAAAAGTTTCCTGTCTGCGATAACGCATCAATTCACCCCATTTCTCTACTCCCTATATCGGACATTTACAATTCGAAATGAAGTAGAAATAAGTATAATTTTTAGATAAGCTCGCTTTACAAATGTGAAAACGCTTTCTATAATAGGTGTACGATTTGAATAGGGAGGAGATCAGATGAATGTACATGATTTACTCCGACGTTACTCGATTCAAACACCAGTCATCTACGAAAAAAAACGTAACGGGGAGTGGGTTAAACTCGAGCGCTTACCCGCTTATACCATTCTTGAAGTCGAAACGAACGATCAAACGATCGAAGCGGTCGCCATTGATGCGTTTAAGGCGATCACCGTCTGTCGAGAATCGGCGTCGATTGAAGAAGCCCGTCCGTATGCTGTGCGTATCCAGATTGAACGACCATAAGAAAAGCCGTAACTTCGACAGTGAAGTTACGGCTTATTTTATGCAGCGTCTTGTTCGGTTTCATCTTGTGGATTCGTACGTTTTGCATAGTACATGAATGGTGTTGCCATCCAAGCAATCACGAATTTCGCAACGTACGTCGTAATGAAGATATTCCACCAGATGTCCCAATCCATTCCCCAGAAAGCGATGATACAGAAAGTGAACGTATCAATTAACTGTGAGAGCACAGTCGAACCTGTCGTTCTGAGCCAAAGTTTTTTCTCGCCCGTTTTGGCGCGAATCTTCGAGTAGACGAAGACGTCAAACAATTGAGAGACGAGGTAAGCAGCAAGGCTACCAAGTGTGATCAACGGAAGCATCGAGAAGAGTGCCTCAAAACTTTCGTGCATGAAGAGCGCTTCTTCGAACGGTTCATACAAGAGGGCATACTGCATGAGTACCGTCGAAACGATCAAAATGAAGAACCCGAGCCATACCCCTTTTCGAGCCGCAGCTCGTCCGTGTTTTTCGTTCAAAATATCAGTCGCTAAATAAAGCGAACCGTAGACGATGTTACCGAGCGTAAAAATGTATCCGCCAATTACAATCTGTTGTGTGACTTGAATATTTGCGACAACCGAAGCCATCGCAATCCAAGCATATAATCCCACCCGTCCGAACAATTTGTAACTGAGGACGAGAAGACCGAGTGTAAGTATGGCAGAAGGAATCCATAACCATTCGTTTAGCATGAATCATGCTCCTTCCTCTAACTATTCAATGATTTCAACTTTTCAAGTTTATAGAGGAACGGAAATGATGTCAAGGTGAGGTACACTCAGGCTGATCTATGATCCATGTGACACGAACGGAATCAGACACCGCTCAGTTCGATGTTCAAACCTTTTACAATACCACGTGCACTGCCGAGCATGTCTGCTTGTTCTCTCCATGTCAATTGGTGCTTCGTTTCTTTGAAGTGATTGATCACGTCCTGCGAATAGGTTAATGACCGAAGAACGGAATCGATTTCAACATGTTGAATATGGTCGATATCAAATTCTTTTAAGTGTTCAAGACCCACTCGCAATTCTTCGATGTTAGTAAAGGTTTGATCCAAACTATTTTGTAGGTTAATGGATTCAGTCGAGTCAGGTTTCTCGCAAGTGTTTTGGCAAGCCCAAAGACTTTCTGATCCCTCGGCGAATGCAGCGAGCACATCGCTACTTTCGGATCGTAAATATCCCCAGAAAATATCAATTTCTTTTTGAGTTGGTTCGCCTTTGAAAAATAGAGTGAATTCTTCGACGGTTTCTTCTGATGTTTTTGTGGTGTTTTCTGTAACTGGTTCAGGTTTTGAGTCCTGATCAGAACTAGGCGAACAAGCTGCCAAAAAAATTACGACTGTGCCTATCCCAAGTGCTCGTTTCATCGAAACCCTCCTGTAAATGATATGGTAATCCAAATTGTACCATTGATTGTCGTCAGAATGTTCATCAAAACGATATTAGATTGATAAGTATAAAAAAGCACCTCCTGTCATAAACAGGAAGTGCTCTGAACCGCTTCGTTGAGCGGTGTTTTTGATGCCTCCGACGAGAATCGAACTCGTGCTGCAGCATTACCATTGCTGAGGTCTGCCACTAACCTACAGAGGCGTTACACCACTATGTTACACACGTTCCTTCCATTTTTCAAGCTTTTTCAGAATAATAAGACCTCCAATCTTCTTTGTTAGAAGACTGGAGGTCAAATGGTTCATCCTTATTTTGTGCGGATCCAAACAGCACCTGCAGAGTTGTCTTTCGCTTCACCGACAACGTCAATGACGAGCCCGTATTGCGGAAGTTTACGCCCTGCATCTGGGATGAGTGAGTTGATGTACGAATTCGCATCATTGAACTGCTTCACGCCAGCTTGTGCTTTGTAGTCATACACACCACGACTTGGTGAATCGATGTACCAAGCGAGTGTCTTATCGAGACTGAATGCAGCATCAGCGATTTGGTAACGCGTGCTACCTGCAACTGTCTCTTTCCCGTTCAAGTTTCCGATGAGCGCCTCTGGGTGAGAGTCGACGACACCGAGGAAGCCTTCACCAGGGTGGACACCGACCCAGTTGTCTGTGTACGAGTCATCACCGTACCACACGACAAGACCAGTGTTGTATTTCACGCCACGGCCGTTGAGAAGACCCATATCCGACCCGGCATGGTTACGCCATTCGAGGTAGTAGTAATGCGGTTTTGAATCGTATCCGTCTGAGTTGACAAATCCATCAAGTGTGACGGCTTCAGCACCTTCCGCATCGTCTGCGAAGAGTGTTGCTGATTCTGATTGGATTGACAAGTTGTCGACCGCGAAGCCTTTCATTGCGACGCCGCCATCTGTCACGTATTCGAATACGATCTGTACATCTTGTCCAGCGAATTGTGAGAGGTCATAAGATTTGTTGACCCATGCACCGTTCGTCGTCTCAGCAGGGTATCCAGCTTCGTTTGCACCGTTGACGTCGTCACCGAACACATCGAGGACAACTTCTTTACCGCCGCTGACGGCTTTCACATACAAGTAGTCGTAATCTGATTCGACTTCATAGAATGAATCGAATGTGAGGACACCGTCCGCACCAAGTTTCACGCTAGGTGTAGCCATTTCCGTATGGATGTCGTCACCTTTTGTCGAGTAGTAGTAGCGCTCGCCATAAGCTGGTTCGATTCCTTTAATCTTCTTATCAGGAAGGTTGACTTTGATAATTCCTGGGTTGTTTGACTTCGTCACAGATTGGTCGAGTTGTGAGACAAAACCTTGTGAGTTGATATCTTCAAGGTCGACTTCTGTGATGTTCGCCCAGTTACCACCCATGATTTTTTGGAAGTACTCTTTGTTTTGTGGTGAGAAGCTTGTTGGCTCTGTACCAGCGACTTTACCAGCCCAGCTACCGCCACTCATGATTGACCATGATTGTACTGGCTCACCTTGACCTGTGTACTGCGTATCGTACTCATCTGGAAGACCGAGGTCATGTCCAAATTCGTGTGCGAAGACGCCGACTGCGCCGTCTTCTGGTTGAATCGTGTAATCGTACGCCGCCATTTTACCGCCCCAGTAAGGAACTGCAGCTTCTGTGTTTGCTACCGGATAAACGCCGTTAAGGACCCAACGGTGTGACCATACTGCATCGTCACCGAGTGCACCACCACCAGCTTCTTGACCAGTACCAGCGTGGATGATCATCAAGTGGTCGACGAGTCCGTCTGGCTCATTGAAGTCACCGTCTCCATCCAAGTCATAAAGATCGTATTGGTCGTGCTCGGCAAGATTGATTCCTGATGCGACAGCAGCGTTCAATGCATCTTTAACAAGTTGTCGCGGACCAGGACCGACGTTATCATGACCACCATCGCCTTTGTCTGCACCATAGTCTTTCGCAGTTCCTGGTACGGTTAACCATTCAGAAACTTCTCCGTCGACCGTGTAACTTCCACCTGATTGTTCTTCGTAGTATTGTTTGAACGTTTGAACCTTTTCTCCGTTGAAGAGTTCAAATGGTTGGTCACCAAACATATAGTTCTCATAGTGCTCTTTGCTGAAGTTGTCACTATACATATAGCCTGCTTCTTGAATAATGTTATTGTGTTTGAAGTCGCTATACTCGACGAGAAGGACGAGGACTTTGTCTTCACGAACCGACCCGTTATATGCCGATTGTTGTGCCGGAGAAACCTTCACTTGACCGTTCGGCTTTCCTTTACGGTAGTTCGCTTGACCTTTTTTCGCTTTGTCGAGAATTCGTTCAGTTTCTTTTTCGAATTGAGTATGTATCTTCTCTTTTGCTTTTGAAGCCTTCTCATTCAATTCGTCATCGTGCTTATGTGGATCTTTCGCTTCACCTTGTTTTTTCGCGATATACGCGTCGACCGCCTTCATGCGCTCGGATGCTGACAATCCTTTTTTGATGACGCCACGCTTCTCGAGTGCTTTCGCGAGACGATCCTCGTCGATGATGTTGTGGTCGAACGGAGCAAGCTCGCTCGTTGTCGGCACAGATGGTGCAACCGATAGCGGTGCAGCACCAGCAGCCGGAACGATGCTGACTGTCATGGCAGATGTCATGAGAGCCGCGAGTGTCGTTCGACGGATGGAACGTTTTTTCATTTGTATGAACCTCCTGTAAAAAAATAATGGGAAAATGTGTGAGCTTGTTGTAAATGTACCGTTTGTGTCTGATTAATGTCAATATTCAGAAAATAATAACCTAAAAAAGAGTCTAAAGACCTATTTAGTCAATATGTACTAAATAGTCTTAGACTCCAGGTCGATATATCCATAATGGAACTTCGATGTTTTTCGCTTTACCTGAGTAAAACCATAGTGTTTGAAGGCATCGCTCTCAAAATGAGCCTTTAAGACAATTCGTTTCTTAGCTACTCGATTTGCTTCAACCATCAACTCTTTTGAGAGTGGGGAGGTGTCGGCGATTGAGCGAAGTGGGTTCAGATGAACCGATTCTGAAATTGTTTTTTCGAACATCGGATCAAAGTAAACACAGTCGAACGAATTTTCCGCACATGTTTTCAAATATTCGAGAGAATTCGTATGAACGACCTCAATGCGGCGCATCGCCTCATTCACCTGCTCATCTTTTTCGACCCAAACGGACATGCCTTCTCGGACGAGCTGTGCCGTTATGAATTGGCTCTCAAGACCGATTACTTTACCGGTTGAAGCGACGGCATGGCTCATGACGATACTGTCCGATCCGAGTCCGAGCGTACAGTCTAATATACGATCACCAGGTTTTGCTTGTAATGCGTCAATGAGTGGGTCTGTTCCGCCACGACTGAGTTGCTTCACCCGAAAGACCGAACTAGAAGGGTGAAAAAAGAATGGCTCTTTACTTTGCAGGGGTGTGAACTCAACACGTCGCTTGTCAAAGACAAGTACATCTTGGTGATGCCGCTTTTTCAATTCTTCAATTGAATGTTTGCGTCGCTCGACAAATTTCATATTGTATGTGGTGGCATGTTTTTGCGCTCGATACAATACTTCGTCTGTCGGACGTAAACAAGTGGTTACGATATACATGGGACGGGCTCCTTCATAAAAAATGAGACGCACTCGCGTCTCATTTTTTCTTACTGAGTAAATCTGACAGTTCGTCAATTAGTGCTTTGTGAGAAGCAAGTTCTTTCTTCTTCTCGTCGTTCACGTTCACCGGACGTTTTGAACGGCTTTGAAGTGCTTCTAGTGTTTCGTCGATTGACGATTTCAACGTATCACGTTCTTCAGGTTTCAAGGATACTTCGTGCGGATTTTCTCCAGACGCATCTAACTCACGAAGGCGCGCCATCAATTGTTTTGCTTCACGATTCAAATCCACTAGTAATCTGTCAATTTGTTCCAAACGCAATTTGATTCCATCTCGTTCTGTAAACATCTGTTTCACCTCTTTTGCGGTTTAACCCTAAGGTCTCTTCCTGTTTACTTTACCATAAAATTTGTTAAACGAAACTACCGGGAATATATTCCATTTATTTTGGCTGTAAGAAACATTGTTTCTCTATCCCCACACGAAGTTCACCTGCTATACTAACTGAGCTAATAAGGAGGTGGGCGGATGGAGACTACAAATCATCCACCAAAAGCGCTCAAGGGAGCGATTGTGTCGATCACGGCATATTTGATCTTATCTATATTAAAAGTGTTCTTCGGATACTTATATGAATCTGAGGCGGTTTTAGCCGATGGATTCAACAATACGACGGATATTATCGCGTCGGTCGCCGTCTATATTGGAATTCGGGTTGCGGCGTTACCACGGGATGCCGAGCATAAATATGGTCACGCGAAGATGGAGACAATCTCCGCTCTCATCGCTTCATTGATTATGATTGCGGTCGGTATTTTCGTCTTCTTTAATAGTCTGTCGAATTTAATCGGGGGAGAATATGCAGAACCGAACCCGTTGGCAGCGGTCGTCGCATTCGCCAGTGCGCTCGTCATGTTCGGGGTGTATCGCTTCAACTTGAACCTCGCGAAGAAGACAAAGTCATTGGCACTTAAAGCTGCGGCGAAAGACAATTTGGCCGATGCGATGATTTCAGTCGGAGCCACACTTGGTGTGCTATTCGCTTATTTCCAACTCCCTTGGATGGACACGGTCTTAGCAATCATTATTGCCGGTATGATTGTCCGGACAGCGATTCAAATCTTTTTAGATGCCACCCATCAACTTTCTGACGGATTCCCTCCACACCTTGTCGAGACATATGAGGAAACGATTGAACAATTTGAGCGTGTGAAAGAAGTTCGGGAAATTAAAGGGCGTCATTTAGGAAATCACGTAATGCTCGATGTGACGATTGCAGTTGACGGCGATTTAACGGTCGATGCAGCCCACGAACTATGTGACGAGATTGAACAAAAACTAGATGAACAACATGCGGTCGATTCGGTGCATATTCATATTGAACCAATTTGACGTTCGGTTATCTTTTGCGCTTCATGATTGGATTCGTTTATAATAAGCGCAGACAGATATTGAACTACTAGTTAAGGAGGGCACGGGATGAACATCGTGCGTCAACCTATTCGCCAAATTGATGAGATCGAATATGAACATTTTCAGAAATATGGAGAAAACTCATATGGCGTTTCTGCTGAAGAGTTGAAAGGGATCTTCGAAGAAATGGGGTCGGAGCAACTTTATCACGCAGAAGAGCATAGTTACGGAGAAGACTTCTATTATGACTTGATGGTCGATGACAAACTTGTCGGTAAAGTCTTGTTACTCAAGCTTGCCCGAGTATACCAGCTTGACCTGATGGTGTTCGATGCATACAAAAATAAGGGATATGCGACGGAAGGTTTGCGTCTCGCATTATTGGACTCAAAATTGATGGAGGAACAAACAGTCCGGGCCGGGATTCCACCGACGAGTCCACATCAACAAGAGATGCATCAAGTGCTCGTTCAAAACGGATTTGAAAAGCGGAACGGTCTATATTATTTAAATTTCAAGAAACGATATGTAGTAAACCATTAAGCTGACGGCGTCTCGCACGTCAGCTTTTTTCATATGGAGGGGTAAGGATGAAGCAGGTCACCATTAAAGATATCGCCGAACTCGCAGGGGTCGCAAAGAGTACAGTCTCCCGCTATTTGAACGGTGGGTCGGTAGGGAAGGCGACGAGAGAGAAGCTCGACCGGGTCATTCGGGAAACCAATTATGAACCGAATCAATTCGCCCAAAGTCTTAAGTCAAAGCAGACGAAGATGATTGGGGTCATCGTTCCGCGACTCGATTCTTACGCTGCCTCGCGTACAATGATGGGAATTGATGAACGATTGACAGAACGAGGCTATCAGATGCTTGTCGTCAACACGGCACAACAGACGGAACGAGAGATTGAACAATTATACAACCTCGCCAAACAAAAGGTCGCCGGCATCATTTGGCTCGGGACGACTGTCACCGACCGTCACCTCGAAGCGATAGAGGCGATTCAAATCCCGGTGTTGCTGATTGGTCAACAGCACGACAACGTGCACAGTCTCGTCTATCCGGATTATGAAGCCGCATACGCCCTCGGTAGTGAGTTCACGAAATGGGGTCATCGAGACGTCGTCTATGTCGGTGTTTCGGAAGCAGATATCGCAGTCGGGCAAGATCGACGTGATGGTTTTTTGAAGGCGCTTCATGAGGCGGATGCACGCGTCACAGTCGTTCAGACAACCTTTAAAATCGAGGATGCCATTCCGATTGGAGAACGGTTGGCGAAAGAAATTGGCTCGACCTCACTCATTATTTGTGCAACGGACAATATTGCCCTTGGTGTATTGAAGGGACTGGCGAATCAAGGGATTTCTGTTCCGAATGACATCTCTGTCAGTGGCTTTGGGGGCTATGATTTCACGGAAGTCTTACATCCATCGATTACGACCGTCCATCTTCCATATCGGCGAACTGGGGCTAAGTCGGCTGATATGATGCTTCAACTTTTACAAGGAAACGACGTCCCAATGAAAACGTTCACAATTTTCGAATTAAAAGTGCGCGAAAGCGTTGACAAGTTGAATTAAATCGATTACATTTGTGTTGCGGAACCGGTTCCGCAACATTTTTTATTCTAAATTGGAACCGGTACCAATCGTGTAAAGAACTTATAAGATTTTTGGAGGTGGACGATATGAACACCGTACATTGTATCGGCGAATTGTTGATTGACTGGGTATGCGAGGATGCCTCGAGCGACCTCGTAAACGGAACGACGTTCGTCAAAAAAGCAGGTGGCGCACCTGCAAATGTGGCGGCAGTCGTCAGTAAGCATGGTGGACAGTCGAGTTTTCTCGGACAAGTCGGGAATGACCCGTTCGGTCTTTTCCTGAAACAGACGTTGACCGACAACGGAGTCAGTACAGACAACCTTGTTGAATCGGGAGATACGACATTCGCTTTTGTGTCGATTCAAGAGGACGGAGAGCGGGACTTCACGTTCCGACGCGGAAGTGACGGAGATTATGCGTTTGAATCCATCGATTTGTCATTGATTCAAAAAGGTGATCTCATTCATTTCGGTTCTGCGACAGCATTACTAGACGGAAAACTAAAAGATGCGTACTTCAAATTATTGCAATTTGCAAAACGGGATGGCTTGTTCATCTCATTTGACCCGAACTATCGAGATGCGTTGATCACGGACCTTGAGCAGTTCAAACAAGATGCGAGACATTTCATCGCAGAATCCGACTTCATTAAATTGAGTGAAGAAGAAGCGCACTTGTTGACCGGTAAAGAGCAACTTGAAGACGCTGTTCAAGCACTAATTCAATTAGGTGCAAAACAGGTTGCGATCACATTAGGGTCTCGTGGGACGTTGATTGCGACAAACACGCATCATGAAATCGTTCCTTCAATCTCAATCGACAGTGTCGATTCGACAGGAGCGGGAGATGCGTTTGTCGGTGCTTATTTGTATCGATTGGCGACGCTCGGATTTGACCCGGAGCGCTTACGTTCCGACATCGAATATGCAAACGTAACGGGTGCATTAACATGTACAGCTTATGGCGCAATTCCAGCAATTCCATCACGACAACTTGTGAATGAAACGTTAGGAGGGAAATGAAGATGGATTACAAAAAAGAAGCAGCATCGATATTAGAAGCGATTGGCGGGAAAGAAAACGTTGCGGCAGCCGCCCACTGTGCGACACGCCTTCGTCTCGTATTGAACGATGAGTCAAAGGTCGATGAGAAAGCACTCGAACAACTTGATGTGGTTAAGGGAACGTTCTCAACGGGAGGACAATACCAAATCATCATCGGGCAGGGTACGGTCAACAAGATTTATGCTGAATTTTCACAATTGACAGGTCTTGGAGACATGTCAACGACAGACGTGAAGTCAGCCGGAGCGAAAAAGATGAACCCGCTCCAACAGTTCGTCAAAATGTTATCGGATATCTTCGTTCCAATCATCCCGGCCATCGTCGCCGGCGGTCTCTTGATGGGGATCAACAACTTATTGACGGCACCGGATTTGTTCTTTGAAGGACGTTCATTGATTGACCAGTATCCAGGCATGGCAGACCTCGCAGCAATGATCAATACGTTTGCAAACGCCGCCTTCGTCTTCCTACCTGTACTCATAGGTTTCTCCGCAGCCAAGCGGTTCGGGGGTAACCCGTATCTGGGTGCAGCGCTCGGGATGATCATGGTTCACCCGGACTTGATCAACGCATATGCACAGGCAACTGTTGAAGAGATTCCGGTTTGGAACATCTTCGGTCTCGAGATTGAGAAGTTAGGATACCAAGGACAAGTCTTACCAGTTCTCGTCTCGACGTATATTTTATCGAAGCTTGAAATCAACATTCGAAAAATCATGCCGGCATCACTTGATATCTTGCTTACGCCGTTACTCTCACTCCTCTTCACAGCGTTCATCACGTTCGCTTTCGTCGGACCGATCACTCGTGAAGCAGGGAACTTGATCATTGATGGGTTGGTATGGACGTATGATTCACTCGGATTCGTCGGTGGTTTGATCATGGGTCTTCTTTACGCCCCAATCGTTATTACAGGTATGCACCATAGCTTCATCGCGATTGAAACACAGCTTCTTGCGGATATCGCCGAAACTGGCGGATCGTTCATCTTCCCAATCGCTGCGATGTCGAACGTCGCACAAGGGGCGGCTACACTCGCTGTCTTCTTCTTGACTGCTGATAAGAAGATGAAAGGTGTCGCATCAGCATCAGGGATCTCAGCATTACTTGGAATCACAGAGCCTGCCATGTTCGGGGTCAACTTAAAACTACGTTATCCGTTCATCGCAGCCATCGTCGGTTCAGCTGTTGCGTCAGCTTTCATCGTTGGAAACGACGTATTGGCAGTAGCGCTCGGTGCTGCTGGGTTACCAGGAATCATTTCAATCGCACCTGGTTCAATCATCTCGTATATCATCGGTATGGCGATCGCATTCGCCGTGACGTTCGGATTGACATTCATCCTCGCGAAGCGACAAGCAAAAAAAGAAGCGGTCAAACAAGCCGCGTAACGAAAAAGGAAGTGACACTATGAATTGGACGAAGGCCGAACGTTATCGTTCACTCCGTGACGTGAGCGCCCTCGAGATGGAGGTGCTCCGTACAAAGACGGCCGCATCCCCGTGGCGGTTTGGATACCATATCCAGCCGCCTACGGGCCTCCTCAATGACCCGAACGGCTTCGCATATTACGATGGAGAGTACCATCTATTCTATCAGTGGTTCCCGCTCGGGCCAGTTCACGGTCTCAAACATTGGTATCATGTCAGTTCAACTGATCTCGTCAATTGGACGGACCGCGGGGTGGCGTTAGTCCCTGAAACGATGGAAGATTCTCATGGTGCCTATTCGGGAAGTGGATTCGTCGTTGATGACACCCTTCACGTGATGTACACCGGAAATCATCGTACCGACGATTGGACGCGTCACGCCTCGCAAATTATCGGTGTCTTACGTGACGGGGTAATTGAGCGTCGTAACGTGGCAATCCCGAGTGTTCCAGCAGGCTACACGGAACATTTCCGTGATCCGAAAGTATGGGAAGAAGATGGATTGTATTATGCGATTGTCGGTGCACAGCGAACGGATGAGACAGGATGTGTCGTCTTATATCGTTCGACTGATTTGAATGAATGGACGTTTTTAGGTGAAGTGAAGACCGAGCTTGAACGGTTCGGTTACATGTGGGAATGTCCAGACGTGTTTGAACTGAATGGAAAGCATGTCCTCATTTTTTCTCCGCAAGGGATTGAGCCTGATGGTCATCGCTACCACAACATCTATCAATCCGGATACGTCACAGGTACTCTTGATTTAGAAACGCTCGTCTTCACGCACGAATCATTTGAAGAGCTCGACTTCGGTTTCGACTTTTACGCTCCACAAACGACGGAGCATGATGGTCGTCGTATTCTAGTCGGCTGGATGGGCTTACCGGAGATTGAATATCCGACGGACCGCTACGGTTGGGCCCATGCGTTGACGCTTCCTCGAGAACTCTCGCTTGAAGATGGCGTATTAAAACAACGACCAGTCCCTGAAATGAAGCAACTTCAAACTAATCAGTTCGCAGACGAATCAGGTACGCATATCGAAATGATTTCGCCCGAACGTTATGAATTGAAATTGTCGACGTCCGGAGAAGACTTCGAGCTTGAACTATTGAAGACAGAAGAAGAGTCGCTTGTGATTCGGTACGAGAAAGATACACGCGAATTGACCATCGATCGGACAAACGCGGGTGAACCGTTCGCGACCGAGTTCGGGACGACTCGGACAAAAGTGATTGAGGTCACGTCCCTTCATCTGTTCGTCGATTCCTCAAGTGTTGAATGTTTCGTCAATGACGGTGACGCAGTGGCAACGCTTCGCGTCTTCCCAAGTGACGACGAGAAACGGATTCGCTACGTCGGAGCGGATGCAACATTAGTTGGTTGGAAGTATGAATGAGTGTAAAAGCTGAGCGTTTGCTCGGCTTTTTTATTTTCCAAATGTTGAAACCGTTTCACAAAACAAACGTATATAAAACGAGACGGGAGGTTAGAGTGATGGATAAATGGATTCGTTGGGCAGGTGAGATTCGTAAAATAACGATGGCTTATAAAATCGATACAGAAGAACTCGAGAGAGAAGAAATGGAACACGTGATGGTGGCGGAGTCATCAGAGCGCGGAACATTCAATTCAGAAGTAGCGTTAGAGTTTCATGAATTGAGCCAGGTGCGGGTGTTCGCGGAAATGTTACGAAGTTCAGAAGAAATCGAAGGCATTGAGATTGAAGTGGCTCCCGATTTTGATCTGATGTTGCACTATAAGGGTGGAGAACAGGAACGCTATCAGCTTTGGCTCGGTCAACCGAACCGTCCTAGTGTGATCGCGAAACTCGAACGAACGGACGTTATTTGGAAGTTACCAGAACATACGACGAATCGCTTGATTGATGTCCTCGGAGTAAATACGTAAAAAAGCACCTCTCTTTGAGATGCTTATGAGTTGAAACGAATGAACCGTTCGATTTGTCGTTCTGATTTTCTCGCTTGCCGTCCGACCCAAATGAGGTGTCCCGGGCTGTTAAGGATCGTTAGCTGAGCATGGGGAATCAAACGTTTCGCATAATGGGCGTGGCGAACCGGCACGGCTTTGTCATTTTTCGAGTGAATGATATAGGTCGGGCACGACACACCGAGCAACACCTCGCTCGACACACGCTGTTTCAAGTCGAACTGTGCCCCTAGACCAAACGCCATTTGATTGGCGACACGTTTGAGGAGGAAGATGTCATAAGGAGACACCTCTTCCCGAATCGTCTCGAGTGCCAACACACTCGTCGATTGAATCATGCGTGCCGTCGCTTCGAACGGATGTTTTTGAATGGCACGAGCAATGAATTGTTTCATGATGTATTGAAGTGCGATGAATGCGGGTTGGACAATATTTCTGCTGACTGTGTCCCGATACGGAAAATCGACGACACTCGTCACAGCGGCAGCGAGTGTCAAGCTTCTTACACGTTGGTTTTGGGAAGCGAGTTCAATCGCGGTCGGTCCTCCGGCAGAGATGCCGTAAACATGATATTGATCAATTTCTAGCATTTGCATCAAGTGAGCGAGTCGGGATGCAAAGAGTTGAGGAGATGCTGAAAAAGAGTACGGTGTTTCTCCATATCCGGGTCTAGATGGGACTATGACCCGAAAACCGGACAAAACGAGCTGGTCCACATGGTATGGTTCTAAACTTGATGACTGGGTCCCATGAATCAGTACGATCACAGGACCGTGACCACGGTCTATATATTCAATTTTTGAGCCGTCGACGTGTGCGTAATATTTCACTTCAGATGGCGCCTCCTTAAACAGTTTGTAATGGAAAATACCTTTATTTCGTGGAAATAAAATGATAATGTCTGTTTATACATATTATAGATATAGAAATGAAAGGGGATAGAACCGTGAATAACCGAGAGCGGTTACTTGAAGTTCGACGTTTCTTCGAACGTTACACGGACGAAGCAAATCCTAAAACACTAGAAGATTTGCTCGAATACTTGTCAACAATTGGAGATACTTCTAAGTTAGCAAAAAAATCGGTGAAAGACGATATCCAAGCACTGAATAATTCGGGGTTTGAAGTGCAGGATGAATTGGAGAAGAATGGTCTCGCCAAAAAATATTGGCACTCTGCTCGTTTGTTCGAGATTCACGAACTTCGAATGATGGTCGATGCCATCGTCGCAGCCAAATTCATCTCAGAAGACGTGACCGAAGAGATCGTTGAAAAGCTTCAAATGCTGACGAGCAATCCTGAGGCGCAGACGTTACAATCGATCATTAAGACACCGAAGAAAAAACACGGACAGATTCCGTACCATATCGACCGCATTCAGAGAGCGATTCATGAACGGAAAGCCATCTCGTTCCAATATACGGATGTCATCGGATTCGACGTGACGAAGCGGACATTCCCGCTCCGTCGTGATGGAGAGCGGTATGTCATCAATCCAATCGACTTGCATTGGAATCACGAACAGTATTACTTGATTGGCATCGACGAATCGATTGGAGAGGTTCGGAACTATCGGGTCGACCGAATCGTCAACTCCGAGATTGTAGAAGACGGCACCATTCGTCCGAAACACCATCTTCCAGATGACTATTACCAAAAGTCCTTCAATATGTACAACGGCTTAGATGAGCAAATCGTCTTGTCGGTCGATGAGCGCGTTCTCCCGGTCATCTTCGATAAGTTAGGAGAAGACGTCTCTGTGTCTGAACATGAAGTACGTTTCCTCATTCGTTTTGATGCGGCCGTGTCTGACGGATTCATTTACTGGTTGCTCTCTTTAGGGGCACAAGTAGAAGTTGTTGAACCACTCACGCTCCGCGACCATATGAAGGCAACGATTAAGAAAATGGCGAATACTTATGAGGATACAAGCATTCATTCATCCATCGAGTAATCAGATGTGCTATACTGCTTGCGACACTTAATGAAGGGGGACAGGCGGATGTTGAATTGGATGCCATTGATCATTCCGATTGTCGCTGTCATTTTCGTAACGATCGTCGCAAGACGCGCCATGAAAATGGATAAAGAGAACTAACATGAAGAGACATCATCCTTGAATGGGAGATGTCTCTTTCGCTATGGAGGTAGAACGTGGATACGATTACACATACGTTATTCGGTCTAACACTATATGGTGCAGCCGATAAACGTGATTTACAACAACATGAAAAACGAGCCTTGTTCGTCACGACGCTCGTCGGGAGTCAAATCCCGGACAGTGATGTGATTTCAAGACTATGGGACACGGAAGGAATGTATCAGATGTGGCACCGCGGCATCACACACTCCATCTTTCTCGTCCCGCTCTTTGCACTGCTCATCTACATACTCGTCCGTCTTCTCTTTCGAGTGACGGACATCCGTTATTTTTGGTGGGCTTTGTTGTCTGTATTCATACACAACACATCTGACTTGTTCAATGCGTGGGGGACGGGCTACTTCGAACCGATCTCGGACGTGAGGATCACATTCGGTGTAATCCCGATCGTAGATTTTGTCTATTGGGGCATCTTCTTGGTCGCCTGGCTTGTCGCGCGTAAACAAGAGGTCCGCTATAAAACGTATCGGTATACATGGTCTGCCCTCGTCCTATATGTCGCCATTCAAAGTGCGCAAGGAGCTTATTTGTATCAGGTATACGCGGACGAGCATGATGAAGTGGCGCTCTCCGCTTCGTTCATCCCGACTCAGTTCACCGTCATTACGAAGACTGAGGAGAACGTATCGCTCTTTAAAGATTCCATTTATCAAGAGGCAACCTTGCAATACGAATTGACGAGTGCCGAAAAGACGAGTCTTGAGCCATTGTTTGAAGCGAATCAAGAGGCACTCACATTGACGAAATGGTCACCGTTTGTTGTCATCGTGGCAAATGAAGAACGACTCGGCGTCTTTGACCCACGTTTTTATGACGGAGAGTCTTCTTTCTTATACGAATATATAGAAAGGTAGGACGAATCGATGGGACGCATCCGCTATCTCTTTATTTTCGCTTATGAACAAGCTCTCAGCTGTATTTTCCCAGTTGCCATCTTTGGTGCACTTGCCGTCACGAAATTTGTGGAGTTACCGCTCCCGCGATATGACGTCTTACTCATCTGGTGTCTGTTCGTCCAAGTGATTCTTGTAAAAACGGGACTTGAAACAATCGAAGAAGTGAAAGTCATCAGCTGGTTCCACGTCATCGGTCTTGGACTTGAGCTATTCAAAGTGCAGATGGGGTCATGGAGCTATCCGGATGAGGCGTTCACAAAAGTATGGGGCGTCCCGCTCTATGCGGGCTTTATGTATGCGAGCGTCGGAAGTTATGTCGTTCAAGCGTGGCGTCGTCTCGATTTACAGTTCACGAAGATGCCAAACCCAATCATCGCTTTCGGACTAGGCATTGCGATTTATTTCAACTTCTTCTGGCACCATGTTTGGCTAGATCTGCGATGGCTATTGATCGCACTCATCTTCTTGGCGTTTGGCCGCTCGGTTGTCTCGTACAAACTCGATGATCGGCGATTCAAGATGCCGGTCGTGCTTTCATTCTTCTTGATTGCCTGCTTCATCTGGCTTGCTGAAAATATTGTGACCTTTTACAACGGCTGGGCGTATCCGGACCAGTTGAACGGTTGGGCCATCGTTGATTTAGGGAAACTATCCTCTTGGTTCCTACTCGTCATCATCAGCATCCTACTTGTCGCTTGGCAAAAGCGAAAGCTGGAGTATGAAACGACTTAACTCGACGTGTGTCGAGTTTTTTTATTTTTTCTCCTTGCGTTGAAGTGAACTTCAAGGTGTACGCTTTTATTGTAAGTCGCTTGACGATAGTTTAAGGAGGGAAACAGATGAGTAAGAAAGTAACGGCAGGATACGATCAACTCGGGCAATTCGCACCTGCTTTCGCTAAAGTGAATGACGATGTACTTTTCGGTCAAATTTGGAGTCGGACGGATGAACTGTCCGCTAGGGATCGCAGTTTGATTACAATTTCCGCGCTTATGGCAACTGGAGCATTTGAACAACTAGGTGTGCACTTGAATCGTGCAAAAGAGAACGGGATCACTCGGACAGAAATTGCGGAAGTCATCACGCATCTCGCATTCTATGTAGGTTGGCCAAAGGCATGGAGCACATTTGGGATGGCGAAAGAAATTTTCGCAAACGACGATGCAGCTGCAGATGCTCCGCTCGGAATATTGTTTGAAACAGGCGACCCGAATCTTTACGGGGAGTTCTTTACAGGGAACAGCTACTTGAACCCACTACTGTTTGACCAAGAAATGGGCGTGAGCATGGCGAATGTGACGTTCGAGCCAGCTGCAAGAAACCATTGGCACATTCACGAAAATGGTTATCAGTTGCTGATTGTGACTGGTGGCGAAGGTTGGTATCAAGAAGATGGAAAAGAAGCGAAATCACTTTCGAAAGGTGACGTCATTCTGACAAAAGAAGGAATCAAACATTGGCATGGTGCAAAACGTGACCAATGGTTTGAACATGTTGCGATTACGTTTGGACAGGCGAAATGGTTTGAACCGGTCGATGAATCGATATATGAGGGATTAGATTCAGGAGGTTGACATGAATATAAAACAAGCGGCTGAACAGTTCGATTTGACGACAGATACACTGCGATATTATGAGCGAATCGGATTGATTCCGCCAGTCTCGAGAAATGAAAGTGGTTATCGAGACTACAGCGATATTGATTTGAACTGGGTATCCTTTATCAAATGCATGCGAGATGCGGGCGTGTCAGTCGAAAGTTTGATTGAATACGTGTCACTGTTCCAAGAGGGAACGGATAGTATCTCAACACGAAAAGAAATTTTGATTGACCAACGCCAGGAACTGGCTGGAAAGATTAAAGTCATGCAAGAGACATTAGCGAAACTTGATGAAAAAATAGATGGTTATGAAGAAAACATGCTTGCATTTCAATCTGAACATTTACTAAGCAAAAAAGGAGAGAGCGTACATGAATGAAAACTATACACTAGCGAATGGGGTCAAAATTCCAAAGTTAGGTCTCGGGACGTGGATGATTGATAACGACAAAGTGGTTGAAGTCGTGAAGCAGGCGATTGATCTCGGTTATCGCCATATCGATACGGCACAGGCTTATCAAAATGAAGAAGGGGTCGGACGTGGCGTTCGAGAAAGCGGTATTGCGCGGGAAGAACTATTCCTGACAACAAAACTCGCAGCGGAGATTAAGACATACGAAGAGGCGAAACAGGCAGTTGATGAATCACTTCAAAAAATGGGTACCGACTATATCGATTTGATGCTCATTCATAGTCCGCAACCGTGGATGGAATTTGGCGAGGAAGATCGATTCTTTGAAGGGAATGTAGAGGCATGGCGTGCATTAGAAGATGCATATGAAACAGGGAAACTCCGGGCAATCGGTGTTTCGAACTTTATTGAAACAGACTTAGAAAACTTGTTCGAACATGGGACGATTCAACCGATGGTCAACCAAGTGCTAGCACATATCAGCAACACGCCATTTGAGTTGATTCAATACGCGCAAGACAAAGGAATTCTTGTCGAAGCGTATTCTCCGATTGCGCACGGCGTCGTTCTCGACAACGAAGAATTGATTGAAATGGCGAAACGATATGACGTGTCTGTTGCACAGTTGTGCATAAGATACGATTTACAGTTAGGTCTTTTGCCGCTTCCGAAAACGCAGACGTACGAACACCTCCAATCAAATCAGAAGCTCGATTTTACGATCTCAGATGAAGATATGGAGACGTTAAAGCATGTTGAGAAAATCAAGGACTACGGAGAAGCTCGTGTCATGCCTGTCTTTGGTGGCAAGTTAAAATAAAGTGAATCCATCGCTTCCTTTGTTACGTATTGTAATGTGAGGTGATTGGGTTGTTGGAAATTGTGCTTACTTGGTTCATTGGATTATTGTGTTTAGGATCACTTGTCATCTACTGGAGAGAGTGGTGGAAGACACGCAATCGTGTGAAATTAGGAAAAGTCCTTCTCGCTGTTTTCGCATCAGTTGCTATACTTGGAATGGCCGGGATGGAGACGCACGACCGTATGACGACGAATTACATCGTCGAGACAGGAGAATGTTATGTCGTGAATGATCAGTCCTCGAAGGGTTCGTCGAACGTGACGTTATGGTTCGGCGAGCGGGCATACGGCTTCAAGGAAATTCCGGATGTTGCGTATGGTCCGGGACAACTATTTTCATGTCGCGCGACGATGACGAAGCAGATGCAATCAGGAATCGATTATGAGTTGCGCTCACTTGACGGTGAGTTATTATACTCAACCCATTCAGATGATTGATTGTATGACATGGTCAAACAAAAACGTGTTCAAAGCTAAATTCATAGCTTCGAACACGTTTTCTTGTCCATTTTTTTATATGTACGCCCTAAAAGTAACATCATAATGATAAAAGCCAGGCCACCAATCAAATTGGTTACAAACAAGATGTACTGAGACGACAATAGACGGAGACCAGCCTGGTATATAAGTGACAGCGAGATCACTGCAAAAATGAAAATTCCAAAAGGATTAGCTAAAGTCGCAAATAATTTATTTTCCATAGTCACGCTCCATTTATGCTTATTTACTTTTTCGATTCCATCATACGTGTTCGCTTTCTCTCTAAAAAGATTGGAAGAATATTTAAAAAGATTGCCGCAATCGTCAAGAACCACAATGCGCGTGACATTCCTGGCACCACATCCTTTAAGGCAGCCCAGTCCTCTGCTTCGACCCACATATTGATTAGGCTATATTCGGCACATAACGTGAGAGCAGTCAAGGACAGCGCAATCGCCATCGGTAGTCTGTAATCCTTCTCCATCATAAATACGGTCAAATTGATGAGAGTCGCCCCAATGGCCGCTAATCCAAAAATAATCCACATGCTTCAACCTCCTAAATATTTCTACAGATTCATAATAACATACATCATTATCCATAATGATTTCTGAAAATTGTTTTTATTCACATAATAAATATGCTAGAATCAATAGAAAGTGTCTTTGGATATTATTCCCTTTAGAAAATGAACAATCAAACGGACATCCTTTCACACTTTTGATTGAGAGATTGGCATTCAAAAGGAGATCGAACTATGACGTATATTGCTCGAAAATCAGTTCATCTGATTTTCGCATTTTTCATCTTGATTGCAATCAGTGCACTACCAACGCTCGTCGTTCAGACGGATTTTAGTCTGACGAATTATTGGAACGGGATTCAACAACAGATGGATCAATTACAGAAATTAGAGGACATTACATATTACAACATCACCGCGCAACGTTACTTACCACTCTTGCCGGCACTTGAACCCCTCGTCAAAGAGTCGGTCATCATTTTTACGACGGCACTTGCGGTATCGACCTCGCTAGGATTAATGTATGCGTACTTCTATTACCGGAGCGGGAGACGAGTTCGTACCGTCTTGCACCAAACGAGTCAGACGCTCGAGATGGTACCGGATTTATTTTGGTTAATTTTTTCTCAATTTCTTGCGATTACAATCCATAAGTCGACGGGATTCGATCGCATTGAAGTGGCAGGAGGATTCGCAGAGTACATTCGGTTTCTCCCGATCGTCACCTTGACGCTTACGACGTTATTCTTCTTTATCAAATGGCTGACGATTCATATCCATGAACAAGAGGCCATTCCGTATCTCGAGCTCGCGCAAGCGAAAGGGATTCGACCGAGAGGGTTGTTTTGGAAACACTTGTTGCCGAATATCATCTATCGGTTTTACCTCTTTTTCCGTTCGAACATCATTACCATCTTATCGACACTTCTGATTGTCGAATATCTATTTAACGTTCAAGGGTTATTCCGATTCGCCGTCTATAACCCTCAGATGGAAATCTTACTGGTCATCTTATTCGTCATCTATATCCCGATTTTTCTGTTAGACCTATTTATTGAATGGATTATTCCGAATGCATGGAAAGGAGGGATTTGATGCGTCGAGTATTAATGCGTGACCCAATTTTTATCTTCTGCTTTGTCATCGTAGCGGGGCTATTGTTGATGAGTTTTGGAAATACCGTGTTTCGTGACGGGAACGTAGATCAAACCCTTATGCTCTACTCTGATGAAGGGAGACTCATCGGAATACCACCGTTAGAGCCGTCGAAATATCAATGGCTCGGGACAGACAATGCTGGATATGATTTATTCCAGATGCTCGTGGAAGGCTTTAAGTGGACAGTTGGCATCTGTGCGCTCGTCGCATTCGGACGGATGGTCATCGGATTATTGATTGGCATTCCCCTTGCTTTCAGGGGAACTCGCTTAAATCAATTCTTTAAAACGCTATTGGACGGCTTTTTGATTCTGCCGATTTCATTGATTGCATTGATGATGTTGGTAGGAACACTGACCTTCTATGATTCGACACAGGTGCCTCCATTATGGGATCGAGTCAAGATTGAACTAATCGTCTTAGTCGTTCTCGGATTGCCGGCCGTCACGTTATACCTCATCACAGAGATTCGACAATTGCTTCAACAAGAGTTCATGATCGTGGCTCAGACGCTTGGTGGCAGTGTCTGGCATCGTGTGAGATTGCACCTTTTCCCGCATCTCGTCCCAACCCTCGTGATCGTCTTCATGCAACAGTTTGTCCAGACGCTCATGTTGCTCATTCATCTCTCACTGTTCGGGATATTCTTCGGAGGAACGGTCATGTTACATGAAGGGATCATGCCGACCGTCTATGAATGGTCTTCGATGTTCGGGTATTATTTCAGACAGTTCACCGCGATGACATGGATGACGAATCATCTATTTCTCGTCCCGGCCATGTCACTTGCTGCGCTCATCTTTATTTTCAACTTGTTGACAAGCCGTCTTGAGCGAGCATTTAAGCTCAGACGTCAAGAACCGGTGGTGACCGAAATAAACATCGCACAATCAGAAGCAGCAGCCGCGTCGCTCGACTATCCGTTTTCTCTTGTCAATGCGAGTGTATCATTAAAGAATGAACCGGATGATATCGTATGATGTCATCTGGTTTTTCTATGCTAAATCGACTGAACCTTCGTGATTGCGGGAACGTATATAACAGTATGAGATGACTAGCCAAAAAAGGAGTGAATCAACGTGAAAGCTGCGATTTGTACGACGTATGGGGGACCAGAAGTGTTCGTCATTCAAGAAGTAGACCGACCGAAACCTAAAAGCAATGAGCTACTGATTCAAGTACATGCATCGGCCGTTCACTCCGGAGATCGACGACTTCGCGCGCTGGACGTTCCTGCACTCGGAAAACTACCGATGCGGATAGTTATGGGGTTTAATGCGCCAAGACAACCGATTCTTGGAGTCGTGTTGGCAGGTGTAGTGGTAGAGGTCGGTAGTGGTGTAAAGAGCTTTCAAGTAGGGGAGAACGTCTATGCGCTCGCGGGAATGAGATTTGGTGGATATGCGGAATTTGCATGCGTGAACGAATCGAAATGTGTGGTTCAGATGCCCGCGCATGCCAGCTTTATCGAGGCGGCGGCACTTCCGTTCGGAGGGACGACCTCGTTACACTTTTTACGGAAAGCAAACATCGAACGGGCGACAAATGTTTTGATTTATGGTGGCTCAGGTGCAGTCGGCTCCACTGCCGTACAGATTGCAAAACATTTCGGCGTACATGTCACAGCAGTTTGCCATGAGCGGAACATCGAGCTCGTGAAGCGACTTGGGGCAGATGTGGTCGTCGATTATTCGAAAGAAGGCTACGACCGCGAATTGGGTACGTATGATGCCGTTTTTGACGCTTCGGGGAAAATTGATAAACGACTAGCAAAAACGCACGTGGCAAAGAATGGTGTGTTCAGTTCCGTCGCGGGACAGGGACCGGCGAGCGAACGAAAAGAGGATTTGATGTTCTTGAACGAATTGTTTGAAGCAGGAGAGCTACAACCCGTCATTGATTCGGTTTATTCACTAGATGAGATTGTCGAGGCACACCGATACGTCGATCAAGGAAAGAAGATTGGGAATGTGATTGTGACAGTCAAATAGGAATAAGTCAGATGATCGATGGTATGATGAAGAGGGATTGAATTCGTGCTTTATGGTGAGGTGCATACGATCATCTCACATACATATGAATACTAGATGTAGTCAATGGAGCGGGGGACTAATAATGAATGTATTAATTGGACAACCAAAGATGGAACGAAATCTCGAGCAACTGAAGCTAGAGATTGAGTCGAACCCTAAAGTGGACTTGATTCTCTACCCAGAGGGATATTGTACATATACAGAATTAGATATGGTTCGTCAGTTAGCTAGTGCATTCAAGACGGCAATTGTCTTGGGTTATCGGGATGATACGAATAAAGATCGGGTTCTCATTGTAAATAAGAAAGGTGAAACGCTGTTAACGCGACCGAAAACACCTGAAAATGAGTACTTGTTCATGCCATCAAGTGTCATAGATGGAGCGGAGGAATACGGATATTTACTTTGCAGGGAGATTTTTATGGGTGTAGAGGGACTAAAGAATCACGGGCATCTATCAATCATATTCAATCCAATCGGGGTCGGGATGTTTAGTGAAGAACAATTCATGGAGTGGTCCGAAGAAGCGAGAAAGATTGCGATGGAACGTAAAGCGATGATCATCGGAACGAGTCACGCGGATGGGTCGTATCGAAATTGTGGTGTATCGATACCAATCGCGTATTGCTATGATGAAAAGGGTGAAGAAGTGTTTCTATCGAAAAATGATACGCGAACGAGAGTGTTAGATACTGAATTAAAGGGTGTAGTGATTGTCTAACTTATTATAATCTTATTAGCATTTTGTTATTTCACATACCGAATTTTTAACTTGAAAATAGAAAGAGAGAATGTATGAGATACCCATTCAAACGAAAACATAACAAAAATTGTACTTGCTCAAAATGTGGCAGGAGTACAGAAAGTGAAGGTGGTTTTGGATCAAGGATGCCAACAGTTCTAAATGGAATGACAACACGTGAGATGAAAAAACGTGTCGTATTGACAGATGATGTATGTGTCCTCGATGAAGCCCACTTCTTCATTTACGGATGTCTCGAGATTCCAATCGTTGGGGAAGAAGACCCCTTCATCTGGAACGTCTGGGTGTCACTCAGTGCGGATAATTTTTTTAAAGTCATCGATTTATGGGATGAGCCCGCTCGTGTTGATCTCGACCCGATGTTTGGCTGGTTATCGATGGAATTGCCGATTTACCCAAATACAATCAATCTGAAGACAAACGTCCATATGCGTGGAGTCGGATTACGTCCGTTGATTGAACTCGAACCGACGAATCATCCTCTTGCGATCGAACAGCGCAATGGCATCACGAGGTCGAGGGTAGATGACATTTTCCGACTCGTTGAACGTGATGAATAAAGGAGGTTAACTGAGTGAGTGAGTTGAAGTCATCTTTGATTTTCGATTTGTATTCAGGAAATCAAGCGCTCACTTCCATTCAGCAGACCATGTCGGAGCGAATAGAGGTACTTGTTCACGACAAACAATTCAATGAACTTGAACACTTCATGCGCGACACTCCGGACATCGAGCAGCTGTTGATCGACCATGTGATGCTTGACCCGACCGATTCATATCGTTGGGATTTGCTTATCGGTTACGAACGGATGGATCGGATTGAAGATTATGATCGAGTGAATGCGTTTTGCCGAACAGCCTTTTCATACCATCCAGATAAACCATTCTATTTGGCTTTAGCGTTATATGATATGGGTTGGAATGATTTTGAATTGGACGAGGAAGTCATGGAAGTGGCTAATCGATTGATTGAGGAAGCATCAGCTGAGGTTTCTGCATTGATTTGTCTAAGCATGTCAAAATCGCTAAGACATATGGAGCGAGAGTATCTGGTCAAGGCCATTGAGAGATGTCCGCGGGCAGTTCAGCCCTACTTTTCTTTAGGAGGATATTTCATGCGACACAATCCGAGGTTGGCCAAATTTTATATAGAGAAGGGACTTGTTCAACTGGCTTTGACTTTCGACGATTCAGGTGAAACGTCAAAGCCAGTGATGGGCTTCAACCCACACACTTGGCAGAGGGACGTTTGTAACGAGCTGTTAGGGGTGAATATGAGTTGGCGAGAATACAAAACGTACAAGCGAATGATCAAGTGAAGGAATCAAGAATAGTGATGAGGAAGGCGAGGAGGGATTTCATGAGAATCACAGAAACTACACTGTACACGAATCGGCTTGACGAAATGAAACGTTTTTATACGGGAAAGCTTGGATTATCAGTCATTGAAGAAGACTCGACGAGTTTTCGAATCAATCTAGGTGAAGATGCGCTGGTGTTTCAAGAGGCAGCGACCATTCAAGAGCGACAGTATCATTTCGCCATTAATATCCCGTCCAATCGATTCAAAGAAGCGAAAGAATGGATTAAATCACGTGTTCTACTTTTGATTGAAGATGGGGAGGATGAGATTTACTTCGAAGGGATTGATGCCTCGTCACTTTATTTTTACGATGCGGACGAGAATGTCGTCGAATTGATTGCTCGACATTCGATTAACCCAGAAAGTGATGCAGAGGTATTTTCTACTGATGACTTTCTTGGAATCGGCGAGATGAGCTTGACTGCAGTAGACCCGCTTCATGTCGCACAAGAACTTGCGAACATCGAGATCCACCGCCGAGACGGCAACCCAATCGATGAACGTCATCTGAATTTTTTAGGCGCACCGAATAGCGATACATACATTTTATTGGTGCCAGAAGGTCGTGTGTGGCTGTTTTCACCAAAGCTGTCGATCCCGAGTCCTATTCAAATGACCATCAATCGACAATATGTCATTGAAATCGATGAGAATCATAAACTGAACATCTATTTGAATAAAAAATGAGTTCATTCCTGAACTCATTTTTTTTCGTCTTCACTCAAGTACATCCGAATCTCATCCAAACTCATAAATGAATTCTCTAAGGTCACTTCAAATGATTTATCTAAACAATCAATAGTAAGTGGTTCGCCATCTAGACGAGAGTATCCTTGTAACAGTGGTTTGATGCGTTCATGAACGATTTGTGCCTTTACGAGTGTGGTTTGAGGAAAGAGGATGGCAAACGTATCTGAGGCGACCCGATATTTTTTATCGGTCCGTCGTGTCGCTTCATGTAATTCGTCGCTGAAATAATCTAAAAACCATTCATATTCGGATTGTCCATAACGTTTTTCGAAATCATTTAGGAGAGGTAATGTGACGAATGTGACGACGAACGTTCCACCGTTTCGGATCAATCGATCCCGCTCTGCTTCAAGGTCCATGAAGAATCGATTACGATTATCAAACCCTGTCTCAGGATCGACAGCAATTAATTGACTGACTCTCGCTTCTGCGACGCTCAAAGCAAATTGAGAGCGAAAAAGACCGACTTGAAGCAAGTAAGCAAGACTCGTCAACATCGCTAACAACAAAAGAATAATGAATTGCTTAAGGACGGGATACGTATAGCCGGACATCATGATTAAAAAGTAAGCGCCGAACCCTAACGCGATCAGAACTCCAGAGGCTCGGTGTATGAGTAGCGTTGAAAGAAAGAGGACAGGGATACAAATCATCCACCAGACCGGTAGATTGTTCATCATCAGAACAGAAGACAATAGAGTACTGACGATCAATGAGCCAACGATGAGCGCAATCAGTTGAAGTGACGTGGCAGACCAATGTCGCATCTCATCTCCCCCTTCCCAAAAGAAATAAATTGTAATAGTAACACTATTATCCATTTTCCGAAATAGTGATGATTCAAACCGATTCGTACACTTGATTCATTATAAGTGATTCTTTAATTGAATAACGGGATATTTTTGAAAATACGCCAATGTTTCAAAACACTTCTTTACAGAAAGAGAGTTCATTGATTGGTGTATAATGGAAATGAGGTGATGATATGAACCAGAAACATATTTTAATTGTCGGTGGTACCGGAATGTTAGCTGAAGTCACATCTTGTTTGGCAAGCGAACATCTTGTCACTGTCATCGGGCGAGACCCGGAAAGAATGGCAAAAGTCGTTCGACGAAACCCTGAAACGTGTCATTCACTACTACTTGATTATCGTAGCGAACAGGATTTATCAAAAGGGCTACAAGAATCGATCAAGTGGTACGGACCATTCAAACAAATCATCGCATGGGTACACCGGGACTCCGGGAAGGCGATGCAAATCATCTTGAATCATTCCTCACATGCAGATGTTCTACATATTTTAGGGAACCAGGCGAACTCCGAACAGGAGAAAAGGGCTTTATGTATAAACGAACAACAAACGTACCGACAAGTTCAATTAGGTGCGAAGCAGGATGGTGAGAACTTTCGCTGGTTGACGCATGAGGAAATTGTGCACGGTGTGATTGACGCGATTGAGCACTCATTCGATTATCAATTAATTGGTCAACTTGTTAAAAAGGGAGGTATGAATGGATGAAAAAATGGATTGGTTCGGCTGCCTTATGCATCAATGAAGAAAAGAAAATCCTTCTTGTGAAAAACCGCGACATACAACAATGGAGTTTGCCATCAGGTGGTTTAGAAGAAGGGGAAACTCCTGAACAGTGTTGCCTGCGTGAAGTGTTCGAAGAAACGGGATATCGCATTTCTGTGAATCGACTATTACATATCAAACGAGCCATCCTTTCAAATGATCAAGTCGAGACGCATTATTTCTTGGCAACGTGTGAGGAGCGAGTGTCGACCGCAATCATCGACTCGGACATCGATGAAGTCAAATGGTGTTCAATTCATGAATTAGAACGGTTGAACCATACATTTCCGGAGGATCTTGAGCTGATTAAACGGTGGAGTGTATGAATAGAGTGATTGAAGTCAATGGATATGACATGGAATATCGATTATTCGGTTCCGGGGAACGCCTCATCGTGGTGATGACAGGAATGGGAGGTTCATTCGAAGAGTGGGTTTCTCTTTCTGAACAATTAAGCGAGTCCTATCAAGTATTGCTTTATCATCGTTCAGGTTATGGTGAGAGTGAGATGAACAATCGTTCGAGTCGAACAGCATCACACATTTTGGAATGTGTTAAATTGTTGGATGCCCTTCAGCTATATCAACCAATCATATTAGTCGGTCATTCGTACGGAGGTTTGTGTGCACAACATATGGCCAAAGTTTTTCCGAATAAAGTAAGCGGGGTCGTACTAGTCGATTCCACTTCCCATGATCTTACTTTATTAGATAAGTTGGAGACGCCTGAAATGGATCGTCAATATTCAGATGGAGATTGGAGAACGATGTGTCACTCCTATGCAATCCTTTCAAAAGAAGAACTAAAGAAAATCCATCAGCCTGAGTGGTCAGACGAACAGAAAAACCTCTCATCAGATGCAATTGACCGTCTCAGAAACTTTTATCAATCACCTACGCTATACAAAACGATGTTGGAAGAAGAATCATTCTGGCGCGACGATGCCTCTATCATCAAAAAGATGGGCACATTTTCATCGATTCCGTTAATTGTCATCGGCCGAGACCATGAAGCGATGATTCAGGAAGGAATAAATGGAGGTTCTCCTGAGGCAGAAATTCGCTTGTTAGAAGAGACATGGCACGAACTCATCTATCAACAGTTAAGATTATCAAATCAATCCGAACTCATCATCGCAGAAAAAACTGGTCATCAAATTCACTTACAGCGACCAGACACAATCATCGAAGCCATACATCGAATCGAACAAGCCGGTCGCATAAAAACGACCGGCTCATGACTTAAGACGCTTCTTCAATTTGATTGTGTATGAAATACTCCCGTTTCGAGCGGTCGCGAATGACATATATGGTGTAACAACCAACGAGGAAGAAGACAATCGAGAATGCGAGATAGACTGGGCGAATCCCGACCATTTCGGCAAGGAGTCCAATCCCGAATGTGAGCAGGATGACGAATAGCGACTCTGCCACATTGATGACACCAGAGAACCGGCCCATGATTTCCACAGGAACATGGTATTGATAGAATGACAAAAATCCGGTATTGGCGAACGCAAGCGCGAACGTCAGAATAAAAAATCCGATGGAAGCCATCGTGAACGAAGAAGAGCCTGCGAACAGGAGATAGCCGACTGGTGTCATGATTGCCCCGAATCCAATACAAAACGATAAGGATAAACGGTGACTCCATCTTGAATTGATGAGTGACCCAACGATAATTCCAATCCCAGCGATACTGACGAGAAATCCATATCGGCTCTCAGACAAGTGAAGGACTTGGGTCGCGAATGACGCCTCCAAGGAATCGAGCCCAGACATGAAGATGGTCATGACACAGAACAATCCATAGATGAGCGTCACGTATTTAGCATTCGATGCAAATCGGATGACGACTTTCCAATCTTCGATAATTAATCGGACGGAGAAGGGTTCAATAGATACATTCGTTCGATGATGGGACGGAAGGCTCGACAACATTCCGACCGAGACAACGAGTGCGAACGCATTCACGAAAATTGCAGTTGTTGAACTCCCAACTAGGAAGAGTAGTCCGGCAATTGTTGGACCTAAAATAAATCCGGATGACTGCACAAAGTTCTTCATCGCATTGAACTTTTGTCGATTCGAGGCAGGTACGAGTTGCGTCATGTAGACCAGACTCGATGATTCGAATAGCGAGCTCATTACATTGAGGAGAAAGACAATTCCGTAGATGAGCCACAGTGAATCAATCCAGCCTAAGCTGAATACGAGGAACGCTCGTAAACCATCCAATAACATCATCAGTCGCCTCGTATCGACTCGGTCAATCAGGCTACCTGACCAAAGATTCGAGATGAGCGAGGCGAGCGGAACTAACACATAGAGAACTGAGACAGCAAATGGCGAACCAGTCATTTCTAGGACAATCAGGTTGAGTGCAATGAAGTATACCCAGGCACCGAGGTTTGAGATTCCGACACTGACGAGAAGCAGCGCAGAGGTTTTTCGAAACGAGTTCAAGTCAATCACTCCTTCAATTTTTGATCACTTTCGGAACGCAAAAAAATCCCACCCCCAAGAACGAATTCTTGGGGACGAGATTCTCATCGTGGTGCCACCCCTGTTCGTCCGCACGTCACCGCACGAACCTTATTCGGTACTGCCGAACGAGTCGGACTATACCTCAACTCTATAACGGGAGTGCCCGTCGCCATATCCCTCGGGGGGAGTTCCATGGCGCTGCTCAGAGGTTTGTTTCGACCAACGTTCTTTACTCCTTTTCACCAGACGGAGCTCTCTACGAAAGATTCATTGATGTACTGTTCTCTTCATCGCGTTTGTCAGATCATTTTCGTAAGGATAGCATATTGTGAAAATATAAGGAACAATAATTTTGGTTATAACCATAATATAGAAAATTAACTAGGAATCGAGGTGCAGTGTTGATCGACTATAAAGAAATAAAAGAGACGAACCAAGTACTTGCGACTATTCATAAAATTGATTCTGATCAGTTAGATGGATTCATATCGAAATATTCAGCATTGATTGGAAAATATGATGAATATGTCACAAAGAGCTATATTGACGTTCAGCGAGACATCAATAGCGATGAAGCAAATCAAAGACAACATCATGTTCTAACCATTATAAAACCTGAACTCAATGAGCTGAAAAGACATGTTTCACGAATTGCCTTACAGTATATTGAGGATGAACACCATGTCACTCGCCTAATGCGAAATCGGATGAGTCTTTATCATGAAGAGAATGTTGATTTATTGATTGAAGAGGATCAACTCATACAGAGGTATTTGCAAACAATTGGTCAATTGACTGATCCGATAGATGATTCTAGATCGATTGCGGAACTTCAAGGAGACCTATACGATGCTGATGAATCCATCCGTAAACAAGCTTTTACGCATATGTATAAAGCGTATGTCTCAAAAGAGGATGACATTACTGATTGCTTGGAAAGTCTTATTCAAAATCGGGAACAGCAGGCGCAACGCTTAAATGATAAGAGTTACCGTGACCTAGCCTTCATGAAGCTAGGTCGTCTAGATTATGATGCCGAGGATTGTATGCGATTTGCGAATCAAGTGAGTAAACATTTTGAGCCACTTCGTCGCTCGTTCCAGAAGCTACAGACAAAGGGATTGAAGAAATCGAAACTTTCGCCATGGGATTCATTCATTTCTCCATTTTCGGATCATCACGATCTATCCGTTTCGTCGAATGATTTAATCGGTGGAACGGAACGAATCTTGAATGAAGTCGATCCCTACTTTGAAAAACTGTTTAGGGACATGTGTGCGAAGGGCCATCTCGATTTATCACCTCGATCGAATAAAGCTGAAGGTGGATTTTGTGAATCTTTACCCGACTCAAAATCATCTTTCATTTTTATGAACCGTTTCGGCGGATTTGATGACTACGTTGTGTTATTGCATGAAATGGGTCACGCCATCCACCATGATCTCTCACAGCAACACCTATTTTTCGAAGCGCAAACCATTTCGTTTGAAGTCGGCGAATTCGCAGCCATGTCACTAGAGCTATTTTCGATGGACCATTGGACAACTATCTTTTCAGATGAACGAGCTTTCATTCAAGCTAAACTAGAACATTTTCGATTGATTATCGAATTTTTGCCAACTGTTTTCATCGTGGATCAGTTTCAACACAATCTCTATGATTTAGAAAAGAATATAGATTCATTTGATGATATCTTCAAATGCTTGGTTGATCAATATGATACTGATTTGATTGATTGGAACGATGTGAGAGATGTAAAGGGTAAACAGTGGCTGCGTGTCATTCATCTTTTTGAAACACCATTCTATTACATAGAATATGCGCTCGCTCAGATTGCTGCACTTCGCATGTATATGCAGTATAAGCAACATCCAGTCAACACTCTGAAAAAGTATAAGAACGCACTAGCTTTAGGTGGTACTGCTTCTGTCCCTGAAACTTATCGAGTAGCAGGCGTATCTTTGTTTCCATCTAAGGAAGAATTGGTCGAGTTGACTGATTTTTTAAGTGCTGAGATTCAACATTTGGTGATGCAATTAGGTATGATTGATTAATTGAAGTACAAACTAAATAAACATTAATTGAACAAAGCTGAGTAAGTATTACATGGACTAGGTAGGCTGCACTCCGCCGAGAATAAAGGGCATCGGCTCAAGCGTGATTAGAGGACTTCAATTGATGTTGAATTTGTCGAGGAACGTCGTTGAACGGTCCCTCCAAGCGTTGTACCGCATCCACATGATAAAACGTGCTCGTCTCCTCCATATTCATCATTTGATCACCCAAATCGTAAAGGAAAACGGGTTTGTTCGTCCCGAGTGCAATCCCGAGTTCGACGTGTGCGCCTTTGCCTCCAGGCAACAGGATGACGACGAAGTCCGCTGATTGAATTCCAGCGACTTCTTCTTCACCAATTGAGCGTAATGCATCAATCGAAGCGGCACGTTCGTTTTGTGTCCAGTCATACGTATGCGTGTGACCGAGCGCAATCAGCTGATCACGGATGAACCGTACTTCTTCGATATTCGCAAAACTTGAACCGACATAAAATCTCATAGGAAACCCTCCAATTCGTTATAAGTGATTCATCTGGTAAAGCGCTACGACATAAAACATGGTGATCAACAGACAACAGAGTACAAGGAAAAAAATCACGCTAATCAGGACGAATTTTATCAAAGAAAGTGGAACGTATGATTGAATCAAGCGCGTGATCGATATAGACGAGAGGACGAGTAAAATGATTGTGCCAACTAACCAAATGTAGTCATACGCGATGTTTGGCATCTGCCAAAAGTAGACGATTGTTATGACGATTAGACTGAAAGCCATCACCAAATCTTTATGCTTTCGTGTCATCTGAAACCTCACGCTGATGTTCCAACTTCGACCTTACCTGTTCGGCATCTTCTGCATCAAACGTGCTGTACCACCTCACATGATCGAGGTCGATGATACGATAATGTCCGCTGATGATATTTTGCTGAAGAATGAAGTGGGGACCTGCCTCGATTGCGTGCCAAAAGACACGTCCGCCGAGCGTCTTTTCTTTCGGTTCATATGTGTTCGCGGTCGCAATCAGTTTGACGAACTCGACCGGGTCATCACCGATTAAATGGATGAGGATCTCACTCTCATTGAACAAGGCGCATACCGTCACTACGGTCGACCAACTCGCTTCATTTCGCTCCTTCTCGATTTGAATGAGTGTTTTTTTGGATATACCAAGTAAATTCGCCATCTCATCCTGTGAATGCTGGGATTCAATACGAATCAATTTCATTTTTCGAGAGACCTGTCCAATAAATTCAGATTTTTGCATATGGTTTTTCCTTTCTGTTCGTACAACTCAAAGTGACGCCGAGCTAATGAAAATCAGGATCCAAGAGATGCCGAGAAACACGGTGAATAAGAGCAGGCAGACGACGATATAGCAGGAAATGTATTGCCAATATGTGAATCGTTTCGATTGATAAAAGTGATATGTAAAACTGAATGTCGCAATGCCGATGACTAAGAAAGCAACAAGATCCCAGATGATTCCGACTTTTAAGAACGATGGAGTAAGGTACGTTGCAACAAGAGCAAGTACAACCGTCACCACTCCAGTAGAAATGGCAGCGGATGGCGTTGTCGCGTTTTCCAACATAATCACCTCCTAATATATAACAAGTGTAATTTTACACTAAAAGTAGACAAAGTCAATTTAAGAATCTAAAAAACCCTTCTCTGAGGAAGGGTTCCGTCATTTGTCATGTTTATTCGTTAAGTATGTCGTCAGTGGGTAAACACCGATGCTTTGTAAGATCAGGGAGAGTAAAATGACGGCGAACGCGAGGGATATCATCTCGTTCGACCCGTCGATATTCTCTGCTTCTAGCCAGAGGACGAGGGCAATCGACATCGTTCCTTTGATTCCCGACCACGTGAGTAAGGAAGTCGCCGTTAAATCGTCTTTAAATTCCTTACGCCAGACGGGGACCGAATAGACGAGGCCGCCGACGACGATGAACCGGGTCACGATTGAAAGTAAGAATAAAAGAACGGCGAACGTCCAGAGAGATACAGATAAATAGCTGGTCGCTTCGATTCCAATCAATAAGAACAAGAGAGCGAGCAATATCGGAATGACGATGTCCCAAAAACCATCTAGATGACGTTGGACAGTTTCACAATCCTCTTTTGTTCCGAGTTCGTGAGACAACATCATCCCCGCTGTCACCGTTGCGAGTACACCAGACACTTCTAGCGCATCGGCGAGATAGAAGGCACCATATGCAGTCACGATCGTCAACATGACGAGCTCATGCTTCTTATAACTGACAATCATCAATTTCTTAAGTAAAAATCCAGAAATGAAACCGATGCCGATTCCTCCGGCAGACACAATTAAAAAATCAGTTAAAAAGCTGAGCGTGGAGAATCGTTCTCCCGTCGCGAACATACTGAGAAAGATGGTGAAGATGACAACACTCGTTCCATCGTTCACCATCGATTCACCTTCGACAACATCCGCAATCCGCTTCTCACCTTTACTCCGCTTTAAAATCGCGGTCACGGACACGGGGTCGGTCGGAATCAAGATGGACGCCAATAAAAAAGAGGCGGTCAGGCTGAGCGGGGTAAAGAACTCACTGATCCAAAACGTCCCATATCCCATCAAGATAGCGGTCAAGACAAGACCGATCGTACTCAATATAGTAATGATCCCGATATTGTCCTTCAAATCTTTGTATTTGAACTGATAGGCAGATGTAAAGAGAAGTGCAGGCAGGAACACCTCGAAAATCATATCTTTTGAGATGAACACTGAATCAAAAAAGGCGATATACGAGAGACCAATCCCAATCAAGACCAAGATGACCGGAACAGGGAAGTAATTGCGTTTGGAATCAATCAAATAAATGAAATAACCAATGAGTAGTAATGTGATCACCTGTTGCGCGATCATAACGACGTCCTCCTCTACAATCAACGTGCTATACACTATCTTCCCATTCAAGGTCTAATCAAACGAGAATTGTGGAATATAGGGGATAATACATTCATTTCATATAGGGAGGAATCGATATGGGAAACCCGATTGGCGATTTGTCGTGGACATTTTATTCAGAGTGTGAGGTGCCAAGTGATATCACGGAGTCATTCATCGATGGGGAGCGGGCCGTCGCTGCTTACAAGACGGTGCGTGACGTCGCTGTCTTCACGAACAAACGCCTGATTGTCCGTGACGCGCAAGGGCTCACGGGGAAGAAGATTGAAGTCTACTCACTTCCGTACGACTCGATCAATATGTATTCGACGGAGAACGCGGGACGCATGTTCGACTTGAACTCAGAAGTCCAACTGTTCACGCGCGCCGGAACAATCAAAATCAATCTAAATAAAAAAGTGGATGTGCGTAAGTTCGACCGTCTGCTCGCGGAAGCAATTTTGTAATACAGTGGACCGAAAAATCTTTCGGTCCTTTTATTTGGATTTTTCTGACAATCCTTAATCTTGCATGATACGATAGGACATAATGTGTGACGGAGGTTACGATGCGATTTACAACCCGATTATTGATGATCATGCTCGGCGGTTTGATGTTGGTGACTGGATTGATCCATCTGGTTCGTCTGTTTTGGGAATGGTTTCACGACCCTACGGAGGGAGGGATTGTGCTCCTTTTTTCTGGAGAGGATGGTGAGAGCAGCGGTTTTTATGAAGGGAAGTCACGCAAGATGAGAGAGGACGATGAATTACAGTTCTTGAATATCGACTTTCTAGATTACACGTTCGGAGCAGATGGGACGGTGACGGAGTCAGGGAGTTCATACTGGTTATGGTTCCTTATTGGAGGATTGATTGTTTTAATGATTCTACTGATCATCGCGATGCGAAGAAGAAATCGTGTCGTCTCGACCATTGATTTCTCGAGTGACGCCTTAAAACGAAGACGTAGAAAGACTAAAGCAAAAGAGTTTGTAGAATCCAAAGAGATTCAATGGACCGATAGCGCGATTCGGAATGCGCTCATCCAGTTCAACTTGGATTTACCGGTTTCATTAAAGCATCAATCGAATGAGACCGTTTTGGACTGGTTCAAACGGATCGGTGTTGAAGAGGTGGACCTCTCTCCTTATTGGAAATCGAGATATGTGGATGAAGGAGTGACTGATGAAGAATCTAGACAGTTTCGAGAGGCGTTACAGTTCATGCGATTGGAAGATGATAAGGGATGATTGTGTATGAACGATGAAATAGAGATGGTTGATTTCGATATGCAGAAGTCAATGGGCTCCGCTCGTTTGGTAAAGTCCAATCATCGATTCTATATTAATTGGGATGAGCTGGTCATAGACCTTAAACGGCATGAATATGTCTCGGGTATTCGAATCATCGACGAGAATCACTTGTTCATTTGGGCGTTTACGTTAGAAGGAGAACCAATCAATGCGTGGGTGCTGGATACGCATGGACAGATCAAGTATTCCTTTCATGCAGGAAACGCGATTGCAGCTGTTGTAATGAATGATACTGGAATTTGGATCGGATATGGGGACGAGGGCATCTTTGGAGATGGGATCTCTACCGAGGCACTCGTTTGTTTCTCAAAGGAGGGAACCGTACGTTTTCGCTATAATCAAGAATTCAGAAAGGCTCCAGTTCTTCATGATTGTGACGTGATGTACGCGTCTAAGAAGGGGGTGTGGGTCATCTCTTCAATCGATGCTCGTCTCGTCCATGTCCATATGAACGGACGGATTGACTCATATCCGATGCCCCGGCATCTCCTTGACTGCTCGTCATTGATGATTGAAGACGGTGTTGCTTATGTCATGAAAGACGAGCAGGTGTATCGCTGGCCATTCGAGGATAGAAAGCGTGCTGAACTAGTCGAAAGTTAATGAAGATATTAAGTAAATTAAATGGGCAATCCATTGAATTCTTTATCGTATTGAGAGTCAGTGGATTTAGTCACAAAATTAAAGGTCGAAAATGTTATTTAATATTATTTCACATACCGAAATCATATTAAATATGTATTTAATTCATGGACAGAAAACAATCCGCTCTCACTCAAGAATTGCTTTAACAGATGGATATGTCCTAAACCATAAAGTACAAAGATCCGATCATTTGATTCCCTTAGTGACATCAATTCCTTAAAAATCATTAAGTTACGAAAATACCAGTAGTGTGATACCCACCTAGTACCAGACACTTCAAGAGATGCAATCTCTAAATAGGCGCGATGCATAGATAATGTAATTGTAGGGTGATTAATTTCTTTATAATAGTCAGAAATCGTACGACTCTTAAATATTTTTTCGATATGATTCATGACATCTTGTTGGGATGATAATATTTCCTCCATTTCTCGCTTCTCATCTTGAATAATGGTTTCTAAACTGAATCCCTCATCCTCATTCCAATCGATTGGATATACGAAATCTAGATTAGATTGTTGTGCAAGTCGGAATGCAATTTGTTCGTGTTCGTTAGCGGTTGTTAATTCCGGCTGTTGAATGATACGTTGAAAATGCTCATTTATGTATTCTTTCTTTGAAGTATTCATTTCTACACATACTTTAGTAGGCTCAAATTTTGCTAATTGATTCACGAATTGTTTAATTTCTAACTGACGTTTTTCGCTTAAAACATCTGGCATTTTTGGCATAAAAAAATCACCATTGTTTGGCATGTTTAGATGTGTTGTGCCAACGAGCAATATATCTGTTTTATTCATAGCAATTCTCCTAATCAATTTGATGTATAGTGTTAACTACGCTTATACTTCTTCTAGGTTTCATATTTTGTTACTTGATTTTAAAAGAACCAAGTCAAAATTTCTCATGAACCTTCGAGTTCAACCTAGTTAATAAACTTGTTAAAAATCTACATAGAAATGAGGAATTCACATGATTCGTTTCGGCATCATTGGTACAAACTTCATCACAGACTGGTTTATTGAGACGATCAATCAGTTGGATTATGTTGAAGTGACGGCACTTTACTCGCGCACGGAATCACGTGTTAAAGAATACGCAGAAAATCACTCCATCGTGCATACGTTCACGTCACTTGAAGAGATGGCTCAGAGTGATGTCATCGATGCCATCTATATTGCGAGCCCGAACTCACTTCACGCTGAACAGAGCATCTTGTTCATGCAGCATGGGAAGCACGTCCTCTGTGAAAAACCACTCGCCTCGAACGTTCAAGAAGTCACTCGCATGATTGAAGTCGCGAAGGAGAACGAGGTCGTCTTACTTGAAGCACTTCGAAACTTGTTCATGCCGAACCTCGAACGGATTCAAGAGGCGATGGAGCAAATCGCGCCAGTGCGTCGAGCCGTCTTCAATAAATCACAGTATTCTTCACGATACGACCTGTATAAACAAGGGGAGAATCCGAACACGTTCAATCCTGATTTTTCGAACGGCTCGTTGATGGATCTCGGTGTCTATCTCCTCGGACCTGCCTTAAAACTGTTTGGTCAGCCGAATGAGATTCAGGCGAGCGGCGTTACGTTAGAATCTGGAGTGGACGGGAGTGGTACGGTCCTTCTCTCTTATGACGACCTTGATGTAGTTGTCATGCACTCAAAAATCCATGCGACATCGACTCCCTCTGAGATCATTGGAGAAAAGGGACGCATCATCATCGACGATATCGCGACGTGCGATGATGTCCGTCTAGAGTTACGGGATGGCACGTCAGAAATCATATCAAAATCACAGAACGCTCCGATGTCCTATGAGATCAAAGCATTCGTGCGAGCAATCGAAGCTGAAAATTCAGAGGTGGTTGCACATTCAAGGACAGATATGATAGGTCTAGCTGCTGTGATGACAACGGTGCGAAAACAAGTTGGTGTTCATTACCCGGCGGACACATGATAAAAGCCCATCCGCTCGGATGGGCTCAGGCTGTTGACGAACCAAATCGCATATGGCGATTTGGTTCGTCTTTTTTTATGTTCAACGAGCTTGAGGCGTTCTGCCCGACATAAGATTGAAGAAATGTTATGTAGACGGTCCTTTCTGGCCAACAGGTTGGCCAGCTTCTTCATGTTTTGTGCGGTGGCTGCCACCAGATTGGCGCGTTGGACCTTCGCGGTCCCCCTGTAGAAGGTGAAACGGAGCCCATGGAGTTCTTTCCCATCGGCGAACGAGCGCTCGACGGTCTGCGGCCGCAGTCGGTAGAGGGATTTCCCAGACGCAGACAGTCGGTTCTCGTTCACCTGCTCGCGGTAATGTTCATCGACGTGGCGGGTGATGTCCCTTCGGTGCGTCCGGCTGGACGTGCACTTCTCGAGGAGAGGGCAGTTCTGACAGATGGAGGGGTCGGAGACGTAATGGTGATAGCCGTGGCGGTCCGTCGTCTGATAGGTGAGGCGCTGTCGCGCCGGACAGAGATACGCATCTTCCTCGGGCAGGTACGTGTACCGGGTCTTGCGGAACATCCCCTTCTTCCCACCGAAACGCCTCCGGGCGATGACCCCGAAGATGCCCCGTTCGACGAGCGCCTTCGCGATCCCGGTCGTGAAGTAGCCTGCATCGAGTGCGACCGCCTCGAGCGGGAAATGGAAACGTTCGAGGACATGGTCGAGCCGATTGAGATAGACGGTGCTGTCTGAGACGTTCCCAGGTGTGACGTGTACATCGACGATGAAATTGTGCTTGGCGTCGACCGTCCGATGCGCCAGCCAGAAAAAGCCTTCCGGCTTCTGGTCACG